>CAZBIP010000026.1:0-24954 GCA_964491885.1 uncultured Vicinamibacterales bacterium
TTCGAGGAGCGCAGGAAGGTCTTGGTGGGGATGCACCCCACGTTCAGGCAGGCGCCGCCCAGATACTCCCGCTCGATCAGGGCCGTCTTTTTTCCCATACGGCCGGCGAGCGCCGCGGCTTCATACCCTCCGGGTCCCGCCCCAATTACAATTAGGTCGTACATCGCCTTCTCCATCGGCTGTTACAGATTTTGAATTCGAGATTGACGGCCCGCGAACCCGGCTCCATCCGGGCCTTCATCTCGGACGCGTCGTTCGCGGACATCGGCACGGCCGTGGACTACCTCGACACCTGCCTCGCGCTCGGCCGGGAGGAGGGCCGGGGCGAGATCCTGGCTGGCGACCGCACGACGCTCGAGGCGGGGACGCGGGTGTCGCGTTCGGTGTTGTGGGATGATGTCCGCGTGGCCGCCGGGGCGGCGCTCGACGAGTGCGTGATCGCGGACGGTGCGGTGGTGCCCCCGGACGCCCGGTTCTCGCGCCTCGTCGTGGCGCCGGACGACGGGCGCCGGCCGGAACCGGGCGAGACGCGGCTTGGCGCGCTGCTCGTCTCGCCGCTCGACGCGCGCCGGCGCAAGCCGGGCCGCTGAAGGAAGCGATGCGATGGCGATCCTGAAATCGACCCCCGATGTCGAACTGCCCGAGGCGATTGCCCGGTACCTGGAACGCACGAACCTCGAGCCGCCGCGTGCGCTGGTCCTGCCGCTCACGGGCGACGCGTCGGACCGGCGCTATTACCGCGTCATGCCGCGCGACGGCGGGACGTTCGTCCTCGCCCTGCACACCGCCCCCTTCGACGCCGCCACGCTGCCGTTCGTGAACGTCGCAAGCCTGCTGGCGCAGGTGCCGGTGCCCATTCCGGCGATTCTGGGGCACCAGGCCGACCTCGGCATCCTCGAACTGCAGGATCTCGGCGACGTCACGCTGCAGGCGCACCTCGGCGCCGCGGCGCCCTCCGAGCACGCGGCGCTCTACCGCCAGGCCATCGAGTTCATCGCGGCCATCCAGCGCCGGGGCGACGACCTGGTGTCCGACCGCTACGTGCCTTACGGGATCGCGTTCGACGTCGCGAAGCTGACGTGGGAGTTCGAGTTCTTCATCAAGCACTTCGTCGTCGGCTACCGGGGCGCCGAGATCACGGCGCCCGATCGCGAAGCGCTGACGGCCGAGACGGGCGCCATCGCCGCCGAGCTGGCCGCAGAGCGGCGCGTCCTCTGCCACCGCGACTACCACAGCCGCAATCTCATGCTGCGCGCCGGCCAGCTCTTCATCATCGACTTCCAGGACGCCCGGATGGGCCCCGACACGTACGACCTCGCGTCGCTGCTGCGCGACTCCTACGTGGACATCAGCGACGAGGCGCTGGAGGACTACGTCGCGTACTTCCTCGCCCTGCGGGGAGGCACGGGCGCGGCGGAAAGCCCGGCCGAGTTCCGGCGGCGCTTCGACCTGATGGCCCTGCAGCGGAACCTCAAGGCCCTGGGGACCTTCGGCTACCAGACCGCGACGCGGCGCAACCCGGTGTACATCCAGTACATGCCGCGCACGCTGCACTCCGCGCGCGCGAACCTCTCCAAGTACCCGCGGTTCGCGCGGCTCCAGCAGGTGCTGGGCCGCTACGTGAGCGAACTGCTGCCCTGACGCGCCGCGCCCATCGGGTACAATGGGGGTTTCACGGAGTTCCCCATGACGCACGAGGGCACGATCGCCTACATCGAGGACATCGCGCGGCACGACGGCCAGCGCGTCGTCATCCGCGGCTGGCTCCACGCGCGCCGGTCGAGCGGCAAGATCCACTTCCTCACCGTCCGCGACGGCAGCGGCTTCCTCCAGGCCGTCATGTCGAAGGCCGCGGTGGACGAGGACACGTTCCGGCGGGCCGATCACCTGACCCAGGAGACGTCCGTCGTCGTCTCGGGCACCGTGCGCGCCGACAGCCGCGCGCCCGGCGGCTTCGAGCTGGACGTCGCGTCGCTGGAAGTCGTCGGCGGATCGGCGGACTACCCGGTCACGCCGAAAGAGCACGGCGTCGAGTACCTGATGGACCGCCGGCACCTCTGGATCCGGAGCGAGCGGCAGAGCGCCATCCTGCGCGTCCGCGCGGAGGTCATCTCGGCGGTCCGCGGGTTCTTCGACGACCGCGGGTTCATCCTCGCCGACACGCCCATCTTCACGCCGGCGGCCTGCGAGGGCACGACGACCCTCTTCCCCGTCCAGTACTTCGACGACACGACCGCGTACCTGACGCAGAGCGGGCAGCTCTACAACGAGGCCAACGCGATGGCCCTCGGCCGCGTCTACTGCTTCGGGCCGACGTTCCGCGCCGAGAAGTCGAAGACCCGCCGGCACCTGAGCGAGTTCTGGATGGTCGAGCCCGAGGTCGCCTTCGCCACGCTCGACGACGTGATCGAGCTGGCCGAGGACCTGGTCGTGTCGGTCGTGGAGCGCGTGCTCGAGCGGCGGCAGACCGAACTGCGGCGCCTCGGCCGGGACACCTCCAAGCTCGAACTCGTGAAGAAGCCGTTCCCGCGCGTCACCTACGATGACGCCGTCACCCTCCTCAACGAGAAGGGCCAACCCTTCGAGTGGGGCGGCGACTTCGGGGCGCCCGACGAAACGCTCCTGGCCAACAGCTTCGACCGGCCCGTGGCCGTTACCCACTACCCGTCGAAGGTCAAGGCGTTCTACATGGAGCCCGCGCCGGGACGGCCCGAGGTCGCGCTCTGCGTCGACGTGCTGGCGCCGGAGGGCTATGGCGAGATCATCGGGGGCAGCCAGCGCATCGCGGACTACGACCTGCTCGTCAGCCGGATCAAGGAGCACGGCCTGCCGCCGGAGGCCTTCGAGTGGTACCTCGATCTGCGGCGGTACGGCACGGTGCCCCACGGGGGGTTCGGGATGGGCATCGAGCGCGTGGTTTCCTGGGTTTGCGGCCTCGACCACCTGCGCGAGGCGATTCCGTACGCGCGGACGCTCAACAGACTGTATCCGTAGGGGCTAGGCGCTAGGCGCTAGGGGCTGGGCTCCAGGCGCTAGAGGCTAGGCGCTAGGCGCTAGTCCGACGCGGCTGTCGCCGCGTAGGGGGCCGTTTCGCCGGGACTGACTAGCCCCTAGCGCCTAGTCCCGAGTCCCGAATCCCGAATCCCGATGAGAATTGGCTTCGTCTCCCTCGGCTGCCCCAAGAACCTGGTCGACTCCGAGGTCATGATCGGCCTCGTCCGCGAAGCCGGGCACGACGTGACGCCCGACGCGTCCGACGCCGACGTGATCGTCGTGAACACGTGCGCGTTCATCGGCCCCGCGCAGCAGGAGTCCGTGGACGCGATCCTCGAGATGGCGGGCCTGAAGACCTCCGGGCGCTGCAGGCGGCTGGTCGTGACGGGCTGCCTCGCCGAGCGGCACCGCGAGGCACTCCGCGACGCCATCGGCGACGTCGACGTGGTGCTCGGCACGGGCGAGGTGTCCGAGATCGTGCGGGCCGTCTCGGGGGCGCCGGTGCGGCCGCGGCCGCCGGGCTACCTCGCCGATGCCGGGACGCCGCGCACGCTGACGACGCCGCCGCACTACGCGTACCTCAAGGTCGCGGAGGGCTGCGACTACGCGTGCGCGTTCTGCGTCATCCCGTCGCTGCGGGGCCCGTACCGCAGCCGCCCCGCGGCGTCCGTGATCGCGGAAGCCAGGAGCCTGGCGGCCCGGGGCGTGCGTGAGGTCCTGCTCGTCTCCCAGGACACGTCGTACTTCGGCGTGGATCGCGGCGAACGCGGCGCCCTGGCTCGCCTGCTCCGGCAACTGGAGCGCGTGGACGGCATCGAATGGATCCGCCTGCTCTACCTCTACCCCACCACCATCGGCGACGACGTGCTGGACGTCATGGCGGGCTCGGGGAAGATTTGCAGGTACGTCGACCTGCCCCTGCAGCACGCCGCGCCGGGGGTGCTCCGGCGGATGAAGCGCCCGGGCACCGGCACCACGTACCGGCGCCTGCTGGACCGCATCAGGACCCGCGTGCCCGGCGTCGCGCTGCGGACGACGCTCATCGTCGGGTTCCCCGGCGAGACGCCCGCCGAGTTCGACGACCTCGCCCGCTTCGTGCGGGACGTCCGCTTCGATCACCTCGGGGTGTTCGCGTATTCCCACGAGGATGGCACCCGCGCGTACGCCCTCGCCGACGACGTGCCCGCGCCCGTCAAGCGGAAGCGGAGGAACGCGCTCATGGCCCTGCAGAAGCGGCTGGTGTCGGCGGCCCAGCGCCGGCGGATCGGCGAGCCGGTCCGGGTGCTGGTGGACGGGCCGTCGCCGGAGCACGACCTCGTGCTGCGCGGCCGGCTCGAGAGCCAGGCCCCCGAGATCGACTCCTGCGTGTATCTCACCGGCGCCGACCCCGGCACGGCGCGGCCCGGCGTCTTTCTCGACGGCAGGATCGTGGCGGCGCGCGGCTACGACCTCGTGGTCGAGCCGTTGCCCGGGTCCGCGGCCGGGTGATATACTTAGTTGCTTCTAGAGTCCCAGCTGAGACCTTTGAAGTGGGTTCAGGCCCACTTTTTGCGTTTCAGGGGAGGTTGTGAGGTGGACGGTCCGGCATCCGCCGGGAGGCTGGCGGAGATTCGCGCGATCGCGGAGCGCGTCGCCGCGGGGCGCGGGCTCGAGGTGTTCGACCTCCAGTTCCGCCGCGAGGCGCGCGGGTGGGTGCTGCGCATCGTCCTCGACAAGCCCGGCGCGCCGGTGCACACCGGGCGTGCGGGCACGGCCGCCGGCGACGGCGTGACGATCGACGACTGTCAGTTCGTGAGCCGCGAGGTCGGGACGCACCTCGACGTCGAGGACGTCATCGGCCAGCGTTACACCCTCGAGGTGTCGTCTCCGGGTCTCGACCGGCCGCTGCGCGGGCCGGACGACTACCGGCGCTTCGCGGGTTGCCTCGCGAAGATCGTGCTGGCGGAGCCCGTCGACGGCCAGACCCACGTCGAGGGGCGGCTGCAGGGCATGGACGGCGACGAGGTGCTCGTGGCGGTGGGAACAGACAAGATCCGGCGGATCCCGAGCGGGCGAATCGCACGCGCCCGTCTCGCAGTGGAGTTCTAGGCATGGCAGGCAGCAGCAATCCCGTCCAGCAGACGATCGAGGCCCTCGCCAAGGAGCGGGGCATCGATCCCGGCGTCGTCATCGCGGCGATCGAGGACGCCGTGCTCACCGCGTCGCGCAAGGTCTTCAAGGACGGCGAGAACCTCAAGGCCAGGTTCAACCCCGACACGGGCCACGTGGACCTCGTCGCGGTGCGGACCGTCGTCGAGACGGTGGAGAACCCGGCGACGGAGATGGCGATCGAGGATGCGAAAGCCATCTACGCCGAGGCGTACGGGGAGGAGGTCGCCGCGACGGTCGAGGTCGGCGACGAGATGGAGTTCCCCAAGCCGACGGAGGGGTTCGGCCGCATCGCCGCCCAGACCGCCAAGCAGGTCATCTTCCAGAAGGTCCGGGAAGCCGAGCGCGAGAACATCTTCGCCGAGTACAACGATCGCGTCGGCGAGGTGCTCACGGGGATGGTCAAGCGATTCGAGAACGGCGACATCATCGTCGAGGTCGGCCGGATCGAGACCGTGCTTCCCCGCAAGGAGCAGTCCCGCGCCGAGAGCTACGCCCCGGGGGACCGCGTCCGCGCCGTCATCAAGGCCGCGACGCGCAATACGAAAGGGCCGCAGATCGTCCTGTCCCGCACCGACCCCGCGCTCCTCACGAAGCTCTTCGAGCAGGAAGTGCCGGAGATCTACGACAACACCGTCGTGATCAAGGGCGCCGTGCGCGAGGCGGGCGACCGCGCCAAGGTCGCCGTCTACTCGCGAGAGCGGGACGTCGACCCGGTTGGCGCCTGCGTCGGCATGAAGGGGACGCGGGTCCAGGCCATCATCCGCGAACTGCGCGGCGAGAAGATCGACATCGTCGAGTGGTCGGAGGACCCCGTGCTGTTCGTGACGAACGCGCTGAGCCCGGCCAAGGTCCAGCGCGTGACGATCGTCGACGAGCAGGAACGCGTGATGGAGGTCGTCGTCGAGGACCGGCAGCTCTCGCTCGCGATCGGCAAGAAGGGCCAGAACGTGCGGCTGGCGGCAAAGCTGACCGGGTGGCGCATCGACATCAAGAGCGAGGAAGAGAAGCGGAAGGAAGTCGAACTGCAGTTCGAGGGCCTCGAAGTCCCGGGGGCTGCCGAGGGCGAGGCCGGCGAGTCCGCCGTGCTGAGCCTGCCCGACATCCACGACGAGGTCGTCGCCGCGCTTCGCGCCGCCGGGTACACGACGGCCGGGCAGGTGCTCGCCGCCGGGCCCCTCGCCCTCGTGGAGTGCGGCCTGGACGAGGAGACGGCGCAGGCCGTGCTCGAGTCGGCCAGAATCGTCGCCGAAGCCGACGGCGGAGAGGCGGAGTCCGCGGAGATCGCGGACACCGAGGGCGGGACGGAACCACAATCGCAAGCGTAGAGGTCAGCGTTGGCCACTGTCCGGATCTACAAGATCGCAGAACTGCTCGATACCTCGAGCCCCGAGATCGTCGCCCTGCTGAAGCGCGATCACGGCATCGACGTCAAGAGCGCGTCCAGCACCGTCGAGGAACTGGTCGCGCGCCAGTTCGTCGAGCGGCTGGCCAAGAAGCGCGGCATCACCCTCCCCCAGGGCGACATTTTCGCCGAGGGTGCCGCCGCGAAGATGAAGAAGGCCGCCGCCGGGAAGAAGGCCGAGCCGGCGCCCCCGCCCAAGCCGTCTCTGCCGCCTCCACGCCTGGTGAAGACGATCAAGCCGCCAGCGCCGCCCGTCCAGGCCGCCGAGCCCGAGGCGGAGATCGAGCCGGACGTGCCCGTCGCGGAAGCCCCGGTGGCCGAGGTGCCCCCGGACGCCGGACACGAAGCGCCGGCGGTCGAAATCAGCGCGGAACCGGCGGCCGGGGTCGCCGCCGTCCCTGCCGCGCCGCCCGAAACTGCCGAAGCCGCCGAACCGGTGGCCGTGGAGGCGGTGGAGGCGCCAATCGAGGCCGCCCCCGCACCGGACGTTCCGGTGGCCGCGGTGGAAGCAGCCGCCGCGCCAGCGCCGAACGCCCCGGAGGCCGCCGAGGCCGTCGAGGCGCCAGCCCCGGCGACCGGGCTTCCGGCCCGGACGGGCAGGGTCGTCCCCCCGACGCTGCGCCTGAGGGTGGAAGAGCCCCGGAAGATCGCGCCGCCGTCGCCCGACGCCCCTCCAGGGCGGACGATCGTGCTGCCGAAGCCCGCGCCGGCCGTCAGGGCGAAGGCTCCGGTTCCGGGTGCCCCGGCCACGAGGACGCCGGCCGTCGGCACGCGGCCAGGTGCGCCGCCCTCGTCGCGGCCTCTGCCGCCAGGGCTGTCCAGGCCGCCAGTCACCGGCGGCCCAAGGCCGCTGCCGTCGCAGCCGGTGAGGCAGCAGCCCGCCGTGGGCTACCGCCCAGGCGCCCCGACGGCACCGCCCAGGCCTGCCGTCGGCCGTCCTGCGCCGCCGCCGCGCCCGATGGGCCGGCCAGGCGCCCGCGGTCCTCGCCGCGACTACTCGCGCGCGTCCGCGCCGGGCCCGGCCGCCGTCGAAGCGCCGCCGCCGGTGACGCGGACGATCACGCTGGCCGAAGCCATGACGGTCAAGGAACTCGCCGAGAAGCTCGACGTGCGCGCGAAGGACGTCCTGAAGAAGCTCCTCGATCGCCGCATCATGACGACGATCAACACCACGCTCGACACCGAGACGGCCACGGCGCTCGCCCGGGACTTCGGGGCCGACGTCAAGCTGCGGAGCTTCGAGGAAGAGCTGGTGGATGTCGAAACCGAGGAGACCAAACCCGAGGACCAGGTGCTGCGGGCCCCGGTGGTCACGGTCATGGGCCACGTGGATCACGGCAAGACCACGCTGCTCGACGCGATCCGCACGACGAAGGTGGCGGAGCGCGAGGCCGGCGGCATCACGCAGCACATCGGCGCCTACCAGGTGACCGTCAACAGCCGCCCGGTCGTCTTCCTCGACACCCCGGGCCACGAGGCGTTCACCCTGATGCGCGCCCGCGGCGCCCGCGTAACGGACATCGTCATCCTGGTCGTCGCGGCCGACGACGGGGTCATGCCGCAGACGCGCGAGGCGATCGACCACGCCCGCGCGGCCGGGGTGCCGATCATCGTCGCGATCAACAAGATCGACAAGCCCGACGCCAACCTGGACCGGGTCATGAAGGACCTGTCCGACCTGGGCCTGATGCCCGAGCAGTGGGGCGGCCAGACCGTCACCGTGCCGGTGTCGGCCAAGAAGAAGCAGAATCTCGAGCTCCTGCTCGAGATGATCCTGCTCGTCACGGACATCGGCGAGCTGAAGGCCAACCCGAAGGCGCCCGGTCACGGGACCGTCCTCGAGGCGAAGCTCGACAAGGGGCGCGGCCCGGTCGCGACGGTGCTGGTGCAGAACGGGACCCTCCGGGTCGGCGACACGGTCATCGCCGGGTCGGTGGTCGGCAAGGTGCGCGCGCTCATCGACGATCGCGGCCACGGCGTCAAGCTGGCGCCGCCCTCGACGCCCGTCGAGGTGCTGGGCCTCACGGGCCTGCCGGCGCCCGGCGACACGTTCCAGGTCATCGCCGACCAGGCGAAGGCCCGACAGGTGGCCACCTACCGCCAGTCCCAGGCCCGCGACCTCGCGCTCGGGGCCAAGGGGCCGAGGGTGACGCTCGAGGGCCTGAAGGACAAGATCGCCGAGGGCAGCGTCAAGGAACTCGCGATCCTCGTCAAGGCGGACGTGCAGGGCTCGGCCGAAGTGCTGGCCGCCACGCTGGCGAAGCTCTCGGACGAGAAGGTGAAGGTCCGGATCATCCACGCGGGCGTCGGCGCGATCAACCTCTCCGACGTGCTGCTGGCCTCGGCATCCGGCGCCGTCATCATCGGCTTCAACGTGCGGCCGGACCGCACGGCCGCCGACCTCGCCGAGCGCGACGGCGTGGACATCCGGCAGCACTCGGTCATCTACCACGTGACCGACGAGATCAAGAAGGCCATGGCGGGCCTCCTCGAACCGACGTTCCGCGAGGTGCGCGTCGGGAGCGCCGAGGTCCGCGAGACGTTCAAGGTGCCCAAGTTCGGCACGATCGCCGGCTGCATCGTCAGCGAGGGCCGCATCGCGCGGACCGCGGAGATGCAGGTCCGCCTCGTCCGCGACCACGTCGTCGTCCACCAGGGCAAGATCGCGTCGCTGCGGCGTTTCAAGGACGACGTCAGCGAGGTGAAGGCGGGGACGGAGTGCGGCATCGGCCTCGAGCGCTTCAACGACATCAAGGTCGGTGACGTGATCGAGGTGTTCACGGTGGAGCGCCTGGCGCCGGCGCCGGTGGAGTGACCGGGTGGCGGGGGCGCGCCCCCGCCCGCGCTCCCGCCCGCCTTGACCCGGCACGAGGGGACTGATGGCACAGGGATTCCGCCCGGATCGCCTCGGGGACCAGATCCGCACCGAGACGAGCGACATCCTCGCCCGCGAGGTGCACGACCGCGGCGTGGGGTTCGTCACCGTCACGCGCGTCAGCGTCACCGCGGACCTCCAGATCGCGCGCATCTACTACACGACGATGGCGGAAGGCGCGGCGCGGAAGGAAACCGCCAGAGCGCTCGAGCGGGCCAAGCCCTTCGTGCGCCGGCAGCTCGCCGGGCGGCTCCGGCTCCGGCGCATGCCCGAGATCGAGTTCCGCTTCGACCAGTCGGTCGAGCACCAGGCGCGGATCGAGCAGCTCATCCACGAGATTCACGAAGAAGACGCCGCGCGGGAGCGCGACGCCCCGGCCGACGAGGCCCCGCCCGAGGACGTGCCGTCCGATGACCCCTCACAGCGAGACTGACCCGGGCGCCTGCCGGCGCGTGTGCGAGGAGTTGCTGCGCCACCGCCGCGTGGCCGTCACGTCGCACATGCGGCCCGACGGCGACTCGATCGGCTCGTCGCTCGCCCTCGCCTGGGCCCTCCAGGAACTCGGCATCGACGCCCGCGTCGTCCACCGCGACCCGCCGCCCCTCCAGCTCGCGGAGTTCCGCGGCGCAGAGGAGATCGAAGTCGCCGGGGCGCTGCCACCAGGGCTCGACGCGGTGGTCGTCCTCGAGTGCGGCGACCTCGATCGCACGGGCCTCACCGGGTTCGACGGCCTGACCGTCGTCAACATCGACCACCACCCGGGCAACACCGGCTACGGGTCGGTCCAGTGGTTCGACGGCGCGGCGGCCGCATGCGGCGAGATGGTGTTCGCGATCATCGAGGAGCTGGGCATTCCCCTCACGCCGGACATGGCCATGCAGCTCTTCGTGGCCATCGTGACCGACACCGGGTCGTTCCGCTACCCCGGCGTCTCGCCGCGCACCTTCGCGACGAGCGCACGGCTCGTCGAGGCGGGCGCCGACCCGGTCTACGTCGCGCGGACCCTGTTCGACAGCCATACCATCGGCAGGCTGCGCCTCCAGGCGGCCGTGCTCCAGACCCTGGACGTGGACGACACCGGGCGACTGGCCGTCCTCCGCCTCGACGACGCGACGCTGGTCGCGTCCGGCGGAACGCCCGAAGAGACCGACGGGCTGATCAACCTGCCCTTGAGCGTCAAGGCGATCCAGGCGGCCGTGTTCTTCAAGGAAGCGGGGCCGGACCAGTGGCGCGTGAGCCTCCGGTCGAAGGGCGACATCGACGTGGGGCGCGTGGCCCGGAGTTTTGGCGGCGGCGGGCACAAGAACGCGTCCGGGTGCACCTTGAGCGGGCCCCTGGCGGATGTCAAGGCCCGCGTCCTCGAGCGGGTCCGGCCGGAGGTCGCCGCCGGTTCGCCGCCCGCGGCCGCCCGGCCGGGCGGCCGCTGACGTGCCCTCCCAGGAGGGAGCCGGCCCTGGCGTCGGCCGGGGCGGGGTCCTCGTCGTCGACAAGCCCGCGGGCCCCACGTCCCACGACATCGTCGCCGTCGTGCGCCGGCGGTGCGGCGGCGCCAAGGTCGGCCATGCCGGCACGCTCGACCCCATGGCGACGGGCGTACTGCCGCTCCTCGTCGGCCGTGCCACGCGGCTCGCCCGCTACCTCGGCGGCCCCGACAAGGAGTACCGCGCCGTCGTCCGGCTGGGGCGGACCACCGACACCCTCGATTCGGCCGGACGCACGGTCTCGGAAGCGCCCCCCGGCGCGCCGATGCCGTCGGCCGAGGACGTCGCGGGCCTGCTGCCGGCGTTCCTCGGGAGCTGGCTGCAGACGCCGCCGGCGTTTTCCGCGAAACAGGTCGGCGGCGTGCGGGCCTACGAACAGGCCAGGCGGGGCAAGCCGGTCACGCTGGCGCCCGTGCCGGTGACGGTCACCGACATCGAGTTCCTCGCCCTGGAGGGGTCCCTGCTGACGGTGCGCGTGGTGGCGTCCAGCGGCTTCTACGTCAGGGCCTTCGCCGATGACCTCGGGGCGAGGCTCGGCGTCGGCGCATGCCTCGACGCGCTGACGCGCACGCGCAGCGGCGCGTTCCGCATCGAGGACGCGGTGGGCCTCGAACGCGTGCTCGACTCGGACGTCGGGGCGCTGCTCGTCCCGCTCGAGGGGCTGCTCCTGGACTGGCCGTCCGCGGCGCTGACGGCCGAGGGGCTCGACCTCGCGAGTCACGGCCGGGAAATCGCGCCCGGCCAGTACCGGCTGTCGGCCGCTGTGCGCCCCGGCGGATCGGTGCGCCTGCTCGGGCCGGACGGGCACCTCGCGGGCATCGGGGAGCCTGCGGCGGGCGGGCTTTTGCGCCCGGCCCTCGTGCTGGAGTAACATATTCGTTTTGCGGGATTGTCCTGATTGGATACGGCGGGGCTGGGCCGCGAGGGCGCGGCGCTGGACCGTGCGTGGAGGCGACGAAACGTGGCACTGACGAAAGACCGGAAGACCGAACTCATCAAGTCATTCGAACGGCACGACGGCGACACCGGGTCGCCCGAGGTCCAGATCGCGATCCTGAGCGAACGCATCAGCTACCTGACCGAGCATTTCAAGGTTCACGCCAAGGACCACCATTCCCGGCGCGGCCTGCTGATGCTGGTCGGCCAGCGCCGGCGCCTGCTCGATTACGTCAAGAGCAAGGACCAGAAGCGCTACGCGGCAATCATCGAGCGCCTGGGCATCCGCAAGTAACGGGCGGGGCTTCGGTTCCACGCGGAGCCACGCCCCCGCGCCGGAAAGGCACGACCATGCACAAGCGAGATCTCACTCTGGGCGGCAGCACGCTGTCGATTGAAACCGGCCGGCTGGCCAAGCAGGCCAACGGGTCCGTCGTCGTCAGGTACGGCGACACCGTGGTGCTCGTCACCGCGTGCTACGCGCCGTCGGAGCGCGTCGGGATCGACTTTCTCCCGCTGACGGTCGACTACCGCGAGTACACCTACGCCTCGGGGCGCATCCCCGGCGGCTTCTTCAAGCGCGAAGGCAAGGCCACCGAGAAGGAAGTCCTGACGAGCCGGTGCATCGACCGGCCGATCCGGCCGCTCTTCCCGTCCGGCTGGCACCACGAGACCCAGGTCATCGCGCTCGTGCTCTCGGCCGACGAGAACTACGATCCCGACGTGGTGGCCATCACCGGCGCGGGCGCGGCGCTGGCCCTGTCGGAGATCCCGTTCCAGAAGACCCTGGCCGGCGTCCGGGTCGGGCACGTGGACGGGGCGTTCGTCATCAACCCGACGTACGCCCAGCGCAAGCAGTCCGCCCTCGACATCATCGTCGCCGGCAGCCGTGACGGCCTGGTGATGGTGGAAGCCGGCGCGAAGGAAGTCGGCGAGGACGTCATCGTCCAGGCGCTCGAAGCGGCCCACGAGGCCATCAAGTCGATCGTCGCGACCATCGACGCGCTGGCGGAGGACGCGGGCAGGGCGAAGCGCCAGGTGGCGGCCAAGCAGGTGGACGCGGACTTCGCGCGCGACGTCGAGTCGAAGCTGTACGGTCCGCTGGCCGAGGCGATGCGCAACCGGGGCAAGCTCGAGAACTACCAGAAGGTCGACGAGATCGTCGCCGAGTTCCTCGGCGCGATCCCGGAGGACGAACCGGAGCGGAAGTCGGCGGCCAAGTCGGTCATCGGCGGGCTCAAGGAGCAGGTGCTGCGCGACGAGATCCTGGAGCGCGGCGTGCGCCTCGACGGGCGGGCGTTCGACGAGATCCGCCCGATCTGGTGCGAAGTCGGCGCGATCCCGCGGACCCACGGCTCGGCGGTGTTCACGCGCGGCGAGACCCAGGCGCTCGTGACGACGACGCTGGGCACCTCGGACGACCAGCAGAAGATCGAGCGGGTCGACGGCGAGATCTACAAGCGCTTCATGCTGCACTACAACTTCCCGCCGTTCTCGGTCGGGGAGGTGGCGTTCATGCGCGGCCCGGGCCGGCGCGAGGTCGGCCACGGCGCCCTCGCCGAGCGGGCGCTGACCCCGATGATGCCGGCCGAGGAAGAGTTCCCGTACACCGTGCGCGTCGTCTCCGACATCCTCGAGTCCAACGGATCGTCGTCGATGGCGAGCGTGTGCGGCGGGTCGCTCTCGATGATGGACGCGGGCGTGCCGATCAAGGCCCCCGTGGCCGGCATCGCGATGGGCCTCGTGATGAACGAGCAGACGGGCAAGTACGCCGTGCTGACGGACATCGCCGGGGCCGAGGACCACTACGGCGACATGGACTTCAAGGTGGCCGGCACCCGCGACGGCGTGACCGCGCTCCAGATGGACATCAAGGTGACCGGCGTCACCGCCGAGGTGCTGCAGAAGGCGCTGGCGCAGGCGCGCCAGGGCCGCCTCCAGATTCTCGACACGATGGCCGCGACGCTTGCGGCGTCCAGGTCGGACGTCTCCACCTACGCGCCGCGCATCGTCACGATCAAGATTCCCGTCGACAAGATTCGCGACGTCATCGGGCCCGGCGGGAAGATGATCCGCAGCATCATCGAGCGGACGGGCGTCAAGATCGACGTCGAGGACGATGGGCGCGTGAACGTCGCGTCGGCCGACGAGGAATCCTCGAAGAAGGCCGTCGCGATCATCATGGAGCTCACCGCGACCGCCGAGCTCAACAAGACGTACATGGGGAAGGTCCAGCGGATCACCGACTTCGGCGCGTTCGTCGAGATCATCCCCGGCACCGACGGCCTGCTGCACGTTTCCGAGATCGCCAGGCACCGCGTGCAGGACGTGCGCGACGAACTCAAGGAAGGCGAGCAGGTCCTCGTCAAGGTGATCAGCATCGATCCGTCGGGCAAGATCCGCCTGAGCCGCAAGGCGCTCCTGGCGGAAGAGGACGGCAGCGCGGCGCCGGCGGAGGGTGAGCACGCCGCCCCGGCGGAAGGCTCCGGAGACGCCCAGGGCCCGCGGCCCCGTCCCCACGACCGGGATCGCGGCGCCGGCGGGCGCGGCGGACGGCCGGGCGGCAGCCGCGAGCGGCGCCGCTAGCGCCGGCTGACACCTCGATTCGGGGCCGGGGAGCAACTCTCCGGCCCCTTTCTTCGTCAGAAGAGGTAGGAGGGACTTTCAGATGACCATCGGGACGCCGGTTCGCCGTGCCGCCGTTTCCCTGCTGCTCGTCGCGGCCTTCGCCTGGGCCGCCGGCGCCGGGTTCGCGCAGGAACAGGGGCGCCGGGAAGTCACGGTCGTCGCGAAGAAATTCGCCTTCTCGCCGTCGCGCATCGAGGTCGCCGCGAACGACGTCCTCAGGATCACCCTCGTCGCCGAGGACATCCCGCACAGCTTCACCATCGACGAGTACCGCATCGCCAAGCGGGCGGCGCCGGGGAACCCCGTGACATTCGAGTTCCGGGCCGACCGGGCCGGGACGTTCCGCTTCTACTGCAGCCTGACGAACGACGACGGGTGCCGCGACATGCAGGGCGAACTCGTCGTTACGTCCCGCCTCCCGTAGCCCGGGCGGCGGCCCGCTCGGCTTCCCAGGTCCTGGCGGCAGCCAATCGTTCCCCGACAGGGGGATGGGTGTGGAAGAAGGCGCGTGCCAGCGCCCCGGGAGCGTCCTCGGCAAGGTTGCAGGCGCCCAGCCTGCGCATGGCCGTGCCGAAGGCGGCGGCATTCCCTGTGAGATCGATCGCAAACCGGTCTGCCCGGCGCTCGAGCGCCCGCGAGACCGCGTTCACCAGGGGCGCGGCCATCCACTCGACCGACATCACGACCAGCGCCACGACCGGCAGTCCCGCGGCGGCCGGCCCTCCGGCGAGGCCGAGCGGTGCCGAGATCGCTCGCAGGACGGCGTCGGAGAGCAGGAACGCCGCGGCGGCGACCGCCGCATCCACGGCCAGCGCCACCCGTGTGTCGCGGCGGACGTGATGGGCCAGTTCGTGCGCCACGACGACCTCGACTTCGTCGGGCTCGTAGTCGGCGACGAGGGTGTCCGACACGACGATGCGCCGGGTCCGGCCCAATCCGGTCACCGCCGCGTTGACCCGCGACGTCCGGTCGCTCAGCCGCCACTCGAGGATGTCGATCGCCGGTGCCCCGGCCCTGGCCGCGAGCGCGAGGAGCCGCTGGCGCAGCCGGGCGTCCGCCATGGGCACGAAGCGGTAGAACAGCGGGAGGAGCAGCACCGGGGCCGCCCAGGCAACCCCGATGGACGCGGCGACGGCCCCGAACCACGCCGCCAGCCACCACCCGCCGGGCCAGCGCTCCAGCCATGCGGCGACCCAGACGGCCGCCGCCAGCGTGAAGACCAGCCGGAGCGCCGCCGCCTTCAGATGGTCGGTCAGCCATTCCGAGGCGCGCTGGCGTGAGAGCCCGTAGCGCCGCTCCAGCGTGAACCCCGCGTACCACGCGAGAGGCAGCGCGCCCGCCTCGTAGACGGCGGCCACCGCGAGCACCCAGAGGGAGACGCCGGCAGGCAGGCGCAGGAGGGAGGGCAGCCCGGAGGCAGCCGAGGCCGTTGCGCGGCCCAGGCTCGAAGACAACCCGGAAAAGACGAGCACGGCCAGCCACACGGCCGCCCAGACGGCCGTCAGGAGGACCGCTCGGCGCCGAAGCCGGTGGTATCGGCTGGCCTTCGCCTCGTTCATGCCTCACACGTGACCGGGGGCGCCGGGCCGCCAACGCGTGTGTCCGGAGTATCCAGCGGGCCCCGAGGCCGGGGCGCGCCCGGACGTCGCTCCGCTACGGGGCAACCCGGCCGATCCGGATGCGCCCGTTCACGGACTCGAGCCGCACGGCCGCTCCGCCGCCGTTGATGGTGCCGTCGAGCTTGCGGCGTGACCCCTCACCCGAGCGCTCGAACGGCAGGTCGTTCACGGCGATCCCGCCGTTCACGCAACGCGCCGAGACGGTCGCCTTCGCGTCGGCAGGCAGCCGAAGGTCCACCGACCCGTTGGTCGTCTCGAGCGACACGCCCCGGCCCCCGAGGGCCGCCATCTGGACCTTGATCGAGCCGTTGGTGGTCGTCGCCTCGACGTCCCCTCCGAGGGCCTGGCCTTCGATGCTGCCGTTGGTCGTTTCCGCCGTCAGCCCTGCGGCGGCGCCGCTCACGGTGACGCCTCCGTTGACCGTCTCGAACTTCAGCACGGCCGTCCTCGGGGCGCGGATCGTGTACGTCACTTCCAGGGGGACCCGGCGCGGCTGTGTCGCGTACGTGGCCTGGAGACGAACGCTCCCGGCGCTGACGTCTTCCCGAATCTCGACCTGCTTGAGCAAGTCGCGCGCCGCCTCGTCCGAGGCCCCGTGCGTCACGATTCGGGCCTTCACGCCGAGCGTGTCGCCGTCGGCGGTCTCGACGGTGATGGCGCCGTTGACGTTCACGACCTCCACGCGCGCCCCCGGGCCGGTCAGCGTGTACGACCGCTCCCAGACCTGCTCGGCCCGCGCGCGCCCGGAATCCATCGAATTGACGACGACGTCGCAGCCGGCGAGGAGCGCGGCCCAGGCCACGAGAACCAGCGCGGCCGCCGCGGAGCGGCCAGTCAAACCATGACGCATGAGACCCTCCACATGGAGGTTGGACGGCGCCGGCCCGGCCGATGTTCCTGCCCGCCCTTCAGTTCAGCCTCACCGAAATCAGCTTCGACACGCCGGGCTCTTCCATGGTGACGCCGTAGAGCCGGTCGGCAATCTCCATAGTCTTGCGGTTGTGCGTGATGAGGATGAACTGCGTGTCGGCCTGCAGTTCCCGGAGCATCTCGAGGAACCGCCCGGTGTTCGCATCGTCGAGCGGGGCGTCGATCTCGTCCAGGAGGCAGAACGGGCTCGGCTTGTACCGGAAGATCGCGAACATGAGGGAGATGGCCGCCAGCGCCTTCTCGCCGCCCGAGAGCAACTGGACGTTCTGGAGCCGCTTCCCGGGCGGCTGCGCGATGATCTCGATGCCGCTCTCCAGGATGTCCTCTTCGTCGAGGAGCGTGAGGCCGGCCCGGCCGCCGCCGAAGAGCGTGGCGAACACCTGCTGGAAGTGCAGGTTGATCGCGTCGAACGCCTCGCGGAAGCGCTGGCGGGTCGTCTGGTCGATCTTCCTGATGGCGTCGCCCGTCGAGGCAATCGACTCGACGAGGTCGCGGCGCTGGGTCGTCAGGAAGCCGTGGCGGGCGTCGAGCTGGTCGAACTCCTCGATGGCCATCATGTTGACCGGGCCCAGCTTCTCGATCTTCCGCTTCAGCTCGTCGATGGCCTCCTCAGGCGTGATCGGCCTGGCCGGCGGCTCGGCCGGTGCGGCCGCGGCGGCCTCCGCTGCCGTCCCTGCGTCCGGGGCTTCCCCTCCGGCGACGGCTGCGGCCCTCGCCGCGCCCTCCGGCTCCTGGGGCGCGTCCTCTTCCGGCTCGTCCGCGAAGATCGTGCGCCAGTCCGGGCTGACGTCCCCGTCGCGCTCCATCTGCTCGACTTCGCCGATGACCGCGTCGAGCCCGCAATTCAGCGTTTCCAGGCACACCGCCCCGAGGTGGTCGAGGTCGCTCTCGGCCTTCGCCCGCGCGACCTCGGCCTCCGATCGCGCCGAGCGGATCCCATCGAGGGCGTGCCTGACCTCGCGAACGGCCGCCTCGGCTTCGCCGGCCCTGGCGTGGAGGCCGGCAACCGCCTCGTCGGCCAGGCGCACGGCGTCGCGGGCACGGCCGAGCCGTTCGATCTCGGAGTCCAGGGCCTGGCTGGCATCCGCCAGCGCCTGCGTCAGGCGCTGCTGCTCTTCGCCCGCCTGGCGCCGCTCGTCCTGACGGGCGACGAGGCGCGTCTCGAGCTCCCGCTCGGCCTCCTCGGCCTTGGCCGCCTCGAGCGCCGCCGCGGCCGCCCGCTCGAGGAGCCGGGCGTGGCCGGCCATCGCGTCGCGGACGGCGTCGCCCCTGCGCCGGGCCTCGTCCCTGGCCTCGAACAGCTTCCGCTGCGCCGCCTCGAGCCGCTCGTCGATGACGCGCTGGTCGCCCGAGAGCCGGGTGATCGACGCGCGGGCATCGGCCTCTCTCTCATCCAGCGCCGCGATCTCCTCTTCGGCCCGCCTGGCGTCGAGGCCCACGAGGTCCCGCTTCTGCCGGATCCTCGCCAGGTCGTCGTCCGCCTGCGCGATGCGCAGCTCGAAGCCGACCGCGGCCATTTCCATCTGGTGAATCTCGGACCGCATCGAGTCCACGGCGGCGGCGCCGAGCGCCAGGCGGTGCTCCATGTCGGCCACCGTGTCCACGAGCGTCGTGACGGCGGCGCGTCCCGCGGCAAGGCGCTCGCGCAGATCGCGCGTATCCCGCTTCGTCTGCAGGATGCCCCTGTTCCCCTCGCGACGCTCCCCGCCGACGACGAGGCCCGGCCCAAGGCACACGTCTCCTTCGAGCGTGACGACGGGAGCGCCGGTCAGGACCGCCGCGGCGACAGCCTCGCGATACGTGGGCGCGACCCAGCCGCGGCCGACCACCGGCCTCAGCGCCTCCGCGTGGGGACCGGCGATCGACACGACGGACGCGAGGGGGACGAGGCCGGGCACGGGCGGCGTCCCGTCGGATGCGCTCGCGGCCGCCTCGGGCCGGCTCCCGGTGACGAGGAACCCGCATCGGCCGGCGCCACGTTCCCGGACGACCTCGAGGGCGCGGGCGGCCTCATCGTGGCTCGGCACGACCACGTACTGCAGGACGTCGCCGAGACAGGCCTCCACCGCGCGCTCGTACCCGGGCGTCACGTCGAGATGGTCGGCGACGGAGCCGGCGTGGGAGACGACACCCGCCGACTCGGCGAGCAGCAGGCGCGCACCGTCCCCGTACGCCGTGCGCGCGGACTCGAACTCCTCGAGCGACCGGAGGCGGGCGGACGCGTCCGCCAGGTCCTGTTCGCGGCCACGGAGGCTCGCGGCGGTGAGGTCACGCTCGGCCCTCAGCGCGGCCGTCTCGGCTTCGCGGGCGGCCCGGGCGCTCGTGACGGCCTCGAGCTGCCGCTTCGCGTGGGCCAGCGCGTCGGAGGCCTCCTGGCGCTCGCGCCGCGCCTTTCCGTCCTCGACGTCGAGATCGGCCGACTCGCTGGTCCAGCGCGCGAGGTCCCGCGACACGCGCTCGCGCGAGGCCGCGGCGTTCTGGACGGCGTGCTGAAGCGCCGTGGCGGCGCTCGCCGCGGCGAACCGCTCGGCGCGCGCGGCCTCGACGTCGGCCTCGAGGCCGTCCAGCGCCGACTGCAGGACCGACTGCGCCTCTTGCGCGGACGCGAGCGCGCCGGCAGCCCCGTCCCGTTCCTCGCCCGCGAGCGCCGCGGCCCGTGCCCTCGCCGTCCGCTCGGCGGCCGTCGGCTCCCGCCGCCCGAGCAGGCCCTCGATTTCGGCGGCGAGATCCGAGGCGCGCCGCTCGAGCGCGGCGACCTGCGACCGGTCGCCCTCGATGCGCGATTCCAGCCGCCCGATCTCGACCTCGTGGACGTGGGCGCCCTCGCGAATCCGCATCGCCTCGCGCTCGCGCTCGGCGGACTCGAGGCGCACGCGCTCCACCGCCGTCTCGCGCTCGGCGAGACGGGCGGCGGCGGCGGCCTCGTCGGCCCTCACCTGGACGATGCGCGCGTCGGCCCCCGCGATGGCCTGGGCCAGCACCCGCTGGCGGCGCGCGAACAGCACCTTCTCCCACCGGCGGAGCTCGTCGCGGAGCCTGCCGTACCGTCGCGCCTTCGCGGCCTGCCGCTTGAGCGTGCCGCGCTGCTTCTCGACCTCGAAGATGATGTCGTCGATCCGCGTCAGGTTCTGCCGGGCCGCGTCGAGCTTCAGCTCCGCCGTCCGGCGCCGGGCGCGGTACTTCGTCACGCCCGCCGCCTCCTCGATCAACTGGCGGCGGTCCGCCGGCTTCGAGCTGAGGATCTGCCCGATCTTGCCCTGCTCGATCACGGCGTAGGCCTTGGCCCCGAGGCCCGTGTCCATCAGGAGTTCGTGGACGTCGCGCAGCCGGCTGACCTCGCCGTTGATCAGGTACTCGCTCTCGCCCGACCGGTACAGGCGGCGCGTGACCTCCACCTCCCGCACCATCGGCCGCCCCTCGTCGTCCGCCAGTTCGGGCGCCTCGCCCGGCCCCGGCGGCAGCGCCGGCACGCCGGCGAGCATCAGCCTCACCTCGGCTGCAGCAGTGGGCTTGCGCGCGTCGCTGCCGCTGAAGATGACGTCCTCCATCCGGTCGCCGCGGAGGCTCTTCGCGCTCTGCTCGCCGAGCACCCAGACGATGGCGTCGGCGACGTTGCTCTTGCCGCAGCCGTTGGGCCCGACGATGGCGGTCACGCCGCGATCGAAGGAGAGTTCGGACCGGTCGCTGAAGGACTTGAACCCGGTAATTTCCAGACGCTGCAAACGCATGGCTTCGAACCGTGTGACACTGGCGGCCTGGCCGCGGGGTGGCCGGCCTAGGGCGTGCTGCGAGACGCGCGGCCCCGGGCGGCGAGCACCATCCGCTCGGCCTCGGTGAACGCGCCGAGGCCCAGCTGCGCCTGCGGGTCGGTCCCGATGAGGCGGCGACGCGCGTCTTCGACCGTCCAGAGGTTGAGGTCGATCTCGTAGCGAATCATCGCCGTGATGAACGCGAGGTCCTGCTCGAACCCCGCCTCGTCGATCGCGAAGCGCTCGCCCTTCAGGTGCTCCCGGAAGGCGGCGAGCATCGCGGCGTCGACCGCGAAGTCCTTCGCGACGAGCGTGCGGTCGTGCGACTGGCCGGTGATGCGCGTGTCGCCGACCGCCGAGAACTTCTGCGCGAACGAGGCGAACGCCTGCCTCGCGTACAGGAGCCTCGCGAAGCGGCCGGGATTGAAGCCTTCGATGGGCCCCTCGAGCCGCCGGTCGGGCTCGATGCCTCCGCCGCCGTACACCGGCCGGCCCCCGTCCGTGTGCTTCAGGTCCTCGGCCCGCCGCTCCCGAGGCGCGGCCTGCGAACGGGCCGCGTAGGTCAGGTACTCGTCGAAGGTGCCGTCCCAGGGCCGCTGGATGAGCCGGCCGCTCGGCGTGTAGTACCGGGCCGTCGTCAGGGCCAGGGCGGCCCCCTCGCTGACCCGGTAGACCGACTGGACCAGCGCCTTCCCGAAGGTCGTCTCGCCCACCACCACCGCCCGGTCGTGATCCTGCAGCGCCCCGGCCACGATCTCGGACGCGCTCGCGCTGTTGCGGTTCACGAGCACGACCAGCGGCAGGTCGATGTGCTGGCCCCGCTCCGACGCGCGGTAGTCCTGGTCCGCGTTGGCCACGCGGCCGCGCGTGTACACGATCATCTGGCCCTTCGGCAGGAACTCGTTCGACACGCGGATCGCCTGGTCGAGCGGCCCGCCGGGGTTGCCTCGCAGGTCGAGCAGCAGGCGCTTCATGCCCTTGCCCTGGAGCGCCTTGAGCGCCGCCGACAGGTCGCTCCCCGTCTGCTCAGCGAAGTCCTGGATCCTGATGTACGCGGTCGAGGCGTCGATCATCGCCGCCGCGGAAATCGTCGGGATGTTGATCTCGTCGCGGGGCACGTCGAGCTCGATGAGCTGCTCGTACCCGCGCCGCCGGATGGACACGTGCACGTTCGTGCCCTTGGGCCCCCGCAGCCGCCGCGCGGCCTGGTCGCTCGTCCAGCCCTTGGCTTCCTCGTTGTCGATCTTCGCGATGACGTCGCCCCGCCTCACGCCTTTCTTGTAGGCCGGCGACCCCTCGAAGAGGCTCACGGCGGTGATGTCGCCGTCGATGACCTGGATGGTGATGCCGAGGCCGTAGTAACGCCCCTGCTGGCGCTCGCGCATCTGCGCGTACGTGCGGGGGTCCAGGAAGCTCGAATGCGGGTCGAGCGTCTGCAGCATGCCCGCGATGGCGCCGTAGACCACCCGGTCGCTGTCGATCTTGTCGACGTAGCTGGTTTCGATGAGCCGGACCGCGGCGGTGAACGGGCGGTAGCGTTCCGGCGTGCGGTCCTGACTGCCGGCCGCGCCGCCGAACACGCTCCCGGCGACCGCCGACACCACGACCACCGAGGCCACGAGCACCGCCAACCGGACGGAACGCATGGCGTCAATCGTACCAGATAACCTGTGGTGCGGCAACGACTTCGCGGCTCGGGCGCAGGTTCCGTCCTTGACCCTGCGCGCCTCCGGTCCTATGATCCAGAAGGCTCTCCGCAGGCCGTGCTGCGCCGCGCCGGCTGATGCCGGTCCGGGCGGCCCCGGGGAAGTTGTGCCGCGCGGCCGCGGCCGCGCGCACGGCGGGAGCCACTGGAGTTGTGTACATGTTCGGTTCTATCGGTATGCCCGAGCTCGTCATCATCCTGGTGCTCGCGCTGATCATCTTCGGCCCGCGCAAGCTTCCCGAGCTCGGACGGTCGCTCGGCCGGAGCATCGGGGAGTTCCGCCGCGCCTCCAATGAACTCCGGAGCACGCTCGAAGAGGAGATCCGCGTCGAGGACCAGAAAGCCCCCGCGGCCGCATCGTCCCCCGCGTCCGAGCGCACGGCGGAGTCGCCCGACGACCCGGCGTCCAACTCCTCCTCCAACGCGTGAAGCCGGGTCCGCTCGCCACGCTCATCCCGAAGCGGTTCCGGAAGGCGCCGCCCGACCGCCAGATCCCGGCGGAACGGGCCCTCGACCGCCCTGCCTGGGACGACGAGGACGGCGCCGACGACGCGTCGGGACGCATGTCGTTCCTCGAGCACCTCGACGAGCTGCGCCGCAGGCTCGTGGCGTCCGCGATCTCCCTGGCGATCGGCACGGTGATCGCGGTCTTCTTCATCGACCGCATCTTCACCTTCATCATGCAGCCGCTCTACGAGAAGCTGCCCCCGGGCTCGACGCTCATCTACACGGAGCCGACCGAAGCCTTCATGCTGAAGGTGAAGATCGCGCTGCTGTCGGGCCTGGTCATCGGCGCGCCGCTCATCATGGCGCAGCTCTGGCTGTTCATCGCCCCGGGTCTGTACGCCCGCGAGAAACGCTTCGCGCTGCCGTTCGTCCTGGCGGCCAGCGTGTTCTTCGTGAGCGGGGCGGCGTTCAACCACTACATCCTCTTTCCGCTGGCCTGGAAGTTCCTGGCGGGGTTCTCGACCGACTACATGATGTTCATGCCCCGCATCGCGCCGGTCTTTTCGCTCTACGCGATGCTGCTCCTGGCGATGGGCCTGATCTTCGAGATGCCGGTGGTGATCCTCGTGCTGGCCAAGATGGGGATCGTCACCGCCAGCTTCCTCTGGAGGCACATCAAGTACGCCGTGCTGATCATCTTCGTGGCGTCGGCGGTCATCACGCCGACCGGCGACGTGGTGACGCAGTCGCTCATGGCCGGGCCGATGGTCGCGCTGTACATCCTGAGCATCGGGCTGGCCTGGGTGTTCGGCAAGCGGCGCCGGCCGGCCGGGGAGTGACGGGTGGCGATCCGCAGGTCGGCGGCGGCCGCGATCGGGCCCCTGATCGACGACCTGTGCGGCGGTGACGAGCGGGCGAGGGATGCCGCCGGCGCCCGCCTGGCCGTCATCGGCGCCAGGGCGGTCCCCCACCTCGTCGCCGCCTGCGCGCGGATCGACTCGCCCGCGGCGCGCGCCGCGATTCTGAAGACCCTCGAATCGGCGCCGGATCGAAGGAGCGTGGACCTCGCCGTCGACCTGCTGCACGACGGCGGCGCCGACCAGCGAGTGCGATCGGCCGCCGTGTCGCTGCTGGGAGCGCACCTCGAGCACGACGACGGGGCCAAGGCGCTCGACGAGTTGAGCGCGTTCGGCCTCGACACCGAGCAACCCGACGCCCTGCGCCTCCAGGCGCTCGACACCGCGGCCCGCGCGATGCCGCACGTGACGGCCCCGCTGCGCAAGCTGCTCGCCATCGACCCCAGCCCCGCGCTCAGGGCGTGGGCCTCCACCGACCCGTCAGAGGCTCCGGCGGTCGTCGATCCCCGCATGGCCGTCGAGGCCGCGGCGGCCGGCGAGCCCTCGGATCCGGCCTTGTTGCGGGAACTCGTGCCGGCAGGCGCGGCCGGCGTTCCGCTGCCGACGCTGCACCGACTGATCGAGATCGCGCGCGCGCGGGAGGCCTCGGCGCCGGCCACGGCGGACCGGCTCGAATGGCGCGCGGTGCGCGGTGCCGTGCATCTCGCGCTCGCGAACCGGGACAGCCGCGTGGCGGTCTACGACCTCCGTGAGGCTCTTGCGGGGACCGCCGAGACCCTGCCGCCAGAGTTCGTCGAGGCGCTGAGGATGGTCGGCGATGCCGCCTGCCTGGAACCCGTCGCAGAACGGCTCGCGCGGGGTCCCGCCGAGGCCGGCGAGGCCACGGGACGCTTTCGCGAAGGCCTCCTCGCCGCGGGCCGCGCCATCGTCGCGCGCGAGAAGCTGACGCGCCGCCACGCGGCGATCAGGAAGGTGGCGCGGGCCTCGGCCTCCGTCGCCGACGCGCTCCTCGCCCCCGCCCCCTGGCGATCACACTGAATTCTGGATTCTGATTTCGGTCTTCGGTCTTCCGTGTTCTGAATTCTGAATTCTGACTTCTGACTCCTGACTCCTGACTCCTGACTCCTGACTCCTGACTCCTGACTTCTGACTCCTGACTTCTGACTCCTGACTCCTGACT
>CAZBIP010000027.1:0-24849 GCA_964491885.1 uncultured Vicinamibacterales bacterium
CCCGGAGCGGTGCTGCGCGACGGCCAGGAGATCCCGCCATCGCACGCCGTCCTGGGGGCTGCAGGCAAAGCCCACGCGCAGGACCGAGTCGGGATCGGTCGGCGGCGCGACGTCCGGCGGCAGGGCGGCCGCGATGCGCTGGATCACGAGGGCACCCGCCGCCGGATCCGAGTCACGCATGAGGACGACGAGCGAGTCGTCGGACGGCCTGGCGATCAAGTCGGCCACCCGGGTGGCCTTGCTGAGAGCCATCGTGGCGTGCAGCATCGTGCCTGCGTCTCCCTCGTTCTTCAGGCACAGGACCGCGCGCGTGCGGCCGTGCTCGCCGCCGCTGTCCGTCGCCAGCAATTCGGCGAGGCCCCCGGCCCCGGCCGGGCCCGGCGCCGTCGTCTCGGCCTGCATCTGCCTGGGGGCCGCGTCGGCGCGGACCGCCCGGTCGAACGCGGCCGCCACCTCGCCCGCGATGAGTTCGATCAACTGGAGCTGCTCGTCCCTGAAGGCGCGCCTCCTGAGGGCGTAGAGCGTCACGACGCCAGCCGTGGTCCCGCTCAGCTTGAGGGGCACGCTCAGCAGGCTTCGGAACTGGGGTTCGATCCCGCTCATGCGCTCGTCCAGGTCGAGGACCGAGTCCTGGTTGATCACCGGCTGGCCGTAGGCGCCGACCCAGCCGGTCACCTTTTCGCCAATCCGCATGCGGGTCCCGCGCGCCAGGGCTTCTCCGAAGCCCGACGCGTAAACCGCCGCCATCTCGTCGGCTTGCTCGTCGCGCCGGTAGAACACGACGAGGCCGGCCGGCGCGATCTTCAGGAGGTGCCGCGTGACGAGTTCGCAGGTGTCGGTGACGCCGGCGCCCGCGTCGAGGCGCGACAACGCCTCGTGCAGCTGGATCAGCGTCTCCGTGTCGGACAGGCGCAGCTCGATGGGAAGCGGCGTGGTGCTCTCCTGGGCCGGCGCAGCCTGGCTGGACGTGACGGGCGCGACCTCGGCGGGCTCGGCGCCCGCATCCTCGTAGGGTTCGTACCTGACCGCGTCCTGGATGGACTCGAGGGCGCGGACGACGTCGGGGTCGTACATCGTTCCGGCGCGTTCGCGCACGATGGCCATGGCCTCGTCGTGCGTCTTGGCGGGCCGGTAGCGGCGGCGCTCGCGCAGGGCGTCGTAGCAGTCCACGACCGAGAGAATGCGCGCGCCGATCGGGATGGCCTCGCCCCGGATCCCGTCCGGGTACCCCGTGCCGTCCCAGTTCTCGTGGTGGTGGCGGATGAGCGGAGCCAGAGGGAGCTTGAACGGGATCCGGGAGATCATGTCCGCGCCCATCGAGGTGTGGGTCTTCACGATCTCGTATTCCGCGGGCGTCAGCGACCCGGGCTTGTCCAGGATGTGCCTCGGGAGCTTCGTCTTGCCGTAATCGTGCAGGAGCCCGGCGTAGCTGATGGCGCGAAGTTCCGCCTCGTCGGTGATCCCCAGGTGGCCGGCGAGCTTCACGGCGAACTTCTGCACCCGGCGGATGTGGCCCAGCGACTTCACGGGGTCCTGGGCTTCCGCGGTCATGCCGAGCGTTTCGACCAGTTCACCCTCGAGCTTGTCCTTCTCCTCGAGGTGCTGCTGGTCCGCCTCCAGCTTCTTCTTCGACTGCCAGAGGCTGAGGTACGGCGCGATGACCAGGGGGGCGATGACCGCCAGCGCCTTCACGACGTCGATCACGCTCCCGGACGCCAGCGTGACGGCAATCACGACGGCAATCGAGGCATTGCTGAAGTAATTGACGCTCAGGTCGCGGAGGTACTTCCGCCACAGCGGGAGCGGTGACTGCCCGGTGACGCCGGCCACGGCGAGGGCATTCAGACCGCCGTTCAGGATGAAGTACGTGGCGGTCATGGCGAGCGTCGGCGCGGCGAGCGCCACCAGGGAGGCCTCGCCGGCCTTGATGGTGGCCAGCCCGCCGGACCAGAGGTACACGTGCGCCGCGACCCACATCGACAGCGCGGGTTCGCCCATGTCGAACGCGGCCTTCTTGCCCCTGTCTTCCCTGCGCTTTCCCCGGCAGCCCTGGCGCAAGGCGATGACCAGGCCGCTGATCGACACCGTCGCCACGGCGGGCGCGCCGCCGAAGAGCAGTACCAGCAGGAACAGGAAGATTTCGGTGAACGAGACGTGAGACTTCAGCCCCGGGATCTCGAACGCGCCGGCGTAGTCCGACGCGATCGTCAGGACGGCCAGTCCGAGCCACAGGTAGGACACCGGCGACCGGTGGAGCGAGAGCAGGGAGTCTCCGAGCGCGGCGAGACCGAGGACGAACACGGCCGCCACGAACGCCCTGTGCAGGCCCGATCGGTGGCTGGCGGTCAGCGTCACGCGCGCTTCTCCTCGACGAGCGCGAACTCGCCGATCTTGCGGTACAGGGTCTCGCGGCTGATCTGCAGCACCTGCGCCGTGCGCTTCTTGTTCCACTGCAGCGCGTCGAGCACGCGCTTGATGTGGTCGCGCTCGACGTCCCGCAGGGGCACCAGCACCGGCGTCTCGGTCCTGGCCGCCGGCACCACGGGATGCAGGAACTGCAGGTCCTTCGCCCGGACGATGCCGTCGCGCGCCGACAGGGCCGCGCGCGAAATCGTCGTCTCGAGCTCGCGGATGTTGCCGGGCCAGGGGTACGCGGCGAGCAGCGTCAGGGCCTCGGGCGCGAGCCGGCGGGCGTCGAGGGGCAGCCCCTGGGTGGCGCAGTACCTGGCGAGGAACCGGTCGGCGAGCACGGGGATGTCCGACGGGCGCTCCCGCAGGGCGGGCAGGAGGATGGCGAACGCGTTGATGCGGTAATAGAGATCCTCGCGGAACGTGCCCTCGCCGACCAGCGCCTCGAGGGGGCGGTTCGTCGCGCAGATGAGGCGGAAGTCCACCTCGATGCTCGTGCGGCCGCCGAGGCGTTCCACGCGATGCTCCTCGGTCACGCGCAGGAGCTTTGCCTGCGCCATCGGCGAGAGGTCGCCGACCTCGTCCAGGAAGAGCGTGCCGTGGTTCGCCTGCTCGATGCGGCCGGGCTTCCGCTCGTAGGCGCCCGTGAACGCGCCTCGCTCGTAGCCGAAGACCTCCGACTCGAAGAGCGAGTCGGGGAGCGCCGCGCAGTTCACCGCCTGGAACGTCTCGTGCTGCCGGCTGCTGAGCTCGTGGATGATCCGGGCCACGACCTCCTTGCCGGAGCCCGTGGGCCCGAGGACGAGCACGGAGAGGTCCGTCTTGGCGACGGTGCGGATCGACTCGAAGATGACCATCATCTTCTCGTCGCGGCCGATCATCTCGCGGAAGCGCTGGATCGACGGCGAACGGTCCTCGGCGGACTCGCCCGGCCGGTCCGCCAGGAAGTCCTCGACGAGGCGCGCCAGCTCGGGGTCGGTCGGGCGCGCGAACTGGTAGTGCACCGGGTGGGTGCTCGCGGCGCGCACGACGCCGGCGCTGACCAGCTCGCGCAGGCAGTTCGCCACGTCGACGCGGATGCGGCCGAACGTCTGCATCAGCGCTTCGATGTCGTAGGTCTCGAAGGGACGGGCGCCCAGGTAGCGGAGGAGGCCCGCGCGCAGCGGCGACTGCACGAGCGCCATGAAGCGCGCCCTCGCCTGCGCGGCGGCGCGTCCGGATTCGGTCGTGCCGACCGGGCCGGACACGTGGGGTGTGGTGGTTCGATTCAGCATGCCTGCGCCTCGTTCTCGATCACCCCCTGTCTCAAGAGCCGTGCCAGGGGGCCAGGAACGAGGCACCGGTGCGAATCAGGCCTGTTTTCACGAGATCCGTGCGAGGCCGCCGGCCGGGCGGCTACGCGAAGTGAGGCTTCCAGCCGTCCCGGCTACACGAAGTGTGAGGTTTCGAGGCACGCGGGGCGGCTGCGGTGAACCGATCTGAGACACGAAGCTGGAGGGCTGTCGCAGCCCGCTGGATTCGCGCGGGAAAAGTGGCAGGAGGCCGGCGCGCCGGGGTGTCCCGCGACGAGACACCCCGGGCGCGCGCAGACCGGGCGGGCTACTTCTTGACCGGCAGGGGCGGCGGCGGCGCCAGTTTCACCGGGGCCTTCTTCAGGAGGTCGAGGACGACCTCGATGGCCTTGTCCAGCTGCTGGTCCTCGCCGGCGTACTCGCGGGCCGGGTCGTTGTCCACGACGATGTCCGGTTCCACGCCGACGCCTTCGATCACCCAGGTCGTTCCCGCGACGTCGTAGCGCGAGTACTCGGGCCGGTTCAGCACGCCCCCGTCGAGGAGCGGCAGCGTCCCGCGGATGCCCACGACCCCGCCCCACGTGCGCTTGCCGATCACGGGGCCGATCTTGTGCGTCTTGAACCGGTAGGTCACGAGGTCGCCGTCCGACGCGGAGAACTCGTCGGCCAGGAGGACCTTCGGGCCGAGGATCATCGCGCCGGGATTCGTCCGCGGGTTCCCGTTCCGCGCGATGTCCACCATGACGAGCTCGCGCCTCAGCCGCTCGATGATCATCGGCGACACGTTGCCGCCGCCGTTGCTCCGGACGTCGACGACGAGCGCGTCCTTTTCGGTCTGGGGATAGAAGTACTTCGCGAACTCGTTCAGGCCGGGCACGCCCATGTCGGGAATGTGCACGTACCCGACGCGGCCGCCCGTGGCCTTCGACACCTTCTCGAGATTGCCCCTGACCCAGTCGAAGTAGTAGAGGCCGCGCTCGTCTTCGACGGGGACCACGACCGTGTCGCGCGCGCCCTCGGAGACCGGTTTCGCGTTCAGCTTCAGGGTGACCTGCTTGCCGGCCTTGCCGACGAGCGCCTCCCAGATGTCCGTGAGGCCGGCGGTCGGCCGTCCGTCCACCTCGAGGATGTAGTCGCCGGCCTTCGCGTCGACGCCGATGTCCGTCAGCGGCGAACGGAGCGCCGGGTCCCAGTTCTGGCCCTCGAAGATCTTCGTGATGCGGAACGCCTTCGACTGCGGGTCGCGCTCGACCCGCGCGCCGAGCATCCCCATCGGGACCCGTTCGAGGCGGGGCAGGTCGCCGCCGCCGACGTAGGTGTGCCCGGTGGTCAACTCGCCGATCATCTCGCCGATGAGGTACGTCAGGTCGGCGCGGTGGTTCACGTGGGCCAGCAGGGGCTCGTAGGTCCGCCGCACGCCGGCCCAGTCCACGCCGTGCATGTTCGGCGCGTAGAAGAAGTCGCGCATCTGGCGCCACGACTCCTGGAAGATCTGCCGCCATTCGGCGCGGCGGTCGAGCGTCACCTTCAGGTCGCCGAGGTCCAGGAACTCGCGCGGTTCGGCCTTGCCGGCCGGCGCGTCGATGATCGCGTAGCGCTGGCCCTGCTGGGCAATCAGCATCTTCTTGCCGTCCGCGGACAGCTCGAAGCCGAGGCCCGCGCCCACCTGGGTCTCGGCCTGCTTCTCCAGGTCGTAGACGTACAGCGCCGGCGCCTCGCGCGCGTTCGATCGCGCGTAGTAGAGCCGGCTGCCGGCCGGGGCCAGCGACCGATAGGTGCCCGGCGGCGTCGGGATCACGCCGATGCGCGCCGCCAGGCCCTCGGCGTCCACCTTCACGGCCGGCGCCCCGTCGTCCTTCCTCGGCGGGGCCGCCTTCGTGTCGGCGGCCCTCGCGTCGGCCGCTTTCGCCGCCTCGCCGGACTTCACCTCGGCCGGCTTCGCGGCGTCCTCTTTCACCTTCACCTCGTCGCTCTTCGGGGCGAACGGGCTCTTCGTGTCCTTCGCGAGCGTCACGAAGTAGATCCGGGCCATGTCGGTGTAGACGTGCTGGAACTCCGTCTGCCCGTACGTCGGGTTGAAACTCCGCGCCGACACGAAGAAGAGCAGCTTGCCGTCGGTGCTGAAGGCGGGCGTCGACGACGCGAACCACGCGTCCGTCGCCGCGACGGTCTGCTTCGAGTCGAGCGAGTAGAGGTAGATGCGCTGCGGGCCCTTGACCTCCGGCTTCGCGTAGGCGACCCACCGGCTGTCGGGCGCCCAGGCGTACTCCCGGAACTCGAACGCCGCCGACTCCGCCACCAGCGTGACCGCCCTCGTCGCGACGTCCGCGATGTGCAGCCGCTGCTGGCGATCGGACCACATCAGCTTCGTGCTGTCGGGCGACCACACCGGCTGGTACTTGTAGTTCGCGCCGCCCGACGTGACCTGGACGACGGCGCCGCGGCCGTCCTGGGGCGCGACGTAGATCTCGTCCTCGCCCGTCGCGTCGGAGATGTAGGCGATCCAGCGGCCGTCGGGGGACCACTTCGAGCCGCGTTCGTGCACCCCGGGCGTGCGCGTCAGGTTGCGCGTCGGCCCGTGCTTGGCCGGTACCGTGAAGACGTCGCCGCGCGCGCCGAACAGCGCCCGGCTCCCGTCGGGCGCGATCTCGAAGTTGGTCACGCTCCGGCTGACGTCCACGATCGACGCCCGGCCGCCGTCGAAGTCCTCGCGGATCGCGATGGGCACCTTGACCGCGCGCTCGGTCCGCAGGTCGAGCGTGTAGATCCAGCCGCCGTTCTCGAACACGATCGCCGCGTCGCCCATCGACGGGAACTTGACGTCGAACTCCGTGAACGACGTCAGCGCCTTGGTCTGCTTCGAGGCGAGGTCGTAGCGGTACAGGTTCATGCGCCCGCGCTCGCCCCGGTCTGACGCGAAGTAGATCGTCGAGCCCTTCCACATCGGGATGATGTCCTGGGCGGGGCTGCCCGTCAGGTTGACCGTGGTCTTCGCGGCGAAGTCGTGGAGCCAGACGTCGTCGGCCTGGCCGCCCCGGTAGCGCTTCCAGGTCCGGAACTCGCGGAAGACCCGGTTGTAGACGAACTGCTTCCCGTCGGGCGAGAACATGCCGAACCCGCCCCGGGGCAGCGGCAGCTCTTCGAGAGGGCCGCCGGCGACCGACGCGAGGTAGAGCTGGCCGCGGAAGTCGTTCCACTCGGTCCTGCGAGAACGGAAGAGGACCTGGGTGGCGTTCTTCCACCCCAGCACGATGTTGTTCGGGCCCATCCGGTCGGACACGTCGTCGCGGCCCAGCGTGGCGGTGTACGTGAGCCGCCTCGGCACGCCGCCGTCGGCGGCCATGACGTAGACCTCGGTGTTCCCGTCGTACTGGCCCGTGAAGGCGAGTTGCTTTCCGTCCGGGGAGAAACGCGCGAACATCTCAAACCCGACGTCGCTCGTCAGCCGCCGGGCCACGCCGCCCGTGGCGGGCACGGTGAACAGATCTCCGGCGTAGGTGAAGACGATCTGGTTGCCGTGGATGGCGGGGAAGCGCAGCAGCCGGGCGTCGTCGCCGGCCGCGGTTTGCGTGTGCACGGTGGCGGTGCCGGCGGCGAGCGCCAACGCAGCCGCGGAGAGAAGCAGCAGGGCGGTTCGTTTCATGGGCGTGTGTCTCCGTTGTCGGGATTCTACACGCCCGGCGGCACGGGCCGCCACGGTGACCGGCCGCCGGGGCGGTTCTGGATGGTGCCTGTCGCGGGAAGGTCCGGGCTCACGGCCCGGTGGGACTAGAACCCTCAACCGCCGCCGGTCGAGCACGACGGACGCGAATAGCCGCCGCCCGCGCGGTCGCTGCCGGGGCCGCCGAAGCCGAACGTCGACGCCTGTTTCTCCAGATCTTCGCTGTCGCACCGCGGACATACGGGCTTCCGATAGCCGATGACGAGCGCCTCGAAGCGCTGGCCGCAGGACTTGCACCGGTACTCGAACAAAGGCATGGTCTGCTCCGTCAATCTGGATTCAAGGGGGCGCCGAAAGGTGACAAGCGCCTCCGGGTCAGGGGCGGCGGCGGGCCGCGGGCGCCCGTCCGCCCCGGAAAAACGCGTGTGGTAGAGTGGCACCGCCCGCGGGAGAGGGCGTCGATGAACTTCCGTACGACGATTGAGCCGTTCAGGATCAAGTCCGTGGAATCCGTGAAGTTCACCCGGCGCGAGGACCGGCAGGCGGCCCTCGTCGGGGCGGGCTACAACGTGTTCCGCCTGCACGCCGAGGACGTCCTCATCGACCTCCTGACGGACTCGGGCACGGGCGCGATGTCGGCCGCTCAGTGGAGCGCCGTGATGCAGGCCGACGAGTCCTATGCCGGAAGCCGGTCGTTCTACCGGTTCGAGTCGGTGGTCAAGGACCTGACCGGCTACGCGCACGTGATCCCGACCCACCAGGGGCGCGCGGCGGAGCACATCCTCTTTCACACCCAGCTGTCGGCCGGGCAGATCGTCCCCAACAACAACCACTTCGACACGACGAGGGCCAACGTCGAGGCGGAAGGCGTCGAGGCCGCGGACCTGGTCGTGGCGGAAGGCCGCGTCCCGCACCTCATCCACCCGTTCAAGGGCAACATGGACCTCGAGGCCCTCGAACGCCTGCTCGCGGCGGAAGGGGAGCGGGTGCCGCTCGTGATGGTCACCGTCACGAACAACTCGGGCGGCGGGCAGCCGGTGTCCCTCGAGAACCTGCGCGGCGTGCGCCGCCTGTGCGACCGGTTCCGGAAACCGTTCTTCCTCGACGCGTGCCGGTTTGCCGAGAACGCGTGGTTCATCAGGACGCGGGAGCCCGGACAGGACGGACGGACCCCGAAGGCCATCGCCCGGGAGATGTTCGCCCTGGCCGACGGCTGCACGATGTCGGCGAAGAAGGACGGCCTGGCGAACATCGGCGGCTTCCTCGCGATGAACGACGAGAGATGGGCGGAGGCCGCGCGCAACCTGCTGATCCTGACGGAGGGGTTTCCGACGTACGGCGGGCTCGCGGGATACGATCTCGAGGCGATCGCCTGCGGCCTCGAGGAGGTCGTCGAGGAGGACTATCTCCGCTACCGGATCCGATCGACCGAGTACCTCGGCGAGAAGCTGATCGCCGCGGACGTCCCGATCATCAGGCCGCCGGGCGGGCACGCCATCTACCTCGACGCGCGGGCGCTCCTGCCGCACGTCGCGCCGCTCGAGTACCCGGGGATCGCCCTCGCCAACCAGCTCTACGTGGAGGCCGGCGTGCGCGGCGCCGAGATCGGCACGGTGATGTTCGGCCTGAGGCCGGACGGCACCGAGTGCCCGGGACCGATGGACCTCGTGCGGCTGGCCATTCCGCGGCGCGTCTACACGCAGTCGCACGTCGACTACGTCGCCGAGGCCGTGATCGAGGTGGCGTCGATGCGCCAGGAACTGCGCGGCTACCGCATCGCCTCGGCGCCCAGAACGCTCCGGCACTTCACGGCCACCTTCGAGCCGCTCGACTAGCAGCCCGCAGGCGCGGCTAATGCGCGCATTTCGACGGGCCGATAGTCCGTTATGCAGGAGCGCCATGCCGACAGGACAGTCCGCCACGCCGCCAGCCCCGACCCCGCCGGACGGGAGCCTCGTGTGCCCGCGCTGCCGGCGGCTCGTCGAGTCGGGCCTGGTGACCTGCCCGCACTGCGGCGTGGACCTCGCCCTGGCTGCCGCCCTCGCCGAGCGGCTGGCCCTCAGCGTGCTGCCCGCCGAGTCGGACACGCCGTTCGTCGGCGACGCCATGCTGTCCCGCTTCGGCGAGTTCCTCATGAAGAAGGGGTACATCACGGCGGAGCAGCTGGACGAAGCGCTTGCCCGGCAGGGCGAGATCTCCCGGATGGGCCTGAAGGAGACGCTGGGCCAGGTCCTGCTCGAGATGCGCGTGATGACGCGCGAGCAGCTGGAGCTGGCCAGCGTGGAGCAGGTGCAGGAGCTGCAGAGCGCCCTGCGCACGGCGAACGCGCAGCTCGAGCAGCGCGTTGCCGACCGCACACGCGAGCTGGAGCAGGCCTACCGCCGGGTGACCGAACTCGACCGGTTGAAGAGCAACTTCATTTCCAACGTCTCGCACGAATTGCGGACGCCGCTCACGAAGATCAAGGGCTTCCATGCCCTGCTGGCGGCCGGGGACCTCGGCGCGCTCACGGCCGAGCAGGCCGAGGGCGTCGAGGTCATGGGCCGCGGCGTCGCCGAGCTCGAGCGCCTCGTCGGCGACCTGATTCAGTTCGCGACCGGGGCGCGCGGCGAGATGGAACTGCGGCTGGCGGCGGTGCCCGTGGGCCCGCTCGTCGAGGGCGTCGTCGAAGCCGCCCGCGCGCGGGCCGTCATGCGCGGGCTGTCGCTCGCGGTCCGGGCGCCCGCGGCCGGCCTGGACGTCAAGGCGGACCCCGAGCGCATCCGGTGGGTCGTCGCGCAACTCGTGGACAACGCCATCAAGTTCACGCCGGCGGGAGGCAGCATCGAAGCGGGGGCGAAGCCGGTCGGGGGCGGCGTCCGGTTCTGGGTGGCCGACACCGGGGCGGGCATCGCCGAGGAGCGCCTGCCGGAACTCTTCGAGCCGTTCCACCAGCTCGACGGATCGGCCACGCGTAAGGCCGGCGGCACGGGGCTCGGCCTCGCCCTCGTCAAGATGATCGTGTCGGCGCACGGCTCCGCGGTGTCCGTGGTCAGCCGCCCTGGTGTCGGGAGCCGCTTCAGTTTCGACCTGCCGGTGGCCGCAGCCGCCGCATCCGCCAACGCCCCGGACGACGCCGCGGGCTGACGCGGCCGCGCACGCGCGCCGCAAGCCGGCTCCTCGAGCGGGGTGCCCGCCGCGCCGGCGGGCTCAGGCCCGGCTCAGTTCGCCTCGCCTCAATTGCCGGTAGAGTGCCAGCGCCTCCTGCAGAATGCGGATCGCGTCGGCGGGGCCGATGAAGTCCTCGACCACCACCTGCTTGCTCTCGAGGACCTTGTAGTCCTGGAAGAACCGCTGGATTTCCTTCGTCAGGTACGGCGGCAGCTGGGTGTGATCGCTGTAGGCGTTGACCGCGGGGTCCTTCGTGCTCACGGCGAGGATCTTGTCGTCGAGCCCCTTCTCGTCGCGCATGCGCATCACGCCGATGGCCTTCGCCTCGACAATGGTGAGCGGCTGCACGGCCTCCTGGCCGAGGACGAGCGCGTCGAGCGGGTCGCCGTCGTCGCAGAACGTGCGCGGAATGAACCCGTAGTTGGCGGGGTAGTGCACGGCGCTGAAGAGCACCCGGTCTAGACGCAGCAAGCCCGTTTCCTTGTCGAGCTCGTACTTGTTCTTGCTCCCCATGGGGACTTCGATGACGACCGGGAACTCGTGCTCGATCAGATGATCGTCGACGTAGATGTCGTGCCAGGGATGCATGGCGCCTCGCTTCCGTTGTGGACCCCGATTATGCCTCAGTCGTGACGGTGCCGGAAGGCGGAGTGCGCCCCGTCCGGGCCCGGGCGCTCGGCCAGGCGCGCCTCGAGCCAGGCCATCCACCGGTCCAGGCCATCTCCGGTGCGCGCCGACACGCGGATCGCGGCCGGCGCCGGCATCACGCGCGCCAGCGCTTCGTCCAGCGAGCCGAGGCGGACGTCGAGGTAGGGCAGGAGATCGGTCTTGGTGACGAGCACCAGGTCGGCCTTGCGGAACATGACCGGGTACTTGAGGGGCTTGTCCTCGCCCTCGGTCACCGCCAGTGCCACGACGTTGAAGGCCTGGCCGAGGTCGTAGACGGCGGGGCAGACGAGGTTGCCGACGTTCTCGATGACGAGCAGCCGGGTGCCGTCCAGCGACGGGTCGTGGAGCGCGTCGTGCACCATGCCGGCGTCCAGGTGACACGCGGACCCCGTCGTGATGGCCCGTGCCGGGATGCCGGCGGCCCGCAGGCGCTCGGCGTCGCGGTCGGTCTCGAGGTCGCCGGTGATGGCGGCGATGCGCACGCGCGCGCCCAGCGCGGCGGCCGTCGCCTCGAGCACGGCCGTCTTGCCCGATCCGGGCGATCCCATCAGGTTGAGGGCGAGCACGCCGTGGGCGGCGAAGTGCTCCCGGTTGTGGGCCGCCTGGGCGTCGTTCGCCGAGAGGATCCGGTCCTGCACCTCGACCGACACGCGGTGGGGGTCGCCGCAGCCGCAGACGTCGCACATCAGGGCACCTCCAGTTCGATCCGGCCGAGCAGGATCTCGCCGCCGCTCGCGAGCCGGGCGGGCGCGCCGCAGGCGGCGCACCGCAGGCGCTCGCCGCCGCCGACCGGCTGGCCGCACGCGGAGCACTCCCACCGGGCGGGCACGCGCTCGATGTCGAGCGCGGCGCGCTCGCACACCGTGCCCGCCTTGACGATCTCGAAGGCGCTCTCGAGGAGGTCCGCCTCGACGCCGGACAGATCCCCGATGCGCAGGCGGACGCGGTGCACGGCGATGGCCTGGCGCGCCTTCGACTCCTCTTCGACGCGCTCCAGCATGGCCAGCATCAGCGAGTACTCGTGCACGGCGCGCCTCAGCAGATCCTCGGCAGCGGCTCGCCCTCGGGCTCGGCGAGCAGCCGGCGTCCGAACCCCGTGTCGAGGATGACCGAGCCCGCATGGGCGTCGATGCAGCGCCCGATCCGCGCCGCGCGCCGCCCGAGCGGGTGGGCGCAAAGCGCCGCCAGCACCGCGTCGGCGCGCTCCGGGCGGACGCCGATGATCGCCCGGCCTTCACAGGCCATCACCAGGGGGTCGAGGCCCAGCAGGTCGGCGGCGCTCCGCACGCTCGGAGTGACCGGCACGCTCGCGTCCTCCAGCACGATCCCCACGTGCGATTTCTGCGCCATCTCGTGGAGCGCGCTCGAGACCCCGCCCCGTGTCGGGTCCTTCATGGCCGCGATGGCCGCGCCGCCGGCGTCCAGCGCCGCGCGGATCAATCCGTTGATTGGCGCGACGTCCGACCGCAGATCTCCCTCCAGCGCGAGATCGTGCCGCGCGGCCACGACGGCCATGCCGTGCGCTCCGACGGTCCCCGTCACGAGGATCACGTCGCCCGTGGACAGCCCGGAGTCCGGCACGGGCCGGTCGCAGAACGCGACGCCCGCGGTGTTGAGGACGAGGCCGTCGATCTCTCCCCGGCCCATCACTTTCGTGTCGCCCGTCACGACCGCGGCACCGGCCTCGTCGCACGCGCGCCGGATCGAGGCATAGACGCGCTCGAGATCGGCGCGCGGGAATCCCTCCTCGACGATGAGCGCGCAGGTCAGCGCGGTCACGTCTGTCGCGCCCATCACGGCGAGATCGTTGACCGTTCCCGACACCGCGAGACGGCCGATGTCGCCGCCGGGGAAGAAGATCGGCTGCACGACGTGCGAGTCTGTCGTCAGGATCAGCCAGCGGCCGCCGACGCGGATGGCCGCACCGTCGTCCATCGCCGTGAGCCCGATGCCGCCGGGCCTGGCATCCGGCCCGAGGCCTGCGACGCACACCTGCTCGATCAACTCGCGCATCGCGCGCCCGCCGGCGCCGTGTACGAGGCCGATCCGATCGTCGAGCGGTCCGGGCCTGCTCACGAGACGTCTCCCAGGTCGGGGTGCCCGCCGTACTCGTGCCAGATGCGGCACGTGCCCTCGCTGCTCACCATGCACGCCCCGACCGGGCGGGCGGGCGTGCACGCGCCGCCGAACAGCGGGCAGTCACGGGGCGTGGCGATGCCCGACATGATGGATCCGCACAGGCACGAGGCGGCCTCGGCCCGCGGGACCCGCGCCGCCAGCGCGGAGGCGTCGATGTGGAAGCGCCGCCGCGCGTCAAGGCCGGTGTAGGCGTCCCGCAAACGAAGGTTGCCGCCCGGCACGTTGGCGATCCCCCGCCAGCGTCCGTCCGCGGGTTCGAAGACCCTCCAGAGTGCCTCCTGAGCCCGGCGGTTGCCGTCCTTCGTGACCGCGCGCGGGTACAGGTTCTCGACGCATGCCCTCCCGTCGCCGACGAACTCGACCGCCCGCAGCAGGCTGGCGAGGATGTCGAGGGGCTCGAACCCCGCCACGACGACCGGCAGGCGGCGGCGCTCGACGAACGGCTCGAAGATGCCCCAGCCGGTGATGGTGGCGGCGTGTCCGGCGGCGATGAACGCCTCGACCTTCGAACCGGGGATGCCCGCGACGACGTCCATGGCCGGCGGGATGTACTTGTGCGCGCAGAGAATCGAGAAGTTGGCCGGCACGCCCCGCGCGATCGCCGCGGCCGTCGCGACCGCCGTCGTCTCGAATCCCGTGGCGAAGAACACGACGTCGTCTTCCGTGCGCCGGGCGAGATCGACGGCCTGGTCCGCGCTGTAGACGACGTGGACGCGGGCGCCCTCGGCCTGGGCGCCGGCCAGCGACAGCGAGGAGCCGGGCACGCGCAGCATGTCGCCGTAGGTCGCGACGCGGACGCCCTGGAGCGCCAGCGCGACGCCCTCGTCGACCTCGGGCGCGTCGGTGACGCAGACCGGGCAGCCCGGTCCCATGATGATCTCGAGGGCGGGAGGCAGCGTGGCGCGCAGCCCGTACTTCGCGATGGCCTGCTCGTGGCTGCCGCACACGTGCATGATCGTCAGCGGGGCCCGGCCGACCCTCGCCACCGCGCGCGTGATGGCGCCCGTCAGCGCGGCGGCCCTGGCAGGGTCGCGGAACTTCATCTCACGGAACGCGGCGGCGGGATCAGGACTCGTCACCGGCACCCTCGCCAGTTCCCGCGATTTCGGCCCGGACCTCAGCCGACATCGGGTCGTCGGCATCCTGGTGCGCCAGCAACTGCTCGAAGAGCGCGAGCGTCTCCGCGATCTCGTCCTCGGGAATGCGGCGGATCGCGTAGCCCACGTGGTTGAGAACGTAGTCGCCGGCCGAGACGGGTTCGTCCACGACGTCGAGCAGGACCTGCCGCTTGACGCCCCAGAAGTCCACGGTCGCGACGTTCCCGTCCACCGCGACGACCCTGCCCGGCACGCCTAGGCACATGATCCCTCCACGACACCGGACCGGCCGGCCCGCGCGACCGCGCTCGCCACGACGGCCTGGCCCACGGCGATCCCGCCGTCTCCGGGCGGGACGGCCGCGTGTCTCAGCACGCGCGTGCCCGGCCCGATGGCCCTCAGCACGCGGGCGGTGAGCAGCGCGTTCTGGAAGACCCCGCCCGTCAGCACGACGGGCAGGTCCCCGGCTTCCCGCTGCGCCAACCGCACGGCCTCGGCCGTCGCGGCCGCCAGGGTGTTGTGGAACCTGGCCGACACGATCGACGGCGCCACGCCCGCGATCAACGCGCCCGCAATCCGGCGAACCGCAGGCCTGAGATCGATGCGATTGAGCCCGGCTTCGGCCTCGATCCCGAAGTCGTACGCGCCATCTTCGTTCAGATCGGCCGCGAGGTTCCACTCGAGGGCGACCTGGCCCTCGTGGCGTGACTCCGGGCGGCCGAGTCCGAGCGCTCCGACGGCGTCGAAGTACCGGCCTACGCCGTGGGCCGGCACGGTGTTGAGGCGCCGCGCAATCATCTGCGAGACGACCGCCCGATCGCGCGGGGCGACGCGGCGGAACACCTCGAACCGATCGACGGGCGCATCGCCGTCGAACGCGTCCAGGAGCAGGGCGAGCGCCTGCCGCCACACCTGGCGGATCGCCAGGTCACCGCCCGCGAGGGCAATCGGCCGGAAAGTCGCCACGCGCCTGAACGACCGCGCGTTGGCCACGAGGAACTCGCCGCCCCACGCCGTGCCGTCGGTTCCGAGTCCCGTGCCGTCGAAGGCCACGCCGATCACCGGGCCTGCGACGCCGTGCTCGGCCATCGCGCTGCAGACGTGGGCGTGGTGGTGCTGGACGGCGATCTTGATCGGCTCGGGCCGCTCGCGCGCGTACCGCGTCGAGAGATACTCGGGATGCAGGTCGTGCGCGACGACCGCCGGCGTCACGCCCAGGAAGCGCTCCATCCGTCCGATGGCGTGCTCGTACGCCTCGTAGGTGTCGAGGTTCTCCAGGTCGCCGATGTGCGGGCCCGGCCAGGCCACGCCCCTGGCGGCCACGCAGAACGTGTTCTTGAGCAGCGCCCCGCACGCGAGCACCGGGTCGTCGAAGTGACCGGCGACGGGGATGCCGCGGGGCACGTAGCCGCGTGACCGCCTGAACACGACGGGCGACCCTTCGATGACGCGCGCCACGGAATCATCGCACCGTGTGTCGATCTCGCGGTCGTGCATGACGAGGAGGTCCGCGATGCTCCCGAGCCGATCGACGGCCTCGTCGTTCCGGTAGGCGAGGGGCTCTTCCGAGAGGTTGCCGGACGTCATCACGAGCGGCCGGCCCGCGGCCGCCGTGAGCAGGTGGTGCAGCGGCGTGTAGGGGAGCATGACGCCGACGAGCGAGTTGCCGGGCGCGATGTTCCTGGCGATCGGGGCCGACGCGCTTCGCGGGGCGAGGACGATGGGCCGCTCGACGGAGGCCAGCAGGGCGCGCGCGTCATCGTCCAGATTGGCGAGCGTCGCGGCGGCGTCGAGGTCAGCCGCCATGACGGCGAACGGCTTCTCGTCGCGCCGCTTGCGGGTTCGCAAGTCCGTCACCGCCTGATCGTTCGTGGCGTCGCACGCCAGGTGGAACCCGCCCAGGCCCTTGACGGCGACGATCCCGCCCCTCAGCAACGCTGAGGCCGCATCGGTGATGGGGTCTTCGGAGGCGACGTCGCGCCCGCGAGCGTCGGCGAGCCAGACGCGCGGGCCGCACGCCGGGCAGGCATTCGGCTGGGCGTGGAAGCGCCTGTTTCCCGGGTCGTCGTACTCAGCCTGGCACGCCGCGCACATCCGGAACGGCGCCATCGTCGTGTTGCGCCGATCGTAGGGGACGTCGAACGCGATCGTGAAACGCGGCCCGCAGTTGGTGCAGTTGATGAAGGGGTAGCCGAACCGGCGGTCGCGCGGGTTGCGGAGCTCGGCCAGGCAGTCGGGGCACGTGGGCAGGTCCGGCGGGATCGAGACCGTCCGATCCGAGGCCGGCTCCGACCCGAGAATCTCGAAGACGCCGGGCCGCTGGCCTGGCTGAGCGGCGCGGACGTCGATCGCGGAGATGCGCGCGGCGGGCGGGGGGGAGATTCGAAGCGCGTCGAGGAAGGCGCCGATCGCGGGTCCGCGTCCGAACACCTCGAGGGTGACGCCGGCCGCGTCGTTCCGGACCCAGCCTCCGAGGCCGTGCTCGCGCGCCAGGCGGTAAATCCAGGGGCGGAACCCCACGCCCTGGACGATCCCGCGGACCTCGACTCGACGGCCCTCGACTGGGGCGGGAGCGGGTTGATCACACACCTTGCCCGTTTATAGCCGTTTGCCTGACGCGAGTCCAGCGCGCGGATCGGGCGGCGCCGCGAGGCGGGATGCCTCGTGCGTCGAATCGAGGCCGACCTGCATCACGGGCGGCCAGGCCTGCGGACCGATGACGGCGCGCGTCCGCTATGATTGGGGCCGTGCGAGCGTGGATGGCGGGTGCCCTCGGGGTCCTGGCGGCAGGCGCGGCGGCGCTGTGGCCGTGGCCGGCGGGCTGGGTGGAAGAGCATTACTCGCGGGGGCTCTATCCGGCCGTCCAGCAGCTCCTGACGCGCGCGTCGAACGCCGTGCCGTTCGCCCTCCTCGACGTGCTGATCATCATGGCTGTCGGGGCCTCCCTCTTCGGGCTCTTCGCGGCGCTGCACGCGCCCCAGGACGGCCGGTGGAGGGCCTTGGGCCGGCTCGCCGCGCACGGCATCGTCGCCGGTTCAGCCCTCTACCTCGTCTTCCTGCTGGCGTGGGGCCTGAACTACCGCCGCGAGCCCATCGAGGCACGCCTCGAGTTCGACGAGAGCTTGGTCACGACCGAGTCCGTGGTGGCGCTGAACGACGCCGCCATCGGTGAACTCGCGCGGCTCAGGCCGCTGCTGCCGGAGGGCCACGACGGGTGGCCGAAGGCGGACGACGTCGCGCGCGTGTTGGCGGGACCGCTGGCCGAGGCGGCACGCCTCTTCGGCCTGCCTGGGCCTGTGACGCCCGGCCGTCCGAAGCGCACGATTCTGGACCCGTACTTCACGCGCGCGGGTGTGTCGGGCCTGACCGACCCGTTCTTCCTGGAGACGCTGCTGCCGTCGAACCTCCTCCCGTTCGAGCTGCCTTCCGTGATCGCGCACGAGTGGGGGCACCTCGCGGGATTCGCGGGAGAGTCGGAGGCGTCGCTCTTCGGCCTGGCCGTGTGCCTTCGCGGCGACAATGCCGCGCAGTACAGCGCGTGGCTCGACGTCTTCGTGCACACGCTGGGCGCACGGGACGGCGAGGGGAGGCGGGAAGCCCGCAGCCGCCTTCCGGCCGCCGTCAGGGCCGATCTCGAAGCGATGGCGGCGCGAAGCGCGCGCGACCAGGTCGGATCGATCCGGCGGGCCGCGTGGCGGGCCTACGATCGCTACCTGCGATCGCAGCGCGTGAGTTCGGGCGTGGCGAACTATGGGGAAGTCGTCCGGCTGATCGCGGGCACGCGGTTCGCGCCGGGCTGGACGCCGATGCTGCGCGCGCGGCGCTGACGGGCGCCAGGTCCGACGGTTGGCCCGTGGGGCTAGCCTCCCCGGCTGTGCATTTCCAGGTGAGGGTCGGCGCGGAGCGCGTCGACGGCCACATATGCCCCCCGATGCGGCAACTTCGCGCGTTCCTCGGCGCCGCGTTCCGATCGGGCGCGCCAGCGCGCTTCGACGATCGCTGCGATCTCGCCGTCTGACGCTCCCCGACGGAGGGCGGAGCGCAGCGAGAGGCCCTCGGTCGCGTACAGGCAGGTGTAGAAGAGGCCGTCAGCCGTGAGGCGCGCCCGGTCGCACTCTTGGCAGAAGGGCGTCGTGGTGGACGCGATGATGCCGAACGTGCGCCCGTCCGGCAGCGCGAATCGGCCGGCCGGCGCGCTCGATCCCGGGGCGGCGATCGCATCGGCCGCTCCGTAGCGCGCGCGGACGCGCTCGAGGATGTCCGCGCCGGGCAGAACGGCGTCCGCCGTCCAGCGGGTGGCGCCGGCGACGTCCATGTACTCGATGAACCGGACCTCGGCCCCGATGGCCCCGCCGAACTCGAGGAGCGCGCCGATCTCGTCGTCGTTGACGCCGCGCATGATGACGGCGTCGAGCTTCGTGCCCGGGAACAGCCGCGCCGCCGCGCGGATGCTCCGGATGACGCGCGCGTGGTCGTCCTGGCCCGTGAGCGAGTGGAACCGCGCGGGCGAGAGCGTGTCGAGGCTGACGTTCAGGCGCGTCAGCCCCGCAGCCCGCAAGGGTTCGGCGAGCGGCTCGAGCAGGAGTCCGTTCGTCGTGAGCGCCAGTTCGACGGACGGCTCGGCGGAGAGGCGCGCGACGAGGCGGGGGAGATCGTGCCGCAGGAGCGGCTCGCCGCCGGTCAAGCGGATCGTGCGGACGCCCAGGCCGGTGAACACCGAAGCCAGCCTGGCGATCTCGTCGAAGTCGAGCAGGTCGGCGCGCGGGAGCCACGCGTACTCCCGCTCCGGCATGCAGTACTGGCAGCGCAGGTTGCACCGGTCGGTGACGGAAAGCCTGAGGGTCCGCAGCGGGCGGCCCAGCGTGTCGACGAGCGGCATCGTGCCCATTATGCCGCGGCGGGGCGCCACCGGCCGGGGATGATCGCTCCGCAGTCGGGACAGCGCCCGTCCGGCGTGACGCGGCAGACGCCAATCCAGTAGGCGCGGCGCTCGACGAGCACCTGGCGGCAGGAGGGGCAGAACGTGTCCTCCAGGTCGCCCACCTCGCCGGCCGCGTTGCCCGCGTACACGAAACGAAGGCCGGCTCTCCTGGCGATGCCGGCGGCGCGCACCAGCATGTCCGGCGTCGTGGCGGCGCGGTCCGTCATGCGGTAGTCCGGGTGGAACGCCGTCACGTGCCAGGGGATGTCCGGCGACACGCCCGCCAGGAAGCCGGCGATGGCCGCGATCTCCTCGTCCGAGTTGTTGATGCCCGGCACGAGGAGCGTGACCACTTCGACCCAGACGCCCATGGCATGCAGGCGGCGGATGGTGTCGAGCACCGGGTCGAGGTGCCCCCCGTAGTTTCGGTACTGCAACTCGTCGAAGCCCTTGAGGTCCACCTTGTAGAGGTCGATCCAGGGCGCGAGGTACTCGAGCACGCGGGGCGTCGCGTGGCCGTTGGAGACGTAGCCCGTCAGGAGCCCCGCCGCGCGCGCCGCCTTGAAGATGGCCACCGCCCACTCGGTCGTGATGAGGGGCTCGTTGTAGGTGCTGACGACGGCGCGGGCACCCGAGCGCACGGCGGCGTGCACCAGCATCTCGGGGCTCGTGTCCGTCAGGCGGCCGCCCGCCGCCGGGTCGCGGAGCGTCTGCGACGTGACCCAGTTCTGGCAGCACGCGCACTTGAGGTCGCACCCGAGCATGCCGAAGCTGAAGGCGCGGCAGCCGGGCTCGACGTGAAAGAACGGCTTTTTCTCGATGGGATCGCTCTGGGCGCCGGCGACGTAGCCCCACGGCACGCGCAGGGTCCCGCCGCGGTTGAACCGGACCCGGCAGGTGCCGGACGCGCCCTCGGCGATCTCGCACTCGTGGGCGCAGGCATGGCACTGCACCCAGGACCCGTCCGACGCGTCGTACAGGGCCCGATCGCCCTCGCGGGTGAGCGCGGCCATCCGCTCGCCGAGGCTTTTCACGCGACTGTTGTAGCGCCGCGGCGGCAACAATTGCAACTGCCCCTTTTCCCGGCGGCCCGTTCGCGGCATCATGGCGCGTGCACCGGAGGCCCAGCGTGACCAAGCCCGTCCGTCTCACGTCCCTCGACGCCTTCCGCGGCCTGACGATGGCCGCGATGGTCATCGTGAACAATCCCGGGGATTGGAGCCACGTCTACCCGCCGCTTCTGCACGCCGAGTGGAACGGCTGCACCCCGACGGATCTGATCTTCCCCTTCTTCCTCTTCATCGTCGGCGTGTCCATCACGCTGTCGCGAGGCACGATGGGGAACCCGTGGAAGATCGTGAAACGGGCGGTCGTCATCTTCGGACTGGGATTGATCCTGGCGCTGTACCCGCGCTTCGACTTCGGCGTGGTGCGCATCCCGGGCGTTCTGCAACGCATTGCTCTGTGCTATCTGGCGGCGGCGTTCCTGTTCCGGTGGACCACGCCCGCGCACGGGTCGGACGACGCGAGGCGGTGGGCGCAGGGCCGGACGCTGATGCTGTGGGCGGCCGGGCTCACGCTGGCCTACTGGGCCGTGATGGTTCTGGTGCCCGTGCCGGGCGTCGCCGCGGGGCAGCACCTGACTCCTGGCAACGACCTCGGCGCCTACATCGACAGGATGATCTTCGGGAACCACCTGTACTCGCAGACGAAGACCTGGGATCCGGAGGGGCTCCTGAGCACGATCCCGTCCATCGCGACGACGCTGCTTGGCGGCGTGGCCGGACTGTGGCTGGGGTCGAGGGCGGCCGGGACGCGGAAGGCGCTCCTGCTCCTCGGCGCGGGGCTCGCGGCGATGCTGGTCGGTCTCGTGTGGGGACTCGCGTTCCCCATCAACAAGAAGATCTGGACGAGTTCATACGTCTGGTTCACGGGCGGGGCTGCGTCGGTCCTGCTGGCCATGTGCTACGCCTTCATCGACGTGCGCGGGTGGAAGGCCTGGAGCCGCCCGTTCGTGATCCTGGGGCTGAACGCCATCGCGCTCTACACGCTGTCGGGGCTGCTGAGCAAGTTCCTGTCGAGCCATCGCGTGGTCATGGCCGACGGGAACTCGCTGTCCTGGAGCCGCTTCCTCTACTCGACCTACTTCGTGCCGATGGCCGATCCCGTCAACGCGTCGCTGCTCTGGGCCCTGGCGCACCTGGCCGTGCTGTTCGTCGTGCTCTGGGTGATGGACAAGCGCGGGATCTACCTCAAGGCGTAGCGCATGACGCGTCGAGCGGCGTCGCTGCTGGGGGAGCGGCCCAGGCTGCCGCGGCCGGTGTGGCTCGTCTCGTGGACGAGCTTCTTCACTGACGTCGCCTCCGAGGCGGTCTACCCGATCATGCCGCTCTACCTCACGAAGGTGCTGGGCGGCACCGCCATGGCGCTGGGCGTGATCGAGGGCGCAGCCGAGGCGCTGAACAGCCTCCTGAAGATCGTCACCGGCCGGCTGTCGGACCGGCGGGGCGCGCGCAAGCCGTTCGTCCTCGTCGGCTACGGCGTGTCGACGCTCGCGCGCCCGCTCGTCGCCCTGGCGACGTCGTGGATGCACGTCCTGGCGGTGCGGCTGACGGACCGAGTGGGGAAGGGGATCCGGTCGGCCCCGCGCGACGCCCTGCTCGCCTCGTGGGCGACGCCCTCGACCCGAGGTTACGTGTTCGGCCTGCACCGCTCGATGGATCACGCGGGTGCGATCGTCGGGCCGCTGCTCGCCAGCCTGTTCCTCTGGTTCTACCCCGGCGAGTACCGGACGCTGTTCGCGCTCACGCTCGTCCCCGGCCTCATCGCCGTGGCCATGCTTCTTCCAGTCCCGGACGTCCGGTCGGATGCGCCGTCTGCCGAGGCCGGGACCGCAGCGGCGAGCGGCCGTGCGATGCCCCTCGGAGGGGCGTTCTACAGGTATCTCGGCGTGCTGGTGCTCTTCAGTCTGGGCAACTCGACCGACGCGTTCCTCCTGCTGCGCCTGAGCGACGTTGGCGTCGGGGCCGCGTGGATCCCGGTCACGTGGGCCGCCCTGCACGTCGTCAAGGCCGTCGTGTCGCCAATCGGGGGGCTGCTCTCGGATCGGCTGAACCGGAAGGCGATCATCGCCGCCGGGTGGATCGTCTACGCCGGCGTGTACGCGGGGTTCGCGATGGCGTCCACCGCCGCCGCGCTCGTGCCGCTCTTCCTCGTCTACGGCCTCTACTACGGCCTGACCGAGGGTGTCGAGAAGGCGGTCGTCGCCGACCTGGCGCCCTCGGAGGCGAGAGGCGCCGCCTTCGGCGCGTATCACGCGGTCATCGGCGTCGGGGCCCTGTTGGCGAGCCTTATTTTTGGACTGGTCTGGAAGGTCGCGGGCGCGCCCGTGGCGTTCGCCCTTGGCGCCGGACTCGCGCTGGTGTCGGCGGCGTGGCTCAGCCGTCTCGACCTGAGGCCCGCCGCCGAGCGCTAGTGTTTCGGCTGCTCCGCCAGCAACTCCTCGACTGACAGGCCGATGTCCTTGGCGATTTGACGAAGAAGGGTAGGCGAGATGTCGTGGTTCTGATGGAATGGGACTGTCGTCCCGCGACCGTCCGCGTGTCGATACTGGCGGTGGGATCCTCGCTGGCGGACTTCCGCGAAGCCAAGCCGGCCGAGGAGCGCCACCACCTCGCGAGGCTTCAGGACGGGCGGCTTGGCCACGGGCTAGGCCACTTGGACGGTCTGAACGCCAACGAAGTCGCTCTCGAGCCGTGGGTCGCCGTCTTCCAGAAGCATCTCGATCACCTCCTGGATATTCGACCGCAATTCGTCGAGCGTCTCGCCCTGGCTATGCGCCCCAGGGAAGCCCGGGACCCAGCCCACGTACAGTCCGGTATCGGCGTCCCGCTCGATGACCGCCGTGAATGACCTCATGCGACGCATCCCATTCTCACGCAACGATAGCAGAATCCTGCAGGCCAGGCCACCGGCCGGATGTTCAACACCGGCCGCGCGGCTTACCTGCGGGGCGGGCTGCCCTTGCCGGTCGGTCTTTGAGTTTTCTGACCGTCGCCTATAATGGGTAGTTCCCATGAAGCAGATTCTCATCACCAATGACGATGGCGTCCGGTCGGAGGGCTTGAAAGCGCTCGCGGACGCCTTGGCGCCGCTCGGCGAGGTCACGGTCGTGGCGCCGGCCAAGGAGGCGAGCGCGGTCGGCCACGCGCTCACGCTGCACTTTCCGCTGAGGCTGGAGCAGCTCGGCCCGCGCGTGTATGCCGTAGAAGGCACGCCGACCGACTGCGTGAACATCGCCGTCGCCGTCGTGTTCAAAGGCCTGCCGGACCTCGTCGTGTCGGGCATCAACAAGGGCTGGAACTTGGGCGACGACGTGACGTATTCGGGAACCGTGTCGGGAGCGCTGGAGGGCGCGCTGCTGGGCGTGCCGAGTATCGCCGTGTCGCTCAAGCGGACGCGGGAAGGCATGGACTTCACGGACGCCGCGCGCGCCGCTGCGCGCATCGCCGAGCGGGTGCTGGCCGAGGGGCTGCCTCCGCGGACGTTTCTCAACGTGAACGTGCCGCGCCGGGTGACGCACGGGTTCAAGGTCACCCGTCAGGCCACACGCAACCACGTGACCGCCATCACCGAGCGCGTGGATCCGAAGCACCGGCCGTATTACTGGATAGACGAGGCGCAGGACGATTGGGAGGCGCACGAGGACTGCGACTACCAGGCCGTGAAGGCGGGGTACATCACGGTGACCCCGCTCCAGCCCGACCTGACGGCCTACGCCGCCATGGGGACCGTGGAGCAGTTGCTGAAGTCGCCGAGCCGGCAGGGACGGGGCAGGGACGCGGAGCCGGGGGCGGCGTCCGCGCGGGCGGCTGGCGCGGCCGCGAAGAAGAAGGTGTTGGGAAAGTCGAGGCGGTTGAGGTAACATGAAGAGTCTGTCGGGGCGTGGCTCAGCCTGGTAGAGCACTCGGTTCGGGACCGAGGGGTCGAAGGTTCAAATCCTTTCGCCCCGACCACCATTCGACGACGACGGCCAGCATCTGCTGGCCGTTGTCGCGTACGGCCTTCTGATAGAATCCGACGGATTGCGCGCGCCCCGGCGGCGGGGCGGGCGCGCCCGCACGTGAGTCTCGTGAACCTCCCGGAACGCCGGGACCGAGGGTGATCGATGAAGCGTCAGACTCTTGCACGCATGGTGGTGCTCTGCGCCCTGGCGGGCGCGACGAGCGCCGGGGTGCTCGCCCAGCCGAACAAGTACGCGCGCGACCCGAAGCAGGCGGTGGACGAGGAGTACACGAAGAAGATCAAGGAGTACACGACCGAGCCGTATTTCCTGTCTCCGCTCGTGGACTACCTGCCCGCGTCGAAGACAGTGCCCACGCCGAAGGCGGTCCTCGGCGACGTCGCCGGCGCGCCGGGCATCCTGCCCTACACGGCCGAGGTGCACGAGTACATGCGGATGCTCGAGAAGGCGAGTCCCCGGCGGGTCAAGGTGTTCTCCATCGGGAAGTC
>CAZBIP010000028.1:0-15126 GCA_964491885.1 uncultured Vicinamibacterales bacterium
TGAGCCTTATCATCACGATCATGCCTGCATAATATGCAAAAAAAATTAATTTTTTATATCAGATTTTTTAAAAACGCGGTTTTTCTAAATGCATGTTTTGATGTCTGATACCTTTTCCTGTCTCTGCATATCTTATGTTTTGGGTATATTCAGTATTCAGAATTCAGTATTCAGAACTCAGAATTCAGAATAGGAACCTCAACCGAGCAGTCTCGCGGACACCTGCGCGGCACGACACCGAGGTCCATGGACCCGCGGCCGCGGGCACAGAGCGTCAGGTCGCAAGGTCTCAGCGCGGGGACTTTGGATTCTGGCTCCTGAATCCTGAATTCTGGATTCCAAGTCCCGAATCCCGAATCCCGAGTCCCGAGTCCCGGAGTGCCGCTCCGAAGTATTGCGACCCGCCGCGCACTCAGGATACCATCAGCCGTTCGCGCGGCGATGGCCGCCGCACGGGCACCGTACTGACATGCCGCAACCGTCCAGCGCTCCCGAGACCCCCGTGTCCGCCCAGGCTGCGGAGGCTGCAGCTGCGTCGGCCGCCGGTTCTGCGGCTGGCGCCGCGGTCGTGCCGGCCTACCGCCCGCGGGACCAGTTCTGGCCGTATGCCGACCTCGAGGAGGAACCGTCGGACGAGGAACTGGCCCGCCTCGACCCGGACCTGCAGGACGCGCTGCTCGAGCGGCCTTCGGACCGCCCCTTCTCGTTCACGCTCGTGTTCGCGCCGTTCGACGGCCCCGACTACGCGCGGTCGGTCGAGCTGGCCCGGGCGAGCGGCGAGTATCTCGAAGTCGGCGCGGGCAGCGGTCTCAGGCACCGCGCCCGTTTCACCCCGGAGCAGGTGCTGGCGCTGCGCGACCTGTGGCAGCTGATTGGCGGCCTCGACACGAGCGAGGTGCTCGTCGACGGCCGTCCGCTGCCGTTCGCGCGCGAACTCTGGCTGCCGCTCCTCTGGTATCTCCTTCCACGCTAGTGGCACGCGGATCCGACCTCGATCACGGCCTGCAGAAGCTCGAAGCCGACCTGCGCAAGCTCGAGGCCGAGTACAACATGTTCTTCGCCGGCCAGTTGCCCAGGCCGCCGTGGGAGACGCGCACGCAAGTGGAGCAGGCGGTGGTGCGGCTCGAACGCATGGGTGCCATCGAGGGATCCTACGCGGAGCGGTTCCGGCTGCAGACGATCCAGTCTCGGCTGGCCACGTTCGTGGACTTGTGGGACCGAGGGCTGCGCGCCCGCGAGGAGGGCCGCCCCGGGCCGTTCGCGAGCCGGGGCCGGGCCGCGACGGCCGCGACGCAGACGGGAGAACGCGTCGTCTTCGTCACGGTGTTCGCGGACCCGGTGCACGAGGCCGACCGGCTGCACCAGCTCTACGACCGCATCACCACCGTGCGGCGCGAGCTGGGCGAGAAGCAGGTGCCCTTCAGCAAGTTCGCGGGCGTCATCCGGGACAAGGTGGCCGTGCTCAAGAAGCGCGGCGCGCCGGAGGTGGCGTTCCGCGTGACGGTCCACGACGGCAAGGTCACCTTCAGCGCGAGGGGACTCAAGGGAACGACGGGTGCGGGAGCGCCTGGGAAGTCGTAGGGAAAAACAAACCGGGGCGGCAGGGCCGCCCCGGTGAGGACTGTCGGAAGGGTCCGCTAGATCTTGATGACGTTGCCGGCCTGGGGGCCCTTGGGGCCGTCGACGATCTCGAACTCCACGGCCTGACCCTCTTCGAGCGACCGGAATCCGGCGCCGGTGATGGCCGAGTAGTGCACGAACACGTCGCTCCCGCCTTCACGCTCGATGAATCCGAATCCCTTCGCGTTGTTGAACCACTTCACCTTGCCTGTGATGCGCATGCTTGCCCTGCCTTGCCGTTTCGCGGCGCCGGGCGCGCCGCTGGTCTTGCCGATCCCCGGCTCCAGCCAGGGAAATCCCCGTAAACCGCTGTTGGTGCGGCAGGTGCCCGCCCGGAGGCACCACCTCGGCATGTTACAGACCGCGTTTGCGGGGTGTCAAGGCACGCGGGCGGCGGCTATACTCTCTGGCGGCCGCCGGCAGTGAGTTCCGCCGCCGCACGTCGCGAGGCTGCGGCTCGGCCCGCCGGCGCCGGGCCGATGCTCCGGCTGCGCGGGGCTGGCCGAGCCACGAATGCGAGCCGCAGAGCGGGGGAGCCATCATCATGCGTGCGTTGATCAGCGTCTCGAACAAAGCCGGTCTCGTGGAGTTCGCCCGCGGCCTCGTGCAGCGGGGATGGGACATCGTGTCGACGGGCGGCACCGCGCGCGCCCTCGCGGCGGCCGGCGTGCCGGTCGTCCAGGTGGCCGACGTGACGGGCGCGCCCGAGATGATGGACGGGCGCGTCAAGACGCTGCACCCGATGATCCACGGCGGCATCCTCGCGCGGCGCGACCGCGCGGGCGACCGCGAGGCGATGGATCGCTTCGGGATCAGGCCCATCGACATGGTGGTCGTGAACCTGTACCCGTTCCGCGAGACGGCCGCCAGGCCGGGCACGACATTCGAGGCGCTCGTCGAAGACATCGACATCGGCGGGCCGTCGATGATCCGCGCCGCCGCCAAGAACTTCAAGGACGTGCTCGTCGTCACGTCGCCGGACGACTACGCGCGCGTGCTCGCGGCCCTCGACGAGCCGGGCGGAGCGCCGATGGACCTCCGCTTCGCCCTGGCGAAGGAGGCGTTCACGCACACGGGCACGTACGACTGCGCCATCGCCAACGAGTTGGAGGCGGTTGCGGTCGAGGACGGCGAGTGCCGCCGCCTCGCCGAGCGCGAGCCGCTCCCGCCGCGCCTGATCGTCGCCACGAACCGCTACCGCACCCTCCGGTACGGCGAGAACCCGCACCAGCATGGCGCCTGGTTCGTGCCGGCCGACGTCGCGGCGGCCGACCTGCCGGCCGTGCTGCAGGGCAAGGAGCTGTCGTTCACCAACCTGCTCGACGTGGACGCCGCGTCGCGCATCGCCGCGGAGTTCGTCGAGCCCGCCGCGGTGGTCATCAAGCACACCAACCCGTGCGGGACCGCGACGGGCCTCTCGCTGGCCGAGGCCTACGTCCGCGCGCGCGACGCCGACCCGCTCTCGGCCTACGGCGGCATCGTGGGCTGCAACCGCGAGGTGGACGAGGAGACGGCCCGCGCCATCGCCTCCACCTTCATCGAGGCGGTCATCGCGCCGGCCATCACGGAAGGGGCGCTCGGCGTCCTCGCGGCGAAGAAGAACCTGCGCGTCGTGATTGCCCCTGCGGCCTTCGCGGCAGGCGCCGGCGCCAGCCGCACGCTCGGCCGGCTCGACCTGCGCTCCGCGCTCGGCAGCGTCCTCGCGCAGGAGGCGGACCGCGTCGTCGAGGCGCGCGACGAGTGGCCGCGCGAGGGCGGGCCCGAGGTCGTGACGAAGCGGCCGCCCACGCCCGCCGAATGGCAGGCCCTGCGGTTCGCCTGGCGCGTGTGCGCGCACGTCAAGTCGAACACCGTGATCTTCACGTCCGAGAACCGGACGCTGGCGGTCGGGGCCGGACAGATGAGCCGCGTCGACGCCGTGAACGTGGCGCGGATGAAGGCCGATGCCGCGAAGGTGTCGCTGGCCGGGTCGGTGGCGGCGTCGGACGCGTTCTTCCCGTTCCGCGACGGACTCGACGCGATTGTCGCCGCAGGCGCGACGGCGATCGTGCAGCCGGGAGGGTCGGTGCGGGACGCGGAGGTCATCGCGGCGGCCGACGAGCACGGCATCGCCATGATCGTCACGCGCCGCCGCCATTTCCGCCACTGATCGAGAAAGGGGCCTGGCCCCTTTTCGGCACGATCCGGCGGTTGCGGCGGCTCGGATGGCGGCCGACAACGCCAGTTTCGGCGGATTAGGTCAATCGACAAAGGGGCCTGGCCCCTTTTCCTGGAACTCGGCGAGGAGTTCGGCGGGTGAGACGGTGGCCGCGCCGAACTTCCCCACGACGATGCCGGCGGCGTGATTGGCGAGCTGCGCGGCCTCGGCCAGGTCCGCGCCCGCGGCCAGCCCGAGCGCCACCGCCGCGATGACCGTGTCGCCCGCGCCGGTCACATCCGCCACCTCGCGCGCCACCGCGGGGTAGTGGGCCTCGTCGGGCGGCACGACCATCGACAAACCATGCTCGCCGCGCGTGATGAGCACGCTGCGGCTCCCGGCCCGCTCGATGAAACGCCTCCCGGCGCGCCCGGCGTCCTCGTCCGAGCGGATCCGCATGTGGGTCGCGATCTCGGCCTCCACGTGGTTCGGCGTGACCAGCGTGGTGCCGGCGTAGTAGTCGAGGTGAGGGATCTTCGGGTCCACGAGCACGGGGATCCCCCGCGCGCCCGCCGCCTCGACCAGGGCCGCCACGAGGCCCCTGGTGACGGACCCCTTCAGGTAGTCCGACACGATCACGGCTCCGGCCCGTGCCAGCGCGCCCGCCGCCCGGGCGATCACGGCGCGCTCGACCTCTCCGCGCGCCTCGTGGTCGCGCTCGTAGTCCACCCGCGCGACCTGCTGGTTGCGCGTCGTCACGATCCGCTGCTTCATCGTCGTCGGGCGCGAGGGGTCGATGACGATGCCGCTGCCGTCCAGGCCCCGGGCGGCCAACTCGGCCCGCAGCCGGTCGGCGGCGGCGTCCTGGCCGACCAGCCCCACGAGCGAGACGCGCCCGCCGAGCGACCGGGCGTTGTGGGCCACGTTGCCCGCGCCGCCGATCCGGTACTCGTCGTGGTCGTGCTCCACCACCGGCACCGGCGCCTCCGGCGAGATCCGGCTGACGCGCCCGATAACGAAGTGGTCCAGCATCAGGTCGCCGACCACGAGGATCTCGATCGAACCGAAGCGCTCGACCAACGCGCGGGCGCGGCCGGCCTGGAGGGCAGGCGTCGTCACGACAGGCTCTCCGATCGGCGCGCCCCCGGGGCGGCCGGATCGACGGGCTCCGGGCGCTCGGACGCGAAGGGCAGCGTCAGGATGACGAGCAGCAGCAGCAGGAACTCGGAGTCGCCGAAGTTGTGCTCGAACATCCCGGCGCCGAGCATGGCCGCCAGCGCGCCGAGCCCCGCGGCGGCGAGCACGGGATAGCGGCCCCGGCGCAGCAGCGGCCAGAGGCCGGCCGCCGCGCTCCCGACGAACCACAGCCACGCGAGGAGCGCGGGAACGCCCCGCTCGGCGGCGATCTGCATGGGCACGTTGTGGAGGTGCGGGTTCACGCGCTCCACCGCCTCCGCGTCCCGGAACCGGATGTACTGGCGCTCCACCATGTTCGGGCCCATGCCCGTCAGCGGGTCCGCGTCGATCATCCGCACCCCTTCGCGCATCATGGCGATCCGATCGCGGCTCGTGGGATCGTTCAGATCGAACATGGAGTAGAAGCGCTGGGTCACTTGCGGAGGCGCGATCGCGATGCCGGCGGCCAGGACGACGGGGAGCGCGCCCACGAGGCGGAAGTCCTTCATGAGCAGGAGCGCCGCGATCCCGACGCTCGCCCCCACCCACGCGCTGCGCGTGAAGGTCAGGGCCAGCGCCACGAGGAGCGCCGGCATGACCAGCGCCGGCCACGCCCGGTCCCGCGTCTCGAACAGGAGCCGCGCCGCCGCCGCCGTGGCCACGAGCATGAGCAGCCCCGAGTACGTCATGTAGTGGCCGAGCGACCCTTGCGGCCGCTGGCCGAGGTTGTCGTAGTGCAGGATGCCGTACTGGACGATGCCGAGCACCGCGCTGACCGCGCCGGCCGTGATGAGCACGAACAGCACCGTGCGCGCGCGGTTGCCGCGCGCGACTTCGTACGCCGCCGGCACCGCCAGCAGCAGGAACAACTGCTTGTCGTCCACCAGGCTCGTGAGCGGTTCGACCGAGAACACCGTCGCCACGAGCGTCAGCACCGCGTACGCCGCCAGCGGGCGGAAGAACGGCGGGGCGCCGGGCTGGGCCCGCCCCGTGGCGAGCATGGCGACCCAGCACACCAGCATCACGGCGAGCAGCGCCTGCGCGGCGGCAATCGACACTTGCAGCGTGGCCACGACGCCGAAGAGCGACCACAGGGCGATCCGTTCCAGCGGAACTCGTTTCATACGCTACCCGGGCCGGGATGTCCGGCCGCGCTCGATGGCGCGTTCAGCCGCGGCGGCGACGACGTCCGGCGCGATGGCTCGCAGGCACCGGAAGTCGCCCGGCTCGCACACCCGCTGGTCGCACGGCCGGCACGGCAGGCCGCCGACTTCCACGATCTCGGTCGCGTGCGCCGCCGGGCGCCACGGCCCCCACACCGCAGGGGTGGTCGGCCCGTAGATGACGACCATGGGCGCCGTGGTCGTCGCCGCCACGTGCGCGGGCCCGCTGTCGCCGCCGACGAAGACCGCCGCGCGTGCGACGAGGCTCCTGAGTTCGCCCAGGTCCAGGTCGCACAGGACCGCGACGGACGCCGAGGGCACGCCCAGACCCAGGGCCCGCTGCCGCACGGCCTCGGCCCGGCCGGCCTGCGCACTCCCGGTCGTGAGGATGATACGCCGATTCGAATCTGCCGACGCCAGCAAGGCCGTCACCTTCGCGAACGCGCCTTCCGGCCACCGCCGAAACTCATTGCCGGCTCCCACGTGCACGACGGCCAGATCGCGCGCGCCGTCCATCTGGAGGGCGCGGAGGCGGGCATCGACGCGGGCGTCCACGGATGGATCGCCGGCCATCTCCACCGGGTCGGACTCCGGCGTCGGGCGTCCGATCTCCGGAAGCAGCGCCTCGGCCAGGTCCCACTGGTTGTCGACGGAATGCCGTTCGCGGTGCCCGCGGGGCCTCGCGACCTGCCGGGTGTACATCCACGCGCGCCAGGGAATCGTGTAACCGATGCGGATCGGCGCGCCGGTGGCGAGGGCGAAGAGCGAACTGCGCGGGCCGCCGTGCAGGTCGAGCACCGCGTCGAACCGCTCCCGACGCAGGGCGCGGGCGAGCGAGGCGTCTTCGCGCACACGCGCGAAGCCGCCGAGGAGCGGCGCCACCCGCACGCGATCGAGGTGCGGATTCCGTGCGACCACCGCCGCGGCCTGCGGCTCGACGAGGTACGTCAGGAGGGCGTCGGGTCGGGCTCTGCGGATCGCGCGGATGATCGGCGTCGTCAGGACGACGTCTCCGATCAGGCGCAGGCGGATGAGCAGGATCTTCAGTGGGCGGGCCTCATGCCTTGCCCGGCGGATCGATCGACGCTTCGTCGATGAGCATCACCGGGATGTCGTCCTTGATCGGGTAGACCCGATGGCACCGGCCGCACTTGAGCCCCGTCCCGCCGTTCACGAGCACGACGGGCACGTCCTTGCAGGCGGGGCACACGAGGATCTCGAGCAGTTCCGGGCTGACGGCCATCGCGGCACTCCTTCCGGGCGCTACGCCACTATACCAGAGGCGGCGCGGACAGGCTGACAGCCCCAGGGCTTTGTGAAACAATCGACGTGTGTTCCCGCTGATGCTTGCCGTGGCGCTCGGTCCTGCGGCCCTCGGCGCCTTGCCGCCCCCGGAGGCCGCGCCGCAGGCCGCTCCGGGCGGGGCCCGCGCCGAGCCCCCGTCCGCCGCCTCAACCCCGATCCAGGGACGCCAGCCTGCCGACCCTGTCGCCGAGGCGTACTTCGAGTTCACGCGGGGCTGGATCCTCCTGGACGAGAGCGACATCGAGGGCGCCATTGCCGCGTTCGAGCGCGCCAGGAAGCTGGACCCGTCGTCCGCGGACGTACCGGCCGCGCTCGCCGAATTGTACGCGCGGCAGAACCGTGTGGCCGAGTCCAGCGACCTCGCTGAGGCGGCGCTGAAGATCCGGCCCACCCACAGCGGGGCCCACCTCATCCTCGGATCGATCCACGCCAGCTTCGCGGAGCGCGAGAGCCAGGTCTCGCAGGCGGCGCCCGGCGCGCCCGGCCACCGCCAGCAGGCGCTCGAGCACCTCGAGTCCGCGCTGAAGGAAGCGCGTCCGGACGTCGCGGCCTCGGTCCGGCTGACGCTCGGCCGCCTCTACCTGAGGGGCGCCGAGGCGGACAAGGCCATCGCCACGCTCAGGCAGTTGCTGGCCGACGAGCCGTGGCTGCCGCAGGGTGTCGCGATGCTCGCGCAGGCGTACTCGAACGCCGGGCGCCAGGACGAGGCGATCGCGCTCCTGAAGGACGCCTCTGCCGTGGAGCCCACGTTCTACGAGTCGCTCGGCGGCGCGTTCGAGAAGGCGGAGCGCTGGGAGGAGGCCGCGTCGGCGTTCGAGCAGGCCTCGATCCGGGACCCCACGGACACCGATATCAAGACCCGGTGGGCCTCGGCGCTGCTGAACACGCCCGGCCGCGGCAACCCCGGCAAGGCGCGCGATCTGCTCGTGGACGTGACGAAGACCAACCCGACCTCCGCGTGGCCGCTGTACCTGCTCTCGCGGGCGCAGCGCGAGGCCGGCGATCTCGACGGCGCCGAAACGAGCGCGAGGCGGCTGATGGCGATCAGCCCGACCAGCCCGTCGGGCGCCCACGCCCTCGCCCAGGTGCTCGAAGCCCGCCGCGACTGGGCGGGCATCGTCGAGGCGCTCGAACCCGTGGCCGCGAAGGACCAGAAGGGGGGCGGGCCCGACCGGGCGATGGTGCTCGCGCACCTCGGCTTCGCGTACCTCGAGTTGGGCCGGCACGCCGACGCGGTGCGCGCGTTCGAGCGCGCGTCGGCGATGGATCCGGAGGAGGGCGCCAACCGCGTGTACCTCGCCCAGGCCCTCATCGCGGCGAAGACCTACGACCGGGCGCTCGACCTGCTGCGGGCCGAGGGGCGCGAGCGGCGGGCGAACCTGCGCATCGCGCGCCTCGAAGCCGAAGCGCTGCGGGGCCTCGGCCGGTTCGACGAGGGCGCGGCGGTGCTGCGCACGCTTGCCGACTCGGCGCCGCAGGAGCCGGACCCCGTGCAGCACCTGGCCGAGTACTACGCGGCGGCGAACCGGTATGCCGAAGCTGCGGCCGTCCTGAAGGCGGCCCTTCCGAGGTTCCCCGGCGACGTCGACGTGCTGTTCCAGTACGGGGCGATGCTCGAGCGGCAGGCGGAGCGCGTCGAGGCCGAGCGCATCTTCCGCGAGGTGCTCGCAAAGGACGAGGCCCACGCGCCGACGCTCAACTACCTGGGCTACACCCTCGTCGAGCGGACGGGCCGGGTCGCGGAGGGCCTCGCCCTGATCCAGCGCGCCGTCGCGCTCGATCCCCACAACGGCGCGTATCTCGACAGCCTTGGCTGGGCGCACTTCAAGCTCGGACAGCTCGATCTCGCCGAGCCGCACTTGAAAGCGGCCGCCGCGCAACTGCCCCGGGACTCGGTCGTTCAGGACCACTGGGGCGACTGGCTCTTCCGGAAGGGCCGCTACGCCGAGGCCGTCGAGGCCTGGCGGAAGTCGCTGGCCGGCGACGGCGAGCAAATCGAGCGGCGGGCAATCGAGCGGAAGATGCGTGACGGGCTGAACAAGCTCGCGAAGGACTGACCGGTGGCGCGACGCGTGCTCGTGGCCGGCTGCTGCCTTCTGGCGGTGGCCCTGTCCGCGTGCGCGACGGCGGGCGGCGCGTTCCGGCTGCCGTCGGGCCCGTGGGTTGCCGAGGCGGACGCGGCGGGCGCGTACGACGAGGCGCTCGCGCCCTGCCGCGGCGTGATGTCGGTCACGGCCGAAATCGCCGTCCGCGGCCGGGCGGGCGGCACGAAGGTCCGCGGCCGTCTCATCGCCGGGCTCGAGCGGGGCGGCTCGATGCGGCTGGAGGCGCCGGCTCCCTTCGGTGCGCCGGTCTTCGTGCTGGCGGCCCGGGCGAACCGGGCCACGCTCTGGCTGCCGCGCGCGAAGCAGGCCGTGCTCGACGCGCCGGTCGATGACGTGCTCGAGGCCCTCACGGGGCTCCGGCGTTCGAGCGACGACGTGCTCGGATTGATCGCCGGCTGCCCGCCGGAGACCGTCCGGGGCGGCGCCGGAGCGGCGGGGCGGCGGAACGGCGAGGGGTGGCTGGAGGTGGATCTCGGCGGCGGCGCCACGGCGTACCTGCGGCACGACACGCGCCGGTGGCGGCTCGTGGCCGCGCGCGGCATCTCGCCGGCGGGCGGCGAGGCATGGTTCGTGTCTTACGCCGGGTACTTCGCGGGCTTGCCGAGGACGATCACGGTGAGGCAGGACGATTCCGGTTCGGGCCGGATCGGAGCGGTGACCGAGCTGACGTTCACGGTTTCCCAACCCGAGGTCAACGTGCCGATTGACGCGGCGGCCTTCGAACTCGTCGTGCCGCCCGGCGTGGAGCCGTTGAGCATCGACGACCTGCGCCAGGCAGGCCCGCTCGCGGACCGAGGCGAGGCCGGGAGGGACGGGCGATGACCGGGTCCGGGCGTCCCATTCGCGTCCGCGCGTTCGCGAAGCTCAACCTCGAACTCCGCGTGGGTCCCGTGCAGGCCGACGGCTACCACCCGTTGCGGACGGTGTTCCAATCGATTGCGCTGCACGACGTCCTCGAGGTCACCCTGCGGCGAGGTCCCTTCGCGTTGACGTGCGACGACCCGGCGGTGCCGACCGACGGCCGCAATCTCGTGTCCAAGGCCGCCTCCGCTCTGTGGGCGCTGACGGGGCGGGGCGGCGAGCCCCGCGGTGTCGCGGTTCACCTGACGAAGCAGGTTCCCATGCAGGCCGGGCTCGGCGGAGGAAGCGCCGACGCGGCCGCCGCGCTCGTGGCGCTGAGCCGTGCATGGCGGGTGCGCGTGGCGCCCTCTGCCCTGGCCGGCATCGCGAGCGGCCTTGGCGCCGACGTGCCGTACTTCCTCGTGGGCGGCACGGCCCTCGGCATGGGCCGGGGCGACGAGATCTATCCGTTAGAGGACATCGAGCCCCGCCACGCCGTGCTCGCCCTGCCCGGCTTCGGTGTGTCAACCGCGGACGCCTATCGCTGGTTCGATGAGGATCGCGCGGGCGCGACGCCACAGTCCCGGCCGGGAACGGATACGGTCCTTCCGGCCTGGAAGGGGACCGGGCTGACCGTCGTCAACGACCTGGAGGCGCCCGTCGCCCGCCGCCACCCGGAGATCGCGTCGATGCGGAGCACCCTGATGAGGGCGGGCGCCCGCGCGGCCGCGATGACCGGCAGCGGTTCGGCCGTGTTTGGGCTGTTCGCCCGGGAGGGGGCCGCCCGGGCGGCGGCGCGGACGGTTGCCGAGGCCGGGCACGCCGCGATCCTGACCCGCACCGTTGACCGGCGCGCCTGCCACCGTATACACTTTTCGTTTGCGTCATCCTCACCGCGCCGCGCATAGACCCGGCGCTCTCTGGAGTTGACGATGCGCCGGGATGGAGCCGAAGGCTTCAGCCTGCGGTGTCCGGGGCGGATGCGGCCAATCCCCGCGGACCCCGGATGAGAGTCGGGACCCGTCCGGTTCGGCGGGACGGTGCGCCCCGGGAACGGGCGCGGTCGGAATCGGGGATCACGATGGTGGGGCGTCGCCAAGCTGGTAAGGCACGGGACTTTGAATCCCGCATCCGAAGGTTCGAATCCTTCCGCCCCAGCCAGGCATCGGGACGGGCACGCGGCGGGGTCGGGCGGCGAGTGCGGACATGAAGATCTTCTCGGGCAGCGCGCATCCGGAACTGGCTCGGGGCATCGCCGAGATCCTCGGGCTGCCGCTCGGGCAGGCCAAGCTCCGCCGGTTCCCGGACACCGAGGTGTCGTTCCAGATCGAGGAGAACATCCGCGGGACCGACGTCTTCGTGGTGCAGCCGACGAGCCCGCCGGTGGACCAGCACATCATGGAACTGCTGGTCATGATCGACGCGTTCCGGCGGTCGTCGGCGGCGCGGATCACGGCGGTCATCCCGTACTACGGCTACGCGCGGCAGGACCGCAAGGACAAGCCCCGCGTGCCGATTTCGGCGAAGCTCGTGGCGAACATCCTCAGCGCGGCGGGCACGAACCGCGTGCTGACGATGGACCTGCACAAGGCGCAGATCCAGGGCTTCTTCGACATCCCGGTGGACCACCTGTTCGCGGCGCCGGTGATCATCGACTACCTGGCGCGGCAGCAGTTCAAGAAGCTCACGATCGTGTCGCCCGACGCGGGCGGCGCGGAGCGGGCGCGGGCGTACGCGAAGCGGCTGGACGCCGAGCTCGCGATCATCGACAAGCGCCGCGCGCCCGAGGACGGGCACCCTGAGGTGATGAACGTCATCGGCGAGGTGCAGGGTCGCACCTGCATCATCCAGGACGACATCATCGACACCGGGGGCACGATGCAGAACGCGGCGCAGGCGCTGGTGGCGAGCGGCGCGGAGCGGGTGTGGGCGTGCGCGGTCCACGGGCTCTTCTCGGGCCCGGCGATCCAGCGCATCGAGCAGTCGCCGATCGAGCGGTTCCTCGTGACGAACACGATCCCGCTGTCGGCGGAGAGGGCCTCGTGCCGGAAGCTCGTGCCGCTGTCGGTGGCCCGGCTGCTGGGCCAGGCGATCAAGAGCATCCACGAAGAGACGTCGGTGTCGTCGTTGTTCGTGTAGACGTGATTTCGCGGCGGCAGCGGGCCGGCGGCCCGCGGGCGCCGGCGCGGGCAGCAAGGACGGAAGCATGGAAGCCAGACTCGAAGCGGTGAAGCGAGACACATTCGGCAAGAACGAGGCGCGGCGGCTGCGCGTGCGGGGGCACATCCCCGCGGTCCTCTACGGCGGCCCGTCGGCGGGCGGCGCGCCGCAGGCGACGCCGATCGCCGTGGACCCCAAGCGGTTGATGACGATCCTCCGCGGCGAGTCGGGCGTCAACACCCTGATCGGCCTGAAGGTCGGCGACGAGGACGTCAAGGTCCTGATGCGCGAGTACCAGGTCGATCCCCTGACCCGGCGCCTGCTGCACGTGGACTTCTACCGCATCGCGATGGACAAGCTGCTCACCGTGACGGTGCCGGTCACCGTCAAGGGCGAGGCGAAGGGCGTGAAGCAGCAGGGCGGCCTCCTGGACATCGTCCACCGCGAGGTGGAGATCCAGTGCCTGCCGGCCGACATCCCGGAGCACATCGAGGTCGACGTCACCGAGCTGATGCTCGGGCAGGCCATCCGGCTGCGCGACGCCGCGACCAGCCCGAAGTGGACGCCGGTGACGGATCCCGACGTCATGCTGGTGCACGTGATCACGCCGCGCGCCGTGGCGGAGCCCGAGGCGGCCGAGACGGCGGCGGTGGCGGAGCCTGCGGCGGCCGAGCCGGAGGTCATCAAGAAGGGCAAGCCTGAGAAGGCTGACGAAGAGAAGTAGTGCGGATCATCGTCGGGCTCGGCAATCCGGGGCGCCGCTACCAGGGCACGCGGCACAACGTCGGGTTCGCCGTGGCCGACGAGGTGGCGCGGCGCCTCGGGGCGGACTTCGAGAGCGGCCGGGCCGAGACGCTGACGGCGCGGCACGGCCGGGGGCCGGCCGCGGTGCTGGTGGCGAAGCCGCTCACGATGATGAACCTCAGCGGGGAGTCGGTCGCCGGCCTCGCGGGGTTCTACAAGGTCGACCCGGCGTCGATCCTCGTGGTGGCCGACGACGTGAACCTGCCCCTGGGGCGGTTGCGCCTCCGGGCGCGGGGGTCGGCGGGCGGCCACAACGGGCTGCGGTCGATCATCGGGTGCCTGGGCACGGAGGAGTTCCCGCGGCTCCGTGTGGGCGTGGGCCGCGGCGACCCGCGCCGCGACCTGGCCGACCACGTGCTGGCGCGGTTCGACGGCGACGAGCGGGATGAGGTGGAGCGGACGATAACCCGGGCCGCCGACGCGGTGGACACGTTCCTCGCGGAGGGCATCGAGGCGGCCATGAATCAGCACAACCGAGCGGAGGACGTGTCGTCCTCCTGACTCCTTGCCGCCGCGGGTGCGCGGCGGCCGTCATGTCCAGAAGGAGCGCGCATGAGCCAAGCCAGACAGTACGAACTCGTCTACATCGTGTCGCCCGACGCGACCGAGCAGGACGTCACCGACCTGCACGCGCAGGTGGAGGCGATCGTCGCCCGGTACAAGGGCGAACTGCAGAAGTCGGAGAACTGGGGACGCCGCAAGCTGGCGTACCGCATCGGCAAGCACCGCGAAGGCACCTACGTCCTGGAGGTCTTCACGGGCACGGGCGAGATGACCAAGGAACTGGACCGCCGCCTGAAGGTGAGCGATCACATCATCCGTCACCTCTGCGTCCGCGTGGACGAGGACCTGCGCCTGGCCGAGCGGACGCGCGCGCGCCGCGAAGCCGACGTGCAGCAGCGCATCGCCCGCGGGCTGCCCGTCAGGGGCCAGCGCCGGACGGACGACGAGGGCGGGGACGACGATCAGGCGGCTGACCGCGCGGAGGTGTCGTAATGGCTGACGAAAGACACGGACGGGGATCCTCGGGCGCGCGCGGACGCGGCGGCTCGAGGGGCGGCGAGAAGGGCGCGCCGCGCCGCGGCATGTTCCGCCGCCGCAAGGTCTGCAAGTTCTGCGCGGACAAGATCGACTACATCGACTACAAGGACGCCAAGATGCTGCTGCCCTTCGTGCCCGAGCGCGCGAAGATCCTGCCGCGGCGGATTTCGGGCGTGTGCGCCATGCACCAGCGGAAGCTGCAGACCGCCATCATGCGCGCGCGCCTGCTGGCCCTGCTGCCGTACGCGACCGACTAGGTGAACTGCCATGGAAGTCATCCTGCGTGATCACGTGGAAAATCTGGGCCGCCGCGGCGACGTCGTCAAGGTCGCGGACGGCTACGCGCGGAACTACCTGCTCCCGCGCAAGCTGGCGCTGGCGGCCACGCCGGGCAACCTCAAGATCGTCGAGCGGCAGCGCAAGATCGCCGACGCCCGCGAGGCCGCCGAGAGGTCGGGCGCCGAGGCGATCGCCGCCCGGCTGACCCAGACGGCCCTGTCCTTCGCCCGCCGCGTGGGCGAACACGAGACCCTGTACGGGTCGGTGACCGCCGCCGACCTCGCCGAGGAACTCGCCGCGAAGGGCTTCGACATCGACAAGCGCAAGATCCAGCTCGAAGAGCCGATCAAGCACCTCGGGGAGTTCACCGTGCCGGTCAAGCTGCACCGCGACGTCGTGGCTCAGCTGCCGGTGACAGTGACGAAGCTCGAGGACGCCGCGGCGGAGTAGGCGGGCGGAGGAAGTTAGAAGACAGGAGTCAGGAGTCAGGAGTCAG
>CAZBIP010000028.1:15226-24174 GCA_964491885.1 uncultured Vicinamibacterales bacterium
TTCTGACTTCTGACACGATGGCACCCATGGCCGATCCATCAGTCGATCGCCCGCTCCCGCACAACCTCGAGGCCGAGCGCGCGGTGCTCGGCGCCGTGCTCCTGAACGCCGAGGCGATCCACCGGGCCGTCGAGTTCATCACCGAGCGCGACTTCTTCCGCGATGCGCACCGCCGCATCTTCGTGAAGATGCTCGAGCTGATGGAGCGGGGCCAGGCGATCGACTTCATCACGGTCAAGGACGAGCTGGGCCGGTCGGGCGACCTCGACCAGGTCGGCGGCCCGGCCTACATCGCGTCCCTCGTCGACGGCCTGCCCCACGGCGTCAACGTCGCCGACTACGCCCGCATCGTCAAGGAGAAGTCCTCGCTGCGGGCCCTCATCTCCTCGGCCAACCGGATCCTGACGAGCGCGTACCAGACCGAGGAGGACGCCGGCGGCATCATCGACGAGGCCGAGCGCGAGATCTTCGCGATCGCCGAAGGCGCCATTCACGGCGGCTTCGTGTCGATGCGCGACCTCGCGAACGCGAGCTTCGCCGTCGTCGAGCAGGCCCACACCCGCAAGCAGCTCGTGACGGGCGTCCCCACCGGGTTTCTCGAGCTGGACGAGATGCTGGCGGGGTTCCAGCCCTCGGACCTGATCATCGTCGCCGCCCGCCCGGCGATGGGGAAGACGAGCCTCGTCCTCAACGTCGCCCAGCACGTCGGGACGAAGACGAACATGACGGTCGGCTTCTTCAGCCTGGAGATGTCGAAGGAGCAGCTGTTCCTCCGCATGCTCACGTCGGAGGCCGGCATCGACGGCCACCGGCTGCGGACGGGGTTCCTGGGGGAGCGCGACTTCCCGAGGCTCACCCAGGCGATGGAGACGCTCGGCCGCGCGCGCATCTACATCGACGACTCCGCGTCCATCGGCGTGCTGGAGATGCGCGCCAAGGCCAGGCGCCTGAAGGCCGAGCACGGCCTCGACCTGATCGTCATCGACTACATCCAGCTCATGCAGGGCCGCGGCCGGTTCGACAACCGCGTCACCGAGCTGGCCTCGATCTCGCGAGGGCTGAAGGGGCTGGCGAAAGAGCTCAGCGTGCCGGTGGTCGTGCTCTCGCAGTTGAGCCGGGCCCCGGAGAACCGGCCGAACAAGCGGCCCCAGCTGTCGGACCTCCGCGAGTCGGGCGCCCTCGAGCAGGACGCGGACGTCGTCGTCATGATCTTCCGCGAGGACATGTACGAGCAGACGGAGGAGAACCAGGGCGTGGCCGAGCTCATCATCGCGAAGCAGCGCAACGGCCCGACCGGCACCGTCAGGCTCGCGTTCATCCGGGAGTTCACGCGCTTCGAGAACCTCGAGCGCGGCACGCCGCCGTGAGCCGGCCGACCCAGGCGCTCGTCGATCTCGGCGCCCTCGCGCACAACGCGCGGGCCATCCGCGCCTTCCTGTCGGCGAGGGGCGGCGGAGAGGAGCCGGGGATCGTGGGCGTCGTCAAGGCCGACGCCTACGGGCACGGCGCGTTGGCGGCCGCCGGCGCGCTCGTCGGCGCGGGGGCAAGCATGCTCGCGTGCGCGGACGTCGAGGAAGGCGCCGTGCTGCGCCTGGCCGGCCACGACTGCCCCATCCTCGTCTTCGGCGCGTTCACCCTCGCCGACCCGGACCTGCTCTTCGAACACCGCCTGCTGCCGACGCTGTCCACTCCGTCGGCCGCGCACCGCCTGCAGGACGAGGCGCGGAAGCGCGGCGTCCGCGTGGGCTACCACCTCGGGATCGACAGCGGCATGAACCGCCTCGGGTTCCGGTACGACAACCTCGCGCGCACGATGCCCGGGCTGCTCGCGTCGCCGAACCTGCGTCTCGAGGGGGTCTACACGCACTTCGCCACCGCCGACGAGCCCGGGAGCGATCTCTTCGCCAGGCAGCGGGCGAATTTCGAGGCCGCCGACCGCGCGCTCGCGGGCCTCGGGGCACGCGGCTACGTGCGGCACGCGGCCAACAGCTGGGCGATGCTCTCGGACCCGGCGACGTGGTTCGATCTCGTGCGGCCGGGCCTGCTGATGTACGGCGTCGTGCCGCAGGCGTTCGAGGGCCTCGTGCCCGTGCGGCCGGTCATGGGGCTCCGGAGCCGCATCGCGGCCGTGAAGGGCGTCAGGCCGGGCGAGAGCATCGGCTACGGCGGCCGGTTCGTCGCCCGCCGCCCGACCGCCATGGCCGTCGTGCCGGCGGGATACGCCGACGGCCTCGACACGCGGCTCGAGGGCCGCGGCTGCGTGCTCGTGCGCGGCCGCCGCGCGCCCATCGTTGGTTCGGTGTGCATGGACATGATCACCGTGGACGTGACGGGGTTCGGCGCGGAGCCGGGCGACGAGGTCGTGATCGCGGGACGGCAGGGCGACGACGAGATCACGTTCGCCGAGATCGCGCGCTGGGTCTCGACGATTCCGTACGAGCTGCTGTGCCGCGTCGGCGCGCGCGTGCAGCGCGTCTACCGATCCGACGCGATCTGAGCCGGCCGCGCGGACGGCGGAGGGCGACGACTGACATGAAGCCACCGAAGACGGTGTTCGCCTGCCAGGAATGCGGGGCGCAGTCGCCCAAGTGGCTCGGCCGGTGCCCCGACTGCGGCGCCTGGAACTCGTTCGTCGAAGAACGGACGCCCGAGGCGGCGCCGGCGTCCGCGGGACGTTACACGGCCCCGGCCGGAGGCGGCGCGAAGCGCTACGCCGACATCGAGCTCTCGAGCGCGGCGCGCGTCACCACCGGCATCGACGAATTCGATCGCGTGCTGGGCGGCGGCATCGTGCCGGGCTCCCTGGTGCTCCTCGGCGGCGAGCCGGGCATCGGCAAGTCCACGCTGTTACTGCAGACCGCGGCCAACATCGCCCGCGCCGCCGGGCCCGTGCTCTACAGTTCCGGCGAGGAGTCGGAGCACCAGGTGAAGTCGCGCGGCGAGCGCCTCGGCGTCGGCGACGCGCCGCTCTACCTGCTGGCCGAGACGTGCCTCGAGCGCGTGCTCGAGGAGATGGCCAGGCTCTCTCCGGCGCTCGTGATCGTGGACTCCATCCAGACGGTGTTCTCGCTCAAGATGCAGTCGGCCCCCGGCAGCATCGGGCAGGTCCGCGAGGCCGCCACGCAGCTCTTGTTCGCTGCCAAGGCGCAAAACGTGCCGACGTTCCTCGTGGGCCACGTGACGAAGGAGGGCAGCCTCGCGGGGCCGAAGGCCCTCGAGCACATCGTGGACACGGTGCTGTACTTCGAAGGCGAGCGCCAGCACGCGCACCGCATCGTCCGCGCGGCCAAGAACCGGTTCGGCGCCGTGAGCGAGCTGGGCGTGTTCGAGATGACGGCGGCCGGCCTGATCCCCGTGCCGAACCCGTCGGCGTTGTTCCTGGCCGAGCGGCCGGCGAACGCCCCCGGCTCCGCCGTGCTCTGCTGCATCGAGGGGACGCGGCCGCTGCTCGTCGAGATTCAGGCGCTCGTCAGCAGCAGCTCGTACGGGTACGCGAAGCGGACCGCGGTGGGCATGGACCAGAACCGCCTGTCGCTGCTGCTGGCGGTGCTCGAGAAGCGGGCGGGGCTCGCGCTGGGCGGCGACGACGTGTACGTGAACGTGGCGGGGGGCCTGAGCGTGGACGAACCGGCGCTCGACCTGGCGGTCGTCGCGGCCGTGGCGTCGAGCTTCCGGAACCGGCCGATCGCCGCCGGCACGGCGGTGTTCGGCGAGGTCGGGCTCGCGGGCGAAGTCCGGGCGACGGCGCACGCCGCGCGCCGCGTGCGCGAAGCGGCGCAGATGGGCTTCTCGCGGTGCGTGCTGCCCGAAGGGAACGTCGCTCCGGGGGACGCCCCGGCGGGAACCACCCTCGTCGGGGTGCGCTCCGTCACCCAGGCCCTGGACGCGCTGTTGTCGAGCTAGGCATCCAGCGCTCAGGAATGCCCGCGCTGCGCGAGAGGCGCGCGAGACACGCGTTTGACAAGCCCCGGGCAAAGCGCGAGAATCCCGCCCGGAGGACGTTCGAGGTGCAACGTCCTGCGGCTCCTCTCGTCTGCCCCCAGCGGTGTTGCCGCGTCTTGTGCGAGGGCAGGATTCATGAAACGGTCGGGCGCATCCATTGCGTTACTTCTTCTGGCTATGACTTCGGCGGCCACGGCGTGCCGGGGTGCGTCTCCCGCGGCCCCAACGCGGACCCTGGTGGCCATCGAGCTGAGTCAGACGGCCCTGGTGGTTCCCCGCAACGAGACTGTCAGCCTCCAAGCGACCGGGTCCTTCTCGGACGGCAGCCGAGAGGACGTCACGGCTCAGGCGTCGTGGCAGGTACCCGACACCGCGGTCGCGCAGGTTGTGGGACCGGGGAGGATCTCCGGCGTGGCGCCGGGCCAGACGGTCGTGCGAGCGGACTACAGGGGCAGCTCGGCAACCAGACCAGTCACAGTCAGGCGGAGGACTGCGTTATCGGGCGTCGTCGGCGTGTCGACCATACCCGGCTGGAAGTTCATCGCTGGCCTGGAAGCCTACCTGGACGGGAGCCAGGTGGGCCGTGTCGGGTTTTTATCTGATCATATCGGTCGAGACGCCTGGTCGCTGGCGTTCTCCGACGTGGGGGTGAATCCCGGCGACCACGACTTCACGATCGGCGTGTTTCGTTTTGTGGGCTCTGGTAACCGCGAGCAGCCAATCACTACGACGGCTCCGCCGAGCCTGACCCTTACCGACGCCGATACCCGCGAGACCCTGAATGTCATAAAGCTCTCCGCACGAGCGGACGTCCTGCCGGTCGACTGCACCATGCTCAACTGGTCCGTCGCCGTGCCTCTCCTCGACCGGTAGCGTTCGGGTTCTGGGGGAACTGCAAGTCCTGCTCGCGCACTCCTGGACTCACTCGGGCCCCTCCCACCTCTTCCTCCTTTCAGCGGGCAACCCGATTCATGGCGCGATGAATCTTCCTCCGGTAACACTTTGTGCGGCGCGATACGGGCGGTGTTGCGCCTCTTTGATAATGTCCCCTCCTTAGCTCTCTAGAAATGTCCCCTACGCCGAAGACCTTCCTGAGGGGAGGGCGGCGTGGGAAGGACATCGATGAGCTTCACGGAGCTGAAACGGGCCGAGGTGCTGGCACGTGTCCGGGCGCACACGCTCTCGCTGCGGGACGCCAGTACCCTCATGGGTCTGAGCTATCGACAGACGCGGCGCGTCTGGAAGCGGTTTCGGCGCGGGGGCACGATCGCGTTGCGCCATCGAAGCGCGGGCCGGCGCTCGCCACACCGGAAGCGAGCCGCCTTCAAACATCGGGTGCTGACCCTGATCCGTCGCCACTTTCTGGGCGATGCGGACCATGAGCCGTTTGGGCCGACGTTGATCGCGGAGCACCTGCTCGAGGAGTTCCAGCTCCGCGTCGATGCGGAAACCGTGCGGCGGTGGATGCTGGCGCAGGGGCTGTGGCGACGGGCCCGCGAGGCGCCACAGCATCGACGGCGGCGGGCCTGCTCGGCGGCGTCGTCGTCCACTTCGATCTAAGGGGACATTTCTATCGAGCTAAGGGTGAGGACACTTTTATAGAGCTTTGACAGGCGCGATACGGGCGGTTGACAAGCCCCGGGCAAAGCGCGAGAATCCCCCCCGGACGACGTTCGAGGTGCAACGTCCTTCGGCTCCTCTTGTCTGCCCCCAGCGGCGTTGCCGCGTTCTGTGCGAGGGCAGGATTCATGAAACGGACAACCGCATTCGTGGCGTTCTTCCTCTGCATGCTCTCTGGGCTCAGTGCGCCCGTGCTTCACGCCGAGGATCTCGTGCTCTCCATAGATGGTCGTGCCTTCAAGGTGAACGGTTCGGCGAAGTTCCTGGTGCTGGTTTCCTATTTCGACGCGTTCGATGTTTCGAATGCCAACCTCGCGTCGGACTTCGCCGCGCTGAAGTCGAGAGGAGTAGATGGGGTTAGGATCTTCCCGAATTGGTGGGGCCTCAATAGCCCGTACCCATCGACGATGTACTATGCACAAGATACATTGATCGACACGGACGGCAATCTCCGCAGCGGTACGCTCGACAAGTTCCTCGACATTCTGGACATCGCCAAGTCCGAAGGACTGCTGGTTGACGTGACATTCTCGGCTGAGACCGTGGGGTACTGCCCCATGGGTGACTGTGACGAGTCTCAGCAGATCGGGTCTCTCACAAAGGCGGAGTTGATCGCTGCTCTTGAAGAACTGACCGATGTACTCGCGGACGCGGGATCAGCGTACAAACACGTCTTCTTCGACGTGCAGAACGAAGTCGACGTCGTGGGTCCTTCCGATGGGCCGCTGGATGACACTGACGTAGACGAGGTGGCGGAAGCGGTGCATGCGATAGACCCCTATCGCATCGTGACCGTGTCGCTCAGCGGCGGCACTTCGGCGGAGGACGCCGCGGTGTTCGCAAACTGGGCCGAGGTCGACGTTGCCACTTGGCACGAGGAACGAGTGTCGTCGTGGTGGGGCAGTACAGATGACTGGGTCGCAGACATGCGAGCTACTACTGGAAAGCCGGTGTACCTACAGGAGCCCGCGGCGTACGGTGATGCAGCGTGGACGCTTTCGGGCATCTCAGCCAATGTTCAAGCGGCGAAGTCGTCTGGAGCCTCGGCATGGTGCTTCCACACCCGTTCGAGCTTCTACCTGAACGGAACAAGTCTGTGGGGTTCGCTCGCGTCCGCCGAGGAGGACTTCCTGGATGATCTAGCCACGCTGCTGGCGGCTGTCAACTGGGGGCTCTGAGGCAGTCGATATGATTCCTGCTGGGGGTGCCTTGTGAAGCGCAAAGCGGTTGGCATGCTGGTGCTTGTTGCGTGCTCGTCGGCATGCCACAGCGACTCCCCCGCAGCTCCGACGCGCACGCTCGTCTCGATCGAAATGAGTCAGACGGCCCTGGTGGTTCCCCGCAACGAGACGGTCAGCCTGCAGGCGATGGGTTCCTTCTCGGACGGCAGCCGAGAGGACGTCACTACCCAGGCGTCGTGGCAGGTATTAGACACCGCTGTAGCGCAGGTTGTGGGACCGGGGAGGATTTCCGGCGTGGCGCCGGGCCAGACGGTCGTGCGAGCGGACTACAAGGGCAGCTCGGCAACCAGACCAGTCACAGTCAGGCGGAGGAGTGCGTTATCGGGCGTCGTCGGCGTGTCGACCACACCAGGTTACCTGATCATCAGTGGTCTGGAAGCCTCCCTGGATGGGAGTCAGGTGGGACGGGTCGGTTTCCGGACTGATTATGTCGGTCGCGACGCCTGGTCGCTGGGGTTCTCCGACGTGGGGGTGAGTCCCGGCGACCACGACTTCAGGATCGACGTGTTTCCCTGGTGGGGCCTTGGCGACCGCGAGGCGCCAATCGCTACAACGGCTCCGCCAAGCCTGACCCTTACCGACGCCGATACCCACGAGATCCTGAAGGCCATACCGCTCTCCGCACAAACCAACGTCCTGAGGGGTGGCAGCACGCCACTCAGCTGGTCCGTCGCCGTGCCTCTCGTCGACCGATAGGGTCCAGGATTGGCGGGGGCTGCCCGCGCCCTGGTCGGCGTCAGGACCGTCGGGGAGGCGCTCGAACATCTGCTTGCGTGAACCCCTCCCGACCCCGGTATAGTGCAGGGGTATCAGGAGGCGGAATGGCCTGGTTCCTCCTCGCTCGCGCGGTCTTCCTCGGCGCCGTGACGTACACGGCCGCGGTGCTGCTGCCGCTGGAGGGCGCGGGCGTCGTCGCGAACGCCGCGCTGGGAGCGGCCATCGCGCTTGCCGCGATCGCCCTCGAATGGCGGACGCGCGACGTGTGCGTGCCGCGCATCCTCGGGGCCGTCATCGGCGCGGCCCTCGGCCTGTTCTTCGCGAAGCTGCTGACGGGCGCGCTGATGGCGTCGACGGACACCCGGGGGGTGTTCGTGCAGCGCGTGATCCTGCTGCTCTTCCCCTACCTCGGCCTCATCATCGGCGCGCGCCGGGGCGAGTGGCTCCAGCCCGCCCGGCTGGTGACGCTGTTCCGGGGGGCGGCCCCCAGGCGCCGCCAGGCGATCCTCGACACCAGCGTCATCATCGACGGGCGCATCGCCGACATCTGCGAGGCCGGGTTCCTCGACGGCACCCTGGTCGTGCCGCAGTTCGTGCTCCGGGAGCTGCAGCAGGTCGCCGATTCCACCGACTCGATGCGGCGGAACCGGGGCCGCCGCGGCCTGGACATCCTCCACCGGATGCAGCAGATGGCGGGCGTGGAGATGGTGGTGTCCGACATGGACTTCCCGGACATCCGCGAGGTGGACCTGAAGCTCATCGAGCTGGCGCGGGCGCTCGACGGGCGGATTGTCACGAACGATCTGAACCTGAACAAGGTGGCCCGCCTTCGCGGCGTCGGCGTCCTCAACATCAACGACCTGGCCAACGCCATGAAGCCCGTCGTGCTTCCGGGCGAGGTCATGACGGTCCACATCCTCAAAGAGGGCAAGGAATACAACCAGGGCGTCGCCTACCTCGACGACGGCACCATGGTGGTCGTGGACAACGCCAGGCGCCTGCTCAACCAGACCATCGACGTCACGGTGACGAGCGTGCTGCAGACCACGGCCGGCAAGATGATCTTCGGCCGGCACATCAGCCCGGGCGCGGCCCCTCCGGGATCGGCCTCGCGAGACGACGCGAAGGGCCAGTCCCGCGCAGGCGCATCGCAGCCGCCGGCGCCACAGAGCCCGTGACGCGGTATCCGCTTGCCCTCGCGCGTACGCTCCTCGTCACGGCGCCGGCCGTCGTCATCCTGACCGCCGCCGTCGGGACCACGACGGCGGTGTCCAGCCTGTTCGACCCGAGCGGGCGGTTCGCCCACCGCATCGCGCAATGGTGGGGACGCGCGCTCCTGGCCGCGGCGGGCGTGAAGGTCCGCGTGACCGGCCTGCCCGCGCTGACGCCCGGCGCCACGTACGTCTTCGTCGCGAACCACCAGAGCCT
>CAZBIP010000029.1:0-9371 GCA_964491885.1 uncultured Vicinamibacterales bacterium
GGGGTGGCGGGGCGGGCCGGTGTGCGTCCGGTTCCCCTCAGTGGGTGTGTCTGGCTGGTCGTGCCGCCAGTGTGCTGGTGAGCACCGCTGCACCCGCCGCGCCACCGTGCTACTGGAGGTATCGGCTTCACGCGCCGGAGAATCAGTCCCCGCGCCGGTGTAGACTCTGAGGCAGTCAACCGGCGGCGGAGGCGATCCATGAAAGTAGCGGCGGCGCTCGCGGCGGCCATGCTCGTGCTCGTGCCGCCGTGTGCCGCACAGGCGCCGGCGAGGCCGCAGCCGGCACCGCAACCCCAGGCGCCCGCCCCTTCCTCGCTCGACAAGATCGGCGCGCTGCGTGTCCGCGCCGACGCCGGCGATCCGACGGCGCAGTTGAATCTGGGTCTCGTCTACGCGATCGGTCAGGGCGTCCCGCGGGATTACGCCGAAGCCGCGTCCTGGTACCGGAAGGCTGCCGACCAGGGAAACGCCCTGGCGCAGCTCAACCTCGGCTGGTGTTACGCGTCGGGGCAGGGAGTGCCCCGGGATGCCGCGCAGGCCGCGGCGTGGTACCGCAGGGCGGCGGACCAGGGCGAGCCGACGGCGCAACTGAAGCTCGGGTTGTTGTACGCGGCCGGCGACGGCGTGCCCCGGGACGACGCGGAAGCGGCGGCGTGGTTCCGGAAGGCCGCGGACCAGGGCGACGCGACGGCGCAGTTCCGGCTCGGCATGGCCCTCACGAACGGCCGAGGCGTCGAGCGGGATGCGGCCCAGGCGCTCGTCTGGTTCCGCAAGTCGGCCGAGCGGGGAAAGCCCGCCGCGCAGTTCATGCTCGGCGTCATGTTCGAGCACGGCCGCGGCGTCGCTCAGAACCTTCCCGAAGCCGTCGCGTGGTACCGGCGCGCCGCCGAGCAGGACGATGCGACGGCGCAGTTGAACCTCGGGGCGTGCTATGAACTCGGGAAGGGCGTGCCCCGTGACCTGGCGCAGGCGGCGGCGTGGTACCGGCGCGCGGCCGCACAGGGCGAGGCGCGAGCCCAGTCCAACCTCGGGTACGCGTACGCGAACGGGCGCGGCCTCGAGCGCGACTACGCCCAGGCGGCGTCCTGGTATCGCAAGGCGGCGGAGCAGGGCAACGCATCCGCCCAGTTCGATCTCGGCGAACTGTACGCCCAGGGCCTGGGCGTGCCGCGCGACGTCGTCGAGGCGTACCGCTGGCTGAGCCTGGCCGCCTCCCGGGCGGAGCAGGCGGATGACCGCGGGCAGTTCGCCGCCGCCCGAGACCAGGTCGCCGCGCGGATGACGACGGGAGATCTCATCGAGGCCCAGCGGCGCATCCGCGAGTGGACCGCCGCCTTCGAGTCCCGGCCGAAATGATCGAAGCGCCCGTCCACCACCATACGGATGGACGGGCGCTTCGTGCCGCGATGCGTGATCGCGACGAGGGCGAGAACGAAGGCTGCGAAGACGGGCTGCGCGTCCGTCCGCGCCAGGCTCGGTCCGAGGAGGATGCTCCGGCCGTTGCGCGGGGGAAGGCGCGTCCGTTACTGGTCGTCAGGACAGCAAGAACGGTGCCCGTGACGTTGCTGGCGCAGCCGCGCCGCCTTTGAGCGAGATCCCGCGAGCCCGGGCGTCTTGATGGGAGCGGAAGTCTGCCCCCGGGGCGACCGATGTCTCCCCCTTCCGCCCTCCCGCGCCTACTTCCCCAGCGCCCCCGGGTCCAGAACCACGTGCTTGATGCGCCGCCGGTTCCACGTGTAGGTCACGTGCACCAGTCCGTCCGACGCCTGGATCACGGCCGGGTAGGCGTAGCCATCGGGGATCGGCTGTTCGTCGAGGACGACGGTGTCCCTCCAACTCACGCCGTCAGACGAGAGCGCCACCACGAGGGGGTAACGAGGACCACCGGAGGACGCACCAGGCGGGGGGGTCGTCGGGTTGTACACCAGCAGGTGGCGGCCGTCCTGGAGGGTGACGGCGTCCGTGCCGGAATTGGGGTTCGGCAAGCCCGCCGGCTCCATCGGGCTCCATGTCGCGCCGTTGTCGCGTGACCACGTCGAGGCCAGCACCCCGTTCCGCGTCCGTGCGATGGCCTGGAGGCGCCCGTCGCGGTGGAACAACACGCTCGGCTGGATCGACTGGAGGCCAAAGGGCCCCCGGTCGATGGGACCCACGACCGTCCACGACCGCCCGCGGTTCTTCGATCGCTCGAAGTGGGCATTCCAGCCGGCGGTCGCGCTTTCGGTACTCGAAGGGCTCAGCCACGATCCATCCGGCAGGATGACGGGCTTGTTTTTGATCGGGCCAAGGGCCGGGTGCGCGAGGCGCCGCGCCTTCCCCCACGTCCTGCCTCCATCCGGCGACGTCATCACCATGCCCCACCACTCACGCGGCGAGGGCCCGACCTTGTAGAAGAGCATCAGGGGCCCGGCCGGAGGCGCGAACAGGACCGGGTTCCACGTCGGGTGGCGCGACCCGTCCGGCTGCACGCCGTTTGCGACCTCGACCGCCGGCGTCCAGGCGCCGGCCTCGAAGCGGGTCACCCAGATGCCGACGTCAGGGGCCTTCTCTCGCGTGCCCCCGAACCAGGCGGCGATCAGGCGCCCCGGGCCGGATTCGACGATCGTGGAAGCGTGACACTGCGGGTACGGCGCGCCGTCGTTCAGCACCTCGGCCGTCTTGACGGCTGGATGCACGTCCGGCGCGATGGCGGACAGCAGGGCGGAGCACGCCAGGGCGGCAAGGGCCGCGGCGGCGCTGGTGCGGGCGGGGTGCAGGGTCATGGCTCCAACTCCGTCGGGGGCTGAGCCGTCCGGCGCCGCCCGAGCGCGAGCCCGACGGCGAGCACGGCGGCCGTGCCGAACACGATGATGAGGAACTCGTGGAACGGGCTGCGCCACGCCGGAGGCAGGGTGGACCCTCGCGGCGACAGCGTCATCCACACGATCAGGGCGAGGCCCGCGCCGACGCCGGCGAGCGCCGACCGGTTGTCCGCGCGGCGCGAGACGAACCCCAGCAGGAAGAGCCCGACGGTGCCGCCGCCGAAGATCCCCGCGAGCGCCCACCAGGCGTCGAGGGCGCTTCGCACCGTCGTCATCGCCAGCGCGGCGCCCGTGCCCGCGAGGCCCCAGACGATCGTCGTGCCGCGCAGCAGCCGGAGCGAGCGGGCCTCCGAGGTGCCCGGCGCGACGTACCGCCGGTAGTAGTCGTTCAGGATGATCGTGGCCGAGGAATTCAGGCTGGTCGACACGGTGCTCATGGCGGCCGCGAAGATCGCGGCGACGAGCAGGCCCGTCACCCCCGGGGGAAGCACCGACACGATGAACCACGGGAAGACCGAATCCGCCTTCTCGAGCCCGCGGTACGCGAGCGGCAGGTCGCCCGGCCTCGCGTCGTAGTAGGCGAAGAGCGCCGTGCCGATGAACAGGAACGCGGCCGAGAGCGGGACGTAGGCCAGCCCGCCGAGCCAGACGCTCTTGCGGGCCTCCCGATCCGACCTGGAGGCGATGTAGCGCTGAACGTAGTTCTGATCGATGCCGAAGTTCTGGAGGTTGATGACGAGGCCGTAGAGCAGGACCACCCAGAACGTCGGCTCGGCCAGCCCGGTGCCGAAGCTGCCAAGGCTGAACTTGTCGTGCGCCGCCGCGACGCCGAAGTGCCCGGACGCCCCGCCCGGCAGCGCGGCCACTATGACGGCCGCGCACACGAGCGCGCCGCCGACGAGGACCATCGTCTGGAAGGCGTCGGCGTAGATGACGGCGACGAGGCCGCCGACCAGGGCGTACACGGTGACCGAGATGCCGGTCAGGAGGATGATGGCGCGGACGTCCCACCCCAGCAGGACGCTCATGGGCAGCGCCATGAGGTACATCACCGTCCCCATGCGCGCGAGCTGGGTCAGCAGGTAGCAGAGGCTCGCGTACACGCGCGCCCACGGGCCGAAGCGCGCCTCGAGGTGCTCGTACGCCGACAGGTGCGCGCCGCGCCGGTAGAAGGGCAGGAACCACCTGACGGCGATCCACGTCGCGAGGGGAATCGACAGGCTGAAGACGAACGCGTTCCAGTTCGATGCGTACGCCTTGGCCGGAAGGGCGAGGAAGGTGATGCTGCTGATGAAGGTGCCGAGGATCGACAGGCCGGTCAACCAGCCCGGCAGGCTGCGGCCGGCCGCCGTGAAACCCTCGACGGAACGGCTCCGGCGCGAGAAGGCGAACCCCGCCACCATGGTGCCGACGAAGTAGACCGCCACGACGGCGAGGTCGAGGGAGGTGAAGTGCGTCGAGGTGGCCGCGGCGCCGCTCATCTGCTGCAGTCTATGCCAAAGGCCGCGGAACTTCGAAGCCACGGCGGAGCCCTCCGGCCGGGCACCGGCGGAGAGTGGCGTGGCGGAGGGGGGCGAATCCCGGATAGAATTCCTGAACCGCCCCTCCGGCGCGCGCCGACCCGCGTGCCCGGCACGACAGGAGGACTCCCCATGCGCGCCGATCGCCGTTCGTGGATTGCCGGACTCGTGTTCGCACTTGCCGCCGCTGGTACCGGTCTGCTGGCCGGTCCGGCCCCGGTCCCACAGGCCGCCGCCACCGCATCGGCGGCGCCCCTCAACATCATCGTGTTCGGCGCGCACCCGGACGACTGCGACATCCGTGCCGGCGGCACGGCGGCCAAGTGGGCGGCTGCCGGGCATCGCGTCCGGCTCGTGTCGATGACCAACGGCGACGCCGGGCACCAGTCGGAGGGTGGCGGCGCGCTCGGGGCGCGGCGCCGGGCCGAGGCGCAGGAAGCGGGCCGGCGGATCGGCGTGGAGTACATCGTCCTCGACAACCACGACGGGGAACTCATGCCGGACCTCAAGGTGCGCGAGCAGGTCATCCGGCTCATCCGGCAGTGGAAGGCCGACCTCGTGCTGGGGCCGCGCACGAACGACTACCACCCGGACCATCGGTACACCGGCATCCTCCTGCAGGACGCGGCGTACATGGTCACGGTGCCCAACGTCGCGCCCGACACGCCGTCGCTCCGCACCAACCCCGTGTTCATGTACGTCGAGGACGGGTTCCAGAAGCCGAACCCGTTCACGCCCGACGTGGCGGTGTCGATCGACGACACGTTCGAGAAGAAGATCGACATGCTCGACGCCCACGTTTCGCAGGTGTACGAATGGCTGGCGTGGCACGCGGGCCGGCTGGACCAGGTGCCGAAGGACCCGGTGGCGCGGCGGCAGCAGCTTGCGAAGCAGCGGGCCGGCCGGATCAGCCCGGCGACGCGCGCGGCGCTCGTGAAGTACTACGGGGCCGACGCCGGCGCGAAGGTCCAGCACGCGGAGGCGTTCGAGATCTGCGAGTACGGCCGCCGTCCGGACCAGGCCGAGATCCTGCGGCTCTTCCCGTTCCTGCCCCGGTAACCCCGTGATGCCCGAGACACCGGCCCCGACGCCCGCCCCCATCGAGCCGCCGACGCTCGTCCGGCGCTTCGGCCTGCTGCAGGCCACGGCGCTGAACATGTCGAACATGATCGGCATCGGGCCGTTCATCACGATCCCGTTGTTGATGACGGCCCTCGGGGGGCCTCAGGCGCTCGTCGGCTGGGTCGCCGCGCTCATCGTCGTCGTGGCGGACGGGCTCGTGTGGAGCGAGTTGAGCGCCGCCATGCCCGGGTCGGGCGGGTCGTACGGCTACCTCCGCAACGGGTTCGGCCGCGAGCGCTGGGGCCGGCTGGTCGCGTTCCTGTTCATCTGGCAGTTCATTCTCAGCGGCCCGCTCGAAATCGCGTCCGGCTACATCGGCTTTTCGAGGTATCTCCGCTACGCGTGGCCGGACCTGACGCAGAGCGGCGCGGTCATCGTGGCGATCGTCGTGGGCGCCGTGAACATCGCCCTGCTGTACCGGCAGATCGGATCCATCGGCAAGCTCACGGTCAGTTTGTGGGTCGGCACGCTGCTCACGACGCTCGCCGTCATCGTGACCGGCGCCATGCACTTCGATCCCGCGCTCGCGTTCGACGTGCCGGAGGGCGGGTTCTCGCTCTCCATCGGCTTCCTCATGGGTCTGGGCGCGGCGTCGCGCGTGGGGATCTACGACTACCTCGGCTACTACAGCGTCGCCTACATCGGCGACGAGGTCAGGGAGCCGGGCCGGGTCATCCCCCGGTCCATCCTGATCAGCGTGCTGGCCGTGGCCGTGATCTACATGGGGATCAACCTGTCGATCCTCGGCGTCGTCCCGTGGCGGGAGTTCGTGCCGGCCGCCGCGCACCCCGAGTCCGACTTCATCGTCTCGACCTTCATGGAGCGGGTCTACGGGTCTCGCGTCGCGACGATGTTCACGGCGCTCGTGCTCTGGACCGCGTTCGGGTCGGTGTTCGCGCTGCTGCTGGGCTACTCGCGGATCCCGTACGCGGCCGCGGTGGACGGGACGTTCTTCAAGGTCTTTGCCCGCCTGCACCCGACGAAGCGCATTCCTCACGTGTCGCTGCTCCTCATCGGCGTGATCGCGATCCTGGCGAGCACGCTGTCGCTCGGCATGGTCATCGACGCGCTGATCACCACGCGGATCCTGGTGCAGTTCATCGGGCAGATCATCGCGCTGACGCTGCTGCGCCGGCACTCGCCGGACATGCCGCGCCCCTTCAAGGTCTGGCTCTACCCGCTGCCGAACCTGGTGGCGCTGGTCGGCTGGACCTTCCTGTTCGCCACCTCCGGATGGGAGGTCATCACATTCGGCCTCGGCACGCTGCTCCTCGGCGTGGCGGCGTTCTTCGCCTGGTCCCGGTGGACGCACCGGTGGCCGTTCGCCGCGACCCCGGCGGCCCAGTAAGGGAGTTCGTGCCATGCGCTGCCACGCAGCCGCGCTGATTGTGACGGCGCTCGCCGTGTCGTCGGTGTCGATCTTGCCCGCCCACGCGCAGGGCGGGCCCAGCGTCCGCGTCGTGACGGCCGTCCGCGCGGCGACGCCGCCCGCGATCGACGGGCGCCTCGACGATGCCGTCTGGGCCCAGACGGTCCCGGTCTCCGGGCTCCTGCAGCGCGACCCGGAGGAGGGGGCGCCCGCGACCGAGGACACCCTCGTGCGCGTGGCGTTCGACGATCGCGCGCTCTACGTGGCGGGCGACCTGCGCGACCGCGAGGCGGGCGCCGTCGTGCGCCAGTTGTCGCGGCGGGACGCGCCGGTCGAAGCCGACGGCTTCGTCCTGTACCTGGACGCGCACAACGACAAGCTGACCGGCGCCATGTTCGCGGTGTCGGCCGCCGGCGTACAGCGCGACGCCCTGATCTACAACGACACGTATCTCGACACGACGTGGGACGCGGTCTGGGAGTCGGCGGTCGTCGCCGGCCCCGCAGGCTGGACGGTCGAGATGCGCATCCCGCTGTCCCAGTTGCGGTTCCCGCAGGCCGACCGCTACACGTGGGGCATCAACGTGCAGCGGATCATCCAGCGCCGCAACGAGGCCGACTGGCTGGAACTCGTGCCCAAGAACGAGGCCGGCCTGGCGTCCCGCATGGCGCGGCTCGAGGGCATCGCCGGCATCCACCCGCCGTCGACGCTCCAGGTGATGCCGTACGTGACCGGCCGGGGGGAGTTCATCAAGCCTGCTTCCGATGGCTCGCCCTTCAACGACGGGTCCCGCGGGTTCGCGTCGGGCGGCCTCGACCTCAAGTACGGGGTGTCGAGCAGCCTGACGCTGAACGCCGCGATCAACCCGGACTTCGGCCAGGTCGAGGTCGATCCGGCGGTCGTGAACCTGACGCAGTTCGAGACGTTCTTCGAGGAGCGGCGGCCGTTCTTCACCGAGGGCGCCAACATCTTCACCAACTTCGGCAAGAGCGGCGCCGCCGAGCAGCGCGGCTTCTTCCGCCCCGAGCCGACGCTCTTCTACAGCCGGCGCATCGGGCGGGCGCCGGAGCTCGCGGTGAGCGGGCCGTTCGTCGATTCGCCGGCGAACACGACCATCCTGGGCGCGGCGAAGCTCGTCGGCCGCACCGCCAGCGGATGGACGATCGGCGCGCTCGAGGCGGTGACGGGCCGGGAGCGGGCGCGCGTCTCCGACGGCGCGACGACGACGCGGCCCGAGGTGGAGCCGCTCACGAACTACGCCGTCTTCCGGGCCCAGCGCGAGCTGGGCCGCCGGGCCGGCATCGGTGTCCTCGGCACGTCGGTCGTGCGCGACCTCGACGACCCGACGCTGAAGTCCATCCTCACGGACCGGGCCGTGATGCTCGGCGTCGACGGCCACGTGTTCCTCGACCATTCGCGGAACTGGGTGCTGCACGGGGGCCTCGCCGGCACCTGGGTGCACGGCACGGCGGCCGCGATCATGCGGCTGCAGAAGGCGGAGCAGCGGTACAACCAGCGGCCGGATGCGCCGCACGTCAGGCTGCACCCGGACGCCACCAGCATGTCCGGCTGGACCGGGCAGGCCAACGTCAACCGCAACAGCGGCAACTTCACGTACAACGTCGGCATCTGGGGGATGAGCCCGGGCCTCGAAGTGAACGACGCCGGGTACTCGACGCAGACTGACCGTGCCGGCGCCCACGCGATGGTCCAGTGGCGCAAGCTCACGCCGGACGGCTGGACGCGCGAGCGGACGTGGTGGGTCTCGAAGTGGTGGACCTGGAACTACGGCAACGAGAGCCAGGGCGACGGCTGGCAGACCGCCGCCAGCGTGCAGTTCCGCAACTTCTGGCGCTCGAGCGTGCAACTCTCGTACGCGCAGCGGGTCTGGGACGACAAGCTGACCCGGGGCGGTCCGACCGTGATCCGGCCCGGCAACCGCGGCGTCACCCTGTCGACGACGAGCGACACGCGGCGGCGGCTCTCGTTCTCGGCGGCGTACGCGTACACGGACCGCGAGTACGGGGCCGAGGCCCACGTGTCGGAGCTGCAGATGGTCTGGCGGCCGGCGCCGGCCCTCACGGTCACCGCCGGGCCCTCCGTCTCGCACAACATCGTCGCGGCGCAGTACCTCGCGGCCGTGCCCGACCCGCTGGCGACGCGCACGTTCGGCACGCGCTACGTCTTCGCCGGGCTCGACCAGTCGCAGGTGTCGATGACCACGCGGATCAACCTGGTCGTGTCTCCGCGGACGTCGCTGCAGGTGTACCTGCAGCCGCTCATCTCCGCGGCCGATTACGGGGCGGTCAAGGAGGTGTACGCGCCGCGCACCTTCGACTTCGTGCGCTACGGGATCGACGCCGGCACCATCGACGATGCGGGGGCGAGGTTCACCATCGATCCCGACGGCGCCGGCGCGGCCGGCCCGTTCTCCATCGCGAAGCCGGACTTCAACCTGCGGTCGCTGAAAGCGAACGCGATTTTCCGGTGGGAGTTCCGGCCCGGGTCGTCGCTGTTCGTGGTGTGGACCCAGCAGCGCCGGGACCGGGTGGCCGACGG
>CAZBIP010000029.1:9471-23893 GCA_964491885.1 uncultured Vicinamibacterales bacterium
GAGCGGGGAGAAGCGGAGCCCGAGCCCCAGCGCCATCTTGAACAGGTTCTCGTCTCCGGGCGGCACCGCGGCCGTGACGGGGTGCGACAGCGTGAAGCGCAGCCCCATGAGCGCGTCCGCCGGGTCCGAGAGCGGTTCGTACCAGCACTTCGGGAACTGGTCGCGCCTCGCGCCCTGGGGCCACGGGCCCTTCGCCATGGCCTTCAGCGCCAGGATGCCCATCTGCTTCGCCCGCGCGGCGGCGAGCACCTGGGGCCCGAAGCTGCCCGCGTGCCACGTCGCGAAATTGGTGGGGAAGAGGATCGTGTCGAAGTCGAACCGGCCGATGAGCGCGAGCGCCGCCTCCACGGTATGGGCGGAGAAGCCCAGGAAGCGGACCTTCCCGGCCTTCCGCGCGGCGACGAGCGTCTCGAGCGCCCCGTCCGCGGCGAAGATGCGATCGACGTCCTCGCGCGTGTTGACGGCGTGGAGCTGGTAGAGGTCGACGTGGTCGGTCCGCAGCTTCCGGAGCGACTCGTCCAGCTCGCGCTGCGATCCGGCCTTGCCGCGCTCGGTCGTCTTGCACGCGAGGAACACCCCCTTGCGGTACGGCTCGAGGGCGGGTCCGAGCGTGTCCTGCGCGTCGCCGTAGGTGGGGGCCACGTCGAAGTAATTGACGCCGTGATCGATCGCTTCGGCGACGCGGGCCGAGGCCTGCTCCGGCGTCGCGTCCCTGACGACGATTCCGCCGAAGCCGATGAGCGAGAGCCGCTCGCCCGTCCGGCCGAGCGCCCGGCGCTCGAGCGTGCCCGGTTCGACGATGCGTTCCATGCCGGCGAGGGACGCCGGGAAACACGCGAGCAGAGACGCGGCGGAACTCTTCGTGATGAACTCGCGGCGATCCATGACCACTCCTCTTCTCCGGGTGCGCCCGGCGCTGGAGGCTACTTGAGCTCCTTGATGGCGATGTGGCGGAACTGCACGAGGGACGGCGGGCCGGTCCACACGCCGTTCTTCATCTGGCCGTGATGCTGGAGGGCGATCGGGCCGCGCGCCGGGATGCCCGGCAGCTGCGCGCTCTCGATCACCGTGATGCCGTTCAGCACCACCGTCAGGCGGTCGCCCTTCATCGTGATCTCGAACGCGTTCCACTCGCCGATGTCCTTGTCGGCGTTGGCCTTCGGCGTGACGCCGGCCCGCACCTCCGGCGGCATCTTGGCGTCCGTGCGATAGCCGTACACCTCGCCGGATCCGATCGGCCACGCCCACATGTTCACCTGGGCCTTGGACGAGCCGCGCAGGTAGACGCCGGAGTCCGAGTCGGGCACGGCCAGGCGGATCTCCTTGCCGGCCGCGTCCTTCTTGTGGGTGCCGTCGAAGCGGATGATCGGCACGTTGGGATTGACGTACGGCGTGGCCTTGAGGCGCCACTCGAGACGCAGGACGAAGTCGCCGTACTCCCCGACGCTGAACAGGGACTTCTCGCCGGCGGCCTCGCTTTGCGCGTCGTAGTCGATGGCGCCGTCGACGATCTTCCAGTGGCCGTTGTCACCGGCCGGCACCTTCCACCCGGCGAAGTCCTGGCCGTTGAACAGGGACACAAAGCCGGCCGGCGGCTGCGCCGAGGCGGCCATGGCGGCTCCGAGGGCGAAGACGGCAGCAAGCACGGCGGATCGGGTCGAACGCATGCGCACCTCCCAGGGTCTGTGCGAAGTATAGCCCGACACGATATCATCCGCCTCATGAGCATACCCGCCGTCCAGGCGCCGCCTGCCGTTCCGCGCCTCGCCTCGCTCGACACCTTTCGCGGTTTCGTCATGTTCCTGATGATGGCCGAGGTGCTCCGCCTCGCGGCCGTCGCCTCCGCCGTGCCGGACAGCGCGTTCTGGGGATTCCTCGCGTTCCACCAGACGCATGCGCCGTGGGCGGGCTGCTCGCTCCACGATCTCATCCAGCCGGCCTTCTCGTTCATGGTGGGCGTGGCGGTTCCGTACTCGATGGCCAGCAGGATGGCGCGCGGCCAGTCGAAGGGGTTCATGACGGCCCACGCCCTCTGGCGCGCCTTCGTGCTCGTGGCTCTCGGCATCTTCCTGCGTTCCATCGACCGCGACGTCACGCGGTTCACGTTCGAGGACACGCTGACCCAGATCGGGCTGGGCTACCCGATCCTGTTCCTGCTGGGCTTCCGCAAGACGCGCGACGCCTGGATCGCGCTCGCGGCGATCCTCGTGGGCTACTGGGCGGCCTTCGCCCTGTATCCGCTGCCGGGGCCGGGGTTCGACTGGGCGGCCGCCGGCGCGAACCCTGACTGGGCGTACAACTACCAGGGGTTCGCGGCCCATTGGAACAAGAACACGAACCTCGCGTGGGCCTTCGACCGCTGGTTCCTCAACCTGTTCCCGCCCGACGGCTGGTTCAGGTACAACGGCGGCGGCTACGCCACGCTGAGCTTCATTCCGACGCTGGGCACCATGATCCTGGGCCTTGCCGCCGGGCGCGTGATGAAGAGCGACCGCACGCCGCGCCAGCGGATGACGTGGCTCGTGGCCGCCGGCCTCATCGGCCTCGCCGCCGGATGGGTGCTGGACGCCACGGGCGTCTGCCCGTCGGTCAAGCGCATCTGGACGCCCAGCTGGACGCTGTTCAGCGGCGGCTGGTGCTGCCTGATCCTCGCGGGCTTCTACGCGCTCGTGGATCTCAGAGGGTGGCGCAGGCCGGCGTTCCCGCTCATCGTGATCGGCATGAACTCCATCGCCGCTTACATGATCGCCCACCTCTTCGAGGACTTCCTCGCGTCGTCGTTCCGCACCCACCTCGGCGCCGGCTTCTTCACGGCGTTCGGCGCCGCGTACGAGCCGTTCGTGATGGGATCGTTCGTCCTGGCCTCCTACTGGGTCATCCTGTTCTGGATGTACCGGCGGAAGCTGTTCCTGAGAATCTGAACCCGAGAGCCGGAGGTTTCGATGCGCATCGCTTCGTCAGTTGTGCTTTTCGCGTTCCTCGTCCTGGCCCCGTGCGCGTCCGCGCAGCCCGCGGCCGCGCCCGCCGGGGTCGTGCACCTCTTCGACGGCAAGACGTTCGGCGGGTTCTATCCGTGGCTCGTCGACACGCACCGCGAGGACCCGCTGCGGGTGTTCACCGTCGTGGACCAGGTGGACGGCGCGCCGGCCATCCGCATCAGCGGCGAGCGGTGGGGCGGGCTGGTCTCCCGGGAGGCCTACCGCGACTACCGGCTGATCGTGGAGTTCCGGTGGGGGCTCGCGACGTGGGCGCAGCGGAAGAACGCCGCCCGGGACAGCGGGGTCCTGATTCACGCGCAGGGGGCCGACGGCAATACGGGCCGCGACTTCAACGGCGCCTGGATGCGCTCGGTCGAGGCGCAGATCATCGAAGGCGGGGTGGGCGACTTCATTCTCGTCGCGGGGTTCGAGAAGGACGGGACGCGGCTCCAGCCCCGGATGGCGGCGAAGGCGGGCACGGATCGCGACGGCGAGCCGGTGTACGACCCGAAGGCGGAACCGCGCGACTTCGCGAGCGGCCGCATCAACTGGTACGGCCGGGACGTCGACTGGAAGGACACGCTCGGATTCCGGGGGCGGGACGACGTCGAGAGCCCGTACGGACAGTGGACGCGGATGGAGGTCGTCGCCGACGGGGACCGGGTGACGGTCATCGTGAACGGGAAGGTGGTGAACGAGGGCGTCCGGTCCAGCCTGACGGAGGGGAAGATCCTGATCCAGTCGGAAGGGGCGGAGATCTACTTCCGGCGCATCGACCTGGAGCCGCTGGGGAAGTAGGGAGGGGCAGAAGACAGAAGTCAGAAGTCAGAAGTCAGAATTCTGAATGCAGGCGAGGAGCCACCGCTGCGGGTTGTCCTCTTCGAGCTTCTGACGAGCGTCGGTGTTGAGCGGGGTCAGACACCATCCGCGTGGGTGTCTGACCCCGTTCCGGTCTCTAGGCGAACTGCGCGAAGTTGATCTTCGGGTCGTAGACTTCGTTCGACTTCAGCAGTTCGTCCCACGTCATTTCGCGGCCGAGCAGCGCGGCCGTGCGGCCGAGGATCGACGACAGCGTCGACTCGGCGCCCATGACGGCCTCGTTGAGCAGGTTGCCGGTGACGATGCTGCCGATGAACGCGTTCTGCTTGTTGGCGTCGGCGTCATCCAGTGCGCCGCGGAACTGGCCCGTGACCGCCGCCTGCTGATCCACGGCTTCGGGGCGGCCGAGCCCGGGGTACTCCCAGGTGGTCTGCCCGGAGATGCGCACCGGGGCGTCGTACCGCGCCTCGGCGATGCCCAGCGTCCCGTAGTACTGCATGCCCACGCCCCACGCGGCCTTGCCGTACTGCGTCGAGGCGAAGCTCACGTGGACGTCGTTCGGGTACGTGAACACGCAGTTGTAGTGGCTGGAGCAGTCGCCCGGGTCGGTGCGGCCCACGCGGCCCGTGGTGCCGTACGCCTTGACGGGGTGTCCGGCGAGTAGCCAGTTGGTGCAGTCCACGATGTGGCAGTTCTGCTCGACGATGATGTCGCCCGAGAGGCTCCGCTCCCAAATCCAGTTCCTGAGGCGCCGCTCGTCCGCCGACTTGTCCGAGAAGGGCGGCTTGTTGATGTTGGACGCGAAGTAGTGGATCTGCCCCGACACCGGCTTGCCGATGTGGCCTTCGCGGAGCCGCTTCTCCAGGAGCACGTACGGCGACGCGTACCGGATCTGGAACCCGACCGCCAGGCTCAGCTTGCCCTTCGCCTTCTCGCCGACGGCCATGGCTTTCTTGCAGCCCGGGACGTCGACGCCGACAGGCTTCTCGAGGTACACGTGCTTGCCGGCGGCCACGGCCGCCTCGAGCTGGGCCGGGTGGAAGTACGGCGGCGTCGCGATGTAGATCGCGTCGATCTCCTTGCAGGCGAGGATCTGCTGGCAGGCGCCCGCGCCCTTGAACGTGTGGGCGACCGCCGGCTTCCCGAATTTCGCGCTGACGACGTCGAGGGCCGCCTTGCCGCGGTCCAGCTGGTCCGGGAAGATGTCGGCGGCAGCGGTGACGATCGCGCTGGTGTTCTGGAGGAACGACCGCGTCACGGCCGTCCCGCGCCCGCCGCAGCCGAGCAGGCCGAGGCGGACCGCCGAGTTGGCCTGGGTGCCGAAGACGGTGCTGGGCTTCAGGATGGTGAAGCCGGCGGTGGCGGCGGCGGCCACGCCCACAAATTCGCGGCGTGTGACCTTCGTGTCTCTGGGCTCGCTCATTACTCCCTCTCCTTCAATTGGCTTCGGTCTCCGGCGGGGGCGGTTCCGACGTGGCAAGCGACCCTGCGGGGACCGGGCGCCCGGGTGCTCCTCTGAGATTCTATACCGGTACGGCGTCTCCAGGGGCTTGAGTCGGGGCCGACAACCGAGTACGCTGCCCGGCGAGGGAGGGATTCATGAGAACGATCGATCGGCGCGGGTTTCTCGAGATGACGGCGGCGGCATCGGTCCTGGCGGCGTTCCGGCCGAACACGGTGTCCGCGGCGGCGGCCCCGGCGGCGGGCGTCCTGAAGAAGGCGGTCTACGTCAGCATGCTCCCGCGGGAACTGGGATACCTGGACAAGTTCAAGCTGGCGCTCGAGGTGGGCTTCGAGGGCATCGAGATCGGCACCATCACCGACGCGGCGGTGGCGGCCGAGATCAAGGAGGCCTCCGAGAAGACCGGCCTCAAGATCCACGGCGTGATGAACGCCGATCACTGGCGGTTCCCGCTGTCGAGCGCGGACCCGGAGGTCATCAACAAGAGCGTCGCCGGCATGGAGACGTCGCTGCGCAACGCGAAGCTGTGGGGGGCGGACAGCGTCCTGCTCGTGCCCGGCGTCGTCGCCGCCGACACCTCCTACAAGGACGCGTGGACGCGCTCGCAGAAGGTCGTCAGGGAGCGCATCCTGCCCCTCGCGCAGGACTTGAAGGTCGTCATCGCGATGGAGAACGTCTGGAACAAGTTCCTGCTCAGCCCCCTCGAGATGGCCAGGTACGTCGACGAGTTCGCCTCGCCCTGGGTGAAGGCGTATCTCGACATGGGCAACATGCTGTTCTACGGGTTCCCGCAGGACTGGACGCGGGCGCTCGGGTCGCGGATCGCCAAGGTCCACGTCAAGGACTTCAAGCTGGACCGCGGGAAGGGCCAGTTCTCGTGGGTGAACCTGGGGAACGGTGACGCGGACTGGCCGGCCATCCGGGCGGCGCTCACCGACGTCAAGTATTCGGGCTGGGTGACGACCGAGATCAGCGGCGGCGACGCGGCCTACCTGAAGGACGTCGTGGCGCGCCTGGATCGCATCTTCGCGGGCCAGAAGCCGGTCGACACGCCGCCGGCGAAGTAAGGCCAAGGGGCAGAACAAGACGCCCGGGCCGGCCGCAAGGCCAGCCCGGGCGTTTCTTCTTCAACTCGAAGCCCCGCCTCCGCCAAACGGCCTGCCGGCCGGCTTCGGCGCGGCAAGCCGAGCCCCGAGTCCAGAATCCCGAGTTCTACAGCGCCGCCAGGACTTCCTTCATCAGCCACTTCGTCCCTTCGATGCCGTCCATCGGGCCGTTCTCCCACTCGAGGGCGATCGTCCCCTTGAAGCGGTGCGCGTTCAGGATGCGCACGCTGCGTCGCACGTCGTTCCAGTCCTTCTCGGGCGTCTTCCAGCGGTCCCAGTACTTGGCGTGCACGTGGGTGTGCGTGTACGGCATCACCGCCTCGAGGCCGTGGAAGAGGTGGTACTCGTTCTCCCAGTTGCAGAAGTCCGGCGTGCACTCGCAATAGGGGTGGTTCACCTCGTCCATGATGATCCGGATGTTCATCGGGTTGGCGCACAGGCCCCAGTGGTTCTCGATGGTGATCTTGACGCCGACCTTCTCCCCGTATTCCGCCAGTTCCCGGAAGGAGTCGATGCACTTCCTCAGGTAGAGCACGATCTTCTCGTTCTTCGGGTACCCGGTCGAGTGGGCTTCCGCCTCGGGCATGATCCGCGCGCCGGTGATGCCCGTGTTGCACCGCATCGTCTTGGCCCCGAGCACCGCCGACGCGTCCATCCAGAGCTTCGCGACCCGGATGCCTTCCTTGCGCTTCGTGTCGTCGGGGTCCGCGAGGAACTGCGGCGCGTTGTTCGACACGTGCTGGCACACGAACTTCTCGTTCGCGATGATGGACGCCAGCTTCTCGACCCACTTCTTCGACGCCGGCGCGGCCGGGTCCCAGCGACGGACCGTGAACGGCTTGCCGTCGCGATCCACCGTCGTCTCGGCGTACTGGGCCGATTCAGCGGGATCGCCGAACACGTCCGACCACAGGTCGAGATGGTAAATGCCCGGGAAGAGGTCCTTCGTCCACTTCGGCAGGTCGTGCATCGTGATCTCGCCGTACTTCTTGCGCAGGCCGGCGGTTTCGGCGTTGACCGTGCGCCCGCTCCCGTAGGTCTTGAACAGGTGGCGCTGCGGCCAGCACGTCATCGCGAGGCGCGAGAGCTTCTCGGTCTCCGAGAGTTGGCGGCTGACGGAACTCTGCCCCGACAGGGACTCCGAAAGCAGGGTCCCGGCGGCGGCGACGCCGAGCCCGGCCTTCTTCAGGAAGTCGCGGCGCTCGGTGGCGACGGGTCGAATGACACTCATGATTCCTCCATCTACTCGAGGGCTGTCTCCGTCATGGTACACCACCCGCACGCCGAACCATCGGGCCTGGCGCCGGTCGGCGGCCCAAAGCGTCCCGGACGGCACTATACTGGCGTTCTTCCGCACGTCCGCCGGCCGGCGGGATGGCCGGCGATCTGGAGGGGCACGCATGGACACGACGGCTTCGACGATCATCTGGACGCAGACGGACGAGGCGCCGGCGCTCGCGACCTCTTCGCTGTTGCCCATCGTGAAGGCGTTCACCAAGGGGACCGGCGTCGAGGTCGAGACCCGGGACATCTCCCTCGCCGGCCGCATCCTGGCCGCATTCCCGGAACGTCTGACCGAGTCGCAGCGGACGCCGGACGACCTCGCCTGGCTCGGTGCGCTGACCGGGCAGCCCGACGCGAACATCGTGAAGCTGCCGAACGTCTCGGCCTCGGTCCCGCAGCTCAAGGACGCGGTCAGGGAGTTGCGGGCGCAGGGGTTCGATCTGCCTGACTACCCGGAGGCCCCGGCGAGCGACGCGGAGCGGGAGATCCAGGCCCGCTATGCGAAGGTGCTCGGCAGCGCGGTCAATCCCGTCCTCCGCGAGGGGAACTCGGACCGCCGCTCGCCGCTGTCGGTGAAAGCCTTCTCGCGGGCGCACCCGCACAAACTCGGCGCCTGGGCGCCGGACTCGGCGGCCCACGTGGCGCACATGACCGGAGGCGACTTCTACGGCAGCGAAACGTCGCTCACGCTCGCGACGGCGACGGAGGTGCGCTACGAGTTCGTGACGCCCGGGGGCGCCGTGACCAGCCTGAGAAAGCCCCTGGCTCTGCTCGCGGGCGAAATCCTCGACACGGCGGTCATGCACGTGGCGGCGCTCCGCCGCTTCTACGACGAGCAGATGGCGGACGCCAAGGCGCGCGGCCTGCTGCTCTCGCTGCACCTCAAGGCGACCATGATGAAGGTGTCGGACCCGGTGATGTTCGGCCATGCGGTCAGCGTCTTCTTCAAGGGCGTGTTCGAGAAGCACGCCGCGACCTTCAAGGCGCTCGGGGTGAACCCGAACAACGGCCTGGGCGACCTCCTTGCCAAGATCCAGGGGCTGCCCGAGGCCGAGCGGGCGGCGATCGAGGCTGACGTCAGGGCCGCCTACGCGGAGCGCCCCATGCTGGCCATGGTCGACTCCGACCGCGGGATCACGAACCTCCACGTGCCCAGCGACATCATCGTCGACGCCTCGATGCCGGTCGTCATCCGCGAGTCGGGAAAGATGTGGGGACCCGACGGCGCGCTCCACGAGACGAAGGCGCTCATTCCCGACCGCTGCTACGCCACCGCCTACAAGACGATCGTGGAGAACTGCCGGGCCCACGGCGCGCTCGACCCGGCGACCATGGGCTCGGTGCCGAACGTCGGCCTGATGGCCCAGAAGGCCGAGGAGTACGGGTCGCACGACAAGACCTTCGTCGCCCCGGGCGCCGGCGCCATCCGCGTCGTGGACGTCGCGACGGGCGAGACGCTGCTGTCCCAGCCGGTGGAGGAGGGCGACATCTTCAGATCCTGCCAGACCAGGGACGTGGCCGTCCGGGACTGGGTGAAGCTGGCCGTGCGTCGCGCGCGGGCGACCGGCGCGCCGGCCGTCTTCTGGCTCGACCGCAACCGGGCTCACGACCGCCAGATCATCGCCAAGGTCGAGGCGTACCTCAAGGAGCACGACACGGCGGGGCTCGACATCCGGATTCTGGCTCCCGTCGACGCGATGACGATCTCCCTCGAGCGCATCCGCAAGGGGAAGGACACGATCTCCGTCACGGGCAACGTGCTGCGCGACTACCTGACGGACCTGTTCCCGATCCTCGAAATCGGCACGTCGGCGAAGATGCTGTCGATCGTGCCGCTGCTCGCCGGGGGCGGGCTGTTCGAGACGGGCGCCGGCGGGTCCGCGCCGAAGCACGTCCAGCAGTTCCAGAAGGAAGGGTACCTGCGGTGGGACTCCCTCGGGGAGTTCTCCGCGCTGGCGGCGTCGCTGGAGCACATCGGCGCCGCGTCGGGCAATCCGAAGGCGGCGCTGCTCGCCGACACGCTGGACGAGGCCATCGGCAGGTTCCTGGACGCCAACAAGTCGCCGGCGCGCAAGGTGGGGCAGATCGACAACCGCGGCAGCCACTTCTACCTGGCGATGTACTGGGCCGAGGCGCTCGCGGGCCAGGCGAAGGACGAGGGCCTGAAGGCCCGCTTCGCCCCCGTGGCGGCGCAGTTGAAGGCGGCCGAGCCCGCCATCAACGCCGAACTGATCGGCGCGCAGGGCCGGCCGGTGGACATCGGGGGCTACTACCACCCGGACCCGGCGAAGGTGGCGGCGGCGATGCGCCCGAGCCCGACGCTGAACGCGATCATCGACGCCCTGGCCTGAGGGCCCGAACGGACGACGGGCGAATGACGGGCGGCTCAGGCCGCCGGGCCCGCCGGCGACAGCGTGCCAGTGGCGCGCTTGCGGCGCCCGACGCGCCGGATGACGACGATGGCGAGCACGACCGTCAGCGCCACGCCGAAGAGCGCGAGCAGCGGGAAGAGCACGGACACCACGCTCGCGACGGAGGATCCGGCCAGTTCGGCCGTCGCCACGACCGGGTTGCCCAGCCCGCCGGTCGTGAGGGTAGACGCCGCCCGCACGGCGGACGTGGATCCCTGCACGAGGGCCGCGAGGCCGCCGCCGCCGATGATGACGGCCGTCCAGCGCAGGAGCGGCGGCAGGTCGGCGAGCACGGAGGCGCTCGTCACGACGCCCGCCGCCACGGCCGCCGGGGCCGCCACCGTGTCCAGGGCGTGGTCCACCCAGGGAATGTAGTACCCCAGGACTTCGAAGGCCGTCGCGCACGCGAAGGCGAGCATCGCTGGCGTGGATCCCATCCACTGCCACCCGGCGGCGAGCGGCACGTAGCCGAAGTGGGCGCCGACGCTCACGACGAGCAGCGGGACGAAGACCCTGAAGCCGCACGCCGCGGCCAGGCCCAGCCCGAGCCCCAGGCTGGCGAGCGTGTCGATCGAGAGAGGCATGACTCGATATTACGCCTTTTCACGGCCGTTCGCTTGAATCGCCGGTGCGGATCGGTCATCCTATGCGCGACTTCCCCGCGCCCGCGTCCGGCCGGGGCAGCAAGGAGGCACCATGAGCTTCATCCTCTGGTTGGTGGTCGGCGGCATCATCGGCTGGCTCGCCAGCATCGTCATGAAGACCAACGCGCAGATGGGCATCATCGCCAACGTCGTGGTTGGCGTGGTTGGCGCGCTCATCGGCGGCTGGATCTCCACGAAGCTGAACCTCGGCGGCGGCGGGATTGTCAGCTTCATTCTGGCCGTGATCGGCGCGGCCGTGCTGATCTGGATCCTGAAGGTCCTGAAGATCTTCAAGTAGAGACAACTACCGTCCGGCCCCGGCTTCTTCCAGCGGCGGGACCGTCATCCACGTTCTGGCGCGCCAGGACTCGATGGCGAGTTCCGCCAGTTGGACGCCCCTCGCGCCGGCGAGCAGATCCCATGGGAAGGGACCGCCGCCGGCGACGTGACGCAGGAACAACTCCCACTCCGCCCTGAACGCGTTGCCCGCGTCGGGCGCCGGCGGTGCCGGGGTCCAGTCGGACCGGTAATCGGCCCCGGTGTCGACGTCGGGATTCCAGACCGGCCGAGGCGTCGCCGACGCGGGCTGGATCCAGCATCGCCTGAGGCCGGCGACGGCGGACCCTCTGGTCCCGTCAACCTGGATCGTCAGCAGGTCGTCCCTCCGCACCCGCACGCACCACGACGAGTTGAACTGCGCGACGATCCCGCCCTCGACCTCGAGGACCGCGTACGCGGCGTCGTCGGCCGTGCAGTCGTACGGCTGGCCGGCCTCGTCCCACCGCCGCTCCACGTGTGTCGCGCCGAGGCACAGGACGGCGGTCACGCGGCCGAACAGGTCGTCGAGCACGTACCGCCAATGGGCGAACATGTCGCGGATGATCCCGCCGCCGGACTCGAGCCGGTAGTTCCAGGACGGCCGCTGCGACGGCGTCGTGTCGCCCTCGAACACCCAGTAGCCGAACTCCCCGCGGACCGAGAGGATCCGCCCGAAGAACCCTTCCTCGATCAGGCGCTTCAGCGCGCGAATCCCGGGGAGCCAGAGTTTGTCCTGGACGACGCCGTGCCTGACGCCCGCGCGCCGGGCGAGGTGGTACAGCTCGAGCGCCTCGGCCATCGTGGCAGCGGCGGGCTTCTCGCAGTACACGTGCTTGCCGGAGGCGATCGCGCGCCGGACGGCCGCGGCGCGCCGGTCCGTGGTTTGCGCGTCGAAATACACCTCGTACGACGCGTCCGCGAGGGCGGCGTCGAGGTCGCACGTCCAGGGCAGGCCGCCTGCCTGAGAGGCCAGGGCTTCGAGCTTGGCCGCGTTGCGGCCCACGAGGAGCGGCGCGGGGTCGAGGACGGTTCCGTCGGGGAGCGGGATCCCGCCCTCCCGGCGGATGGCCAGAAGCGACCGTATCAGGTGCTGGTTCGCCCCCATGCGGCCGGTGACGCCGTTCATGACGATGCCGATCCGTCGGCTGGCCACGGCTGGTACCTCCTGGTCTACGCGCGCTGGTCCCGAGCCCCGTCCGGGAGCGGCGGGGCATCCACGCCGGCGCGCGGCAGCGTCCCGTCGAGCTCCTGCCGCCAGTGCGCGACGTCGCCGGCGGGCCCGTAGCAGTACAGCAGGCGCAGCGGCGCCGGGCCGACGTTCGTCATCTGGTGGTAGACGCCCGGCGGGATGACGACGGCCTGGCCGGTGCCGAGGGTCGTCCGCTCCGATCCCAGGCACATCTCGCCCGTGCCTTCCACGACGAAATACACTTCCTGCTGGTCCTGGTTGTGCCAGGGCACCTGGCCGCCGTGCGGGTCGAGCGTCACCAGGCCCAGCGCGAAATGCTCCGACTGGATCGGCGACAGCCCGCCGACGATGTGCTTCGTGCGCCTGCCAGCCGGGAACCGGCGGCCCTCGATCGCGTCGAGACTGACGATGGTCATGCGAACCCCCGGGAAACGCCGAGTTCCGCCCGCGGCCAATCAGCCCAATCCGAGCAGCCGGGACGCGTTGTCCCGGTAGACCTTGCGGAGGATGCCCTCCGGCAGGCCGACGCCGTAGATCCGCCACCGGCCCTGCGGGGGCACCGGCGCCGGCGCGTAGTCGAAGTACTCGTCTTCCGTCTCGAGGAACCGGAAGTAGATCTCGTAAAGCGCCTCGCCGAACACCTGCTGCGGAGTCTCGAACCCGTTCGGCACGGCGTCGGTGCCGAAGAGGATCCGGTCCTGGTGCCGCTCGAAGAACGCGCGCGCCGCGCGCGGCTGCCGCCCGAGCTCGCCGATGCGCGCCGCCAGGTCCACGTGCACGTTGGGGTAGCGATCCATGTACGCCGACACGGACGCCAGATTCTCGGCGTTCAACCCCACGTGGACGGCGATGAACTGCGTCTTCGGGTGGCGCGCCACGACGCGGTAGAACGCCTCGATCAGATCACGGAAGGCGGGGAAGTCCCCGCCGTGGAACGACCAGTCCGGGTGGGCGTTGAGTTCCTCGTACCGCTCGTTGAAGCGATCGATGGGCAGGAAGAACGCTTCGGGGTCGGCCACGTGGATGGCGACGGGCAGGCCCAGCGACGCGCAGGCCTCCCACATCGGGTCGAAGCGGGGGTCGTCGACCTTTACGAGCGGCCCGGTTCGCCCGCGCTCGCGCAGGTAGAGGCCGAGCGTCTTGCTGACCTTCAGGCCCCTGGCGCCGGCGGCGCGGGCCCGGCCGAGTTCGTCGGCCTGGAACGCCGGGTAGCCCGGTTCGTTGAGACGGCCGAACCAGGGCTCGACGAAGCTCAGGAACCGCCCCGGGTGGGCCTTGTCGTAGCGGCCGATGGTCTCGGCGAGGCCGCCGCCGTAGCCGCCGGTCAGGTTGACGAGCGTCTGCACGTGCTTGCGGTCCATCACCGCGAGCAGGTCGGCCGGTTCCGCGAGAAACGACATGGCGGGGGCGGCCGAAGCCGACGCGGCGGGCCTCGTCCAGCCCAGGTGCACGTGGGCGTCGATGACCGGGACGCGGCCCCGCGGTACGCTGGTCTCGGGAACGTGCAGCATGCTCTTCGGCACGAACTGATCGATCGGGAGCGGCGGTGCCGCCGCCGGCGTGCGCGCCTGGTCCGCGCGCGCGGTCCCGGCCCCGAGCCCCGGGAGCGCGACCGAAGCAATCCCCGCGCCCAGCCACTGCCGCCTGGTCCACTTGTCCACGCATTCCTCCCTTTCCGGCGCCCCTGCACGACCGGCCGGACAGACTGCCCGCCCCGGACAGGCCCGCCCGGCCCGGCGCGGGTATTCTACAAGAAGCGGCCGCGCTTCGCTTTCTGCTCGCCGCCTGTAAGCGGAACGCCGCCGGCGTCGTAATTGACTTAGTGGCACCCGCTTGCCGGGCGCGCGGAGTCCGTCCGCCGTCCGGGACGAGACGCAGTCCGCCGGGTGCCGGACCTGAGACCCCATTGCGGAAATCCAATCACATGCAGCGTGTCACATCCTCGCGCGTCCTCGCCCCCGTCGGAACTCTGATCGGGCTCGCCCTGCTCCTCGCCGGAGGGAGCGCCGCGTGCGGCGGGTCCTCCAACGGCCCGGGCGGGCCTGGCGGCGGCCGCGGCGGCCCCCGCGACGCGGTGAGCGTCGTGGCGGCCAAGGTCGAGCGCGTGTCGGTCCAGCGGCAGGTGGATCTGTCCGGCACGCTGCTCTCGCTGGACCAGGCCAGGGTCAGCTCGGAGGCGGCCGGCCTCGTGCAGAGCGTGCCCATCCAGAT
>CAZBIP010000030.1:0-23739 GCA_964491885.1 uncultured Vicinamibacterales bacterium
GAATTCTGACTCCTGACTCCTGTATTCTTCCCCTTGCCATGACCCTCCCCGGCATCTATCCGCCCATCGCCACGCCGTTCAAGGACGGCGAGGTTGACGACGCCGCCCTGCGGCGCAACGTGAGCCGCTGGATGACGACCGGCCTCCGCGGCCTGCTGGCCCTCGGCACCAACGGTGAGGCTGCCCTGATCGACGAGGACGAGGCCGAGCGCATCGTCGCGACCGTGCGCGAAGGCGTGCCCGGCGACCGGGTGCTCCTCGTCGGTACGGGACGGCAGTCTACCCGCGCCACCATCGCGGCGACGCGGCGGGCGGCGAAGGCGGGCGCCGACGCGGCCCTGGTGCTCACGCCGTTCTTCTTCAAGAGCCGGATGACGCAGGACGCGCTCGCCGACTACTACCGCGCCGTCGCGGACGCGTCGCCCGTGCCCGTGCTGCTCTACAACAACACCGCCGTGACGGGGATCAACCTGACGCCGGATACCGTGGCGGCCCTGTCGGCGTATCCGAACGTCGCCGGGATGAAGGACTCGAACGGCGACGTCGCGCAGGTGGCCGGCACGATCGCGCGCGTGGAGGACTGCTTCACGCTCCTCGTCGGCTCCGCGGCGACGATTTACCCGTCGCTCCTCGTCGGCGCGGAGGGCGCCATCGTCGCGGTGGCGAACGTCGTGCCGGACCTCTGCGTGGCGTTGTACGATCTGGCGCTGGCCGGCAGGCACGACGAGGCGCGGCTGCTGCAGCAGCGGATCACGCCGCTGGCGGTGGCGGTGACGCGCGAGCACGGCATCCCGGGCCTCAAGGCCGCGATGGACATGGCGGGGTACACGGGCGGGGAGGTGCGCGCGCCGCTCCGGCCGCTCTCGACGCAGGCGCGAGAGGGAATTCGGCGACTGTATGAGGAAGTCATAGGGTAGTTGCCCGGGACTCGGGATTCGGGGTTCGGGACTCGGGGTTCGGGAGCCGAGGCCCGTCAGCGAGACTCCGTCCCCTCTTCTGGATTCTTAGTTCTGGATTCTGACTTCTGTCTGTGAGGTCCTCCATGATCCCCTTGCCCGAGCGTGAACGCATCCTTCTTGGCCCCGGCCCGAGCCTGGTCGCGCCGCGCGTCATGCGGGCGATGGCCGCGCCGGTCCTCAGCCATCTCGACCCGGACCTGATGGCGATGATGGACGAGCTGCGCGGACTCCTGGCCGCGACGTTCCGCGCGCCGGCGGGCTCGTTCTGCTTCGCGGTGTCGGGCACGGGCACGTCGGCGATGGAGACGGCCGTCGCCAACCTCGTCGGCGAGGGCACGCGCGTGCTGTCTCTGGCAGGAGGCTACTTCGCCGACCGCCTGGCCGCCATGTGCGAACGTCACGGCGGCGCGGTCACGCGGCTGCCGTTCGAATGGGGCCGGGCGGTCGATCCCGGCGCGGTCCGCCGCGCCCTGGCTGCGGCTCCCGCGGACATCGTCACCATCGTGCACGCCGAAACCTCGACCGGGGTCCTGAACCCGGTGGCCGACGTCGCGGCCATCGCCCGCGAGCACGGCGCCCTGACGATCGTGGACGCGGTGACGTCGCTCGGAGGCCACCCCCTCGACATGGAGGCCTGGGGCCTCGACGCCGTCTACAGTTGCGCGCAGAAGTGCGTCGGAGCGCCGTCCGGCGTCGCGCCGATCGCGTTTTCGCCGGCCGCCCTCGCGCGCCGCGGGAAGGCCCGCAGCTTCTCGTTCGACCTCGGCTTGCTCGAGGACTACTGGGTGCGCCGGAAGTACCATCACACGATCTGCGCGTCGCTGCTCTACGCGATGCGTGAGGCGCTCGTGATGATCGAAGAAGAGGGCCTGGAGGCGCGCTGGGCGCGGCACGAGCGGCACCACCGCGTGCTCGCGGCCGGCGTCGGCGCCATGGGCCTGTCGCTCCTGCCGCCCGGCGGGGAGCGTCTCTGGACGCTGAACGCGATCCGCGTGCCTGACGGCGTGGACGAGGCGGCCGCGAGGCGCCAGTTGCTGCGGCAGTTCGACATCGAGATTGGCGCGGGCCTGGGCCCCCTCGCGGGCCGGATCTGGCGCGTCGGCCTGATGGGCGCCAGTTCGACGCCGGCCGCCATCCTGCTGTTCCTCGGGGCGTTCGAATCGGCGCTGCGCGCGCAGGGGGCGGACGTCCCGCCAGGCGCCGGCACGGCCGCCGCGCTCGAGGCGCTCGCGGCGAAGTAAGATTCCGGCATGCGCGCCGGCGCCTTGCTCGCGCTCGTGGCCTGCCTGGCTCCGCAGGCGTCGCCGCTCGACCAGGCGCGCGCGGACCTGCAGCGCCGCCGCGACGCGCTCGTCCGCGCCTACGACCTCAGGGCCGAGCGCCCGCGCCTCGACGCGTTCGCCCGCACGGCCGCCCGCGCGTTCCGCGACCCGGCCATCGCGCGGCAGGCCCCGCTCGACCGCCTTCCGTTCGTCGCCCACGACCGCCAGGACTTCATCGAACGGGCCGCAGCCCTGGTCAGCCAGCGCCTCGGGGTCCGGCTTTCCAGCATGAAGGTCCGCTTCTCCCGCCTCGACAGCCGCACCGCCGGCCGTGTCCGCATGATCGACGATGCCGCCGTCGTCGAGGTGGCGTCGCGGCACCGTGAAGACGACGAGCAGATCTTCAGCATCCTGGCCCACGAGTTCGCGCACATCGTGCTGGAAAGGCCCGGGTCCGGGGTGCCGGCCGCCGATGCGGAAGACGAGGACCTGGCCGACGCGACGGTCGTGATGGCGGGGATGGGCCCGCTCCTGCTGCGCGCGAGCTACCGTGAGGGCATCACGACGAAAGGCGACCGGGCCGAGTGGGACGTGCGGCGGACCGGGTCCCTCCATCCGGTCGCGATGGCCTACCTCACGCTCGTGCAGGCCGAGATGGCGGGCCTCGACGCCGAGTCGCGCAAGCGCCTCGTCGGCGACTGGCTCGAGCCGGCATGGACGGCGAGACAGCGTTCAGAATTCAGGAGTCAGGAGTCAGAAGTCAGAATTCAGAATCCAGAAGAGGGAACGTCGTCTCGCTGTCGCACCCCGAACCCCGAACCCCGAACCCCGAATCCCGAATCCCGAATCCCGAATCCCGCCTTAGAATAGCCCCAGCCCTCCGGGAGGTGTCATGAAGCGATTCATTCCCGTCCTTGCCGCTGCCGCGCTCGTCGTCCAGGCCTGCGCCACGAATCCCGTGACGGGCCAGCGCGAGCTGAACTTCATGAGCGAAGCGCAGGAGATCCAGCTCGGCCAGCAGTCCGACCCCGAGATCCGCGCCGAGATGGGCGTCTACCCGGACCAGGCTCTGCAGCAGTACGTCGACACCGTCGGCCAGCGCCTGGCAAAGGTGTCGGAACGGCCCGCCCTGCCCTGGCACTTCGCCGTCGTGGACGCGGCGGCCGCGAACGCCTTCGCGCTCCCGGGCGGCTACATCTACATCACCCGCGGCCTGCTGGCGCACCTCGACACCGAGGCCGAGATGGCTGGCGTGCTCGGCCACGAGATCGGCCACGTGACCGCGCGCGACTCGGCGGCGGCCTACACGCGATCGACCACGGCGACGATCGGCATGGTGCTCACGAGCATCTTCGTGCCGAAGGCGCGGCCCTACATGGGCGCCGTCGAGGCGGGGCTCAGCCTGGCGCTCCTGAAGTACAGCCGCGACCAGGAATTGCGGGCGGACCGCCTGGGGACGGGCTACGCCGCCAAAACCGGCTGGGCGCCGTCCGGGATGGAGGGCGTGCTGTCGACGCTGGGGCGCATCAGCGGCGAGAGCGACAGCCGCGGCGTGCCGAACTGGCTGTCCACGCACCCGCAGCCGGCGGATCGCATCACCAAGCTCTCCGAGACGGTGCGGGCGCTGGAGGTGGAGCGCCCGGCGTCCGAGTGGGCCGTGAACCGCGACGCGTACTGGCAGCGCGTGAACGGGATCATGTACGGCGAGAACCCGCGCGAGGGGTTCATGCGCGGGCGCGAGTTCGTGCACCCGGACATGCGGTTCACGATGACCTTCCCCGAGGGCTGGCGGTTCCAGAACGGGAAGCAGCAGGTGGTGTCGGCGCCCCAGAACGTGGACGACGTGGTCATCATGCTGCAGCTGGCGCAGAACCCGTCAGGCGCGTCGCTCGAGGAGGTGGCGGTCACGTCGATGTCGAAGTCGGGGTTCAACCGCGTCAGCGGCGGGTCCGTGCGCCTCGGCGGCGGATTGCCGGCCTACCACGGGGTGTACGCCGGGCAGACCCAGGAAGGTGCCGTGGTCGGCGTGGAAGCCGCGCACATCAGCCACGCCGGGCACATCTTCGTGCTGGCCGGGATGGCAAGCGAGGCGCGGTTCCGCCAGGCGCAGCCGTACTTCGCCCAGACCATCCGGTCGTTCACGCCGGCGAACGAGGCCGAGATGGCACGCATCAAGCCCAGGCGCCTCGCGTTCACCACGACCCGGAACGGCGACACGTGGCAGGGCATCGCGGAGCGCACGGGTGGCCTGATTCCTGCAGGGGAACTCGCCATCGTCAACGGGTTCGAGCCGAACAGCCGGCCTCCCGCGGGGCGGCGCATCAAGATCGTCACCCCGGGTGACTAGGCGACGGTGGGGAAGCGTCTCCTGCGGTGGACAGCGGCGGCGGCGGTGGCGGCCTTCGCCGTCGCGGGTTACTTCTATCTCGCGCTGCCCGACGTCCGGCCGCTGAGAACGGTGAACCCCGCGACGACGGCGTTCATGGACCTGAGGGCGAGGCAGGCGGTCGAGGCGGGCAAAAAACCCCGCAAGGTCCACAGGTGGGTTCCGTCCGGGAGGATCTCGGCGAGCTTGAAGCGCGCCGTGCTCGTGTCCGAGGACGCGGCATTCTTCTCGCACGAAGGCATCGACTTCGACGAACTGCAGAAGTCGCTGGAGAAGGACTTGAAAGAAGGGCGGTTCGCGCGCGGCGGCAGCACGATCACGCAGCAGCTCGCGAAGAACCTCTACCTGTCGCCGTCGAAGAACCCGTTCCGCAAGGCGGAAGAGTGGCTGATCGCCCGCCGTCTCGAGGCGGAGCTCTCCAAGCGCCGGATCTTCGAGCTGTACCTGAACGTGATCGAGTGGGGCGACGGCATCTACGGCGCCGAAGCGGCGTCGCGCGCCTACTTCCAGAAGTCGGCCGCCGAAATCGGGCCGGGCGAGGCCGCGCTGATGGCGGCGGCGATTCCCAGCCCGCGGCGATCCAATCCGGCCCGGCCCTCGAAGTACCTGTTGCAGCGGCAGCAGGTGATCCTGCAGCGCATGGGCCCCGTGGAAACGCCGGCGCCCGCCACGCGCCCGGCCTTGCCGGGCCAGTCAGGAGGCCCGTCGTGAGGCCCTTCCGATCGGCGCTCCGGTGGGCGGCCGGCGCCGTCGTCGTCGTGTGGGCGGCCGCCGCGGCGTCTGCGTCCACGGTGATCGCGCCGACGTTCGCCGAACTCGTCGCCCGCTCGCGGACGGTGTTCGTCGGCGAGACGATTGGCGTCGAGTCGCGGTGGGCCGGCGCGGGGGCCGGCACGGGTTCCGGCGATGCCATCGTGACGCGCGTCACCTTCCGGGTGGAGCGCGTGCTGAAGGGCGAACTGGGCGGCCAGACGGTGCTCGAGTTCCTGGGGGGAAGGGTCGGAGAGGACCGTCTCGTCGTGGCCGGCATGCCGAGGTTCCGCGTGGGCGACGAGGACGTGCTGTTCGTGGACGACAGGGGGCGCGCGATGTGCCCGGTGGTCGGCATGACGCACGGCCGGTTCCGCGTGCTCGAAGATCCCGGGACGGGCCGACGCTCGGTGGCGCGGTCCGGCTTCGAGCCGCTCGCGGCCGTCGGTGACATCGGCGCGGCGAAGGCGCCCGCGCGCGTCACGTCGGTGCAGGCGCTCACGCTGGGCGCGTTCGCCGCCGAGATCGAGCGCGAAGTCGGCCGGCAGCGGGTCGCGAGGTAGGGAGGCCGTGATGAGGCGCGCGGCCCTGCTCTCGATCCTCCTGGTTGCCGCCTCCGCGACGGCCGTCAGGTCGTACTACCTGAACGGCCCCTCCTGGCCGCTCGGCAGCATCGTCCCGATCCACCTGCAGCTCGGGGCGTCGCCGGCGCTGACCGACGGATGCGCGGACTGGGCCTGCTCCGCGTCGGCGGCCATCGACGCCTGGAACGTCGCGCTCGGGGGGATCCGGCTCGCCGCCGTGCCGGACTCCGCCTACGCGCAGGGCAAGCAGAACGGCCGCAACGACATCTTCTTCGGGACCGACGCCTACGGCTACGCGTTCGAGACGAGTACCCTCGCGGTGACGACGTGGTGGCAGCGGCTGGGCCGGATCACGGAGGCCGACATCACGTTCAACTCCGGGCAGAAGTGGGATTCCTACCGGGGCGAGTCGAAGGCCCGCGTGTACGACCTCCGGCGCGTCGCGGCGCACGAACTCGGGCACGTGCTCGGCCTCGGACACCCGGACGAGAACGGCCAGACCGTGCGCGCGCTCATGAACAGCAAGATCGGCGACCTCGACGCGCTCGCGGTGGACGACATCCAGGGCGCGATGGCGCTCTACGGGACGCCGGCAGCCGGCGGCGGCCTGGCCGGCGAGGCGATCGCGTTCCCGCCTCGGGACGAGACCTACGAGTTCCGTGCCTGGCTGGAAACGAAGTACCGCGACGGGCTGGGCCGCCCGGCCGTCGCCTCTTACGCCGACGTCGAAGGCTCGGTGGTGTGGGTGCAGGAATACCTGCGGTACCGGCTCAATGCCTGCGGGCACGACAGCGCGGTCGGGCGCGTGCGGGTGCAGGTTGCCGGCGGCGGCGTGGTGGGCGCCTGCGGGACCGCCGTGTCCGCGCCCGTCGTCTCGTTTCCCCCGCGCAACGAGACGTACGCGTTCCGGCAGTCGCTCGAGGACATCTACAGGAACGACCTCGGCCGCGCGGCCGTGAAGACCTACGTGGACGAGGAAGGCGACGTCGTCTGGATCCAGGAGTACCTGCGGTACCGGATCAACGGATGCACGCATGCCCAGTCCGTGGAGAAGGTCGGGCTGCAGATGGACGGCTTCGGCATCCAGCCCGTGTGCCGGTAACGGAGCGGGCGGGGTCGCCTCAGTCGCCGGATTCGAAGGCCGGTTCCGCGACGAGGCCCAGCGGCACCGGCCGCCATCCGCGCCAGGCCAGTGTGCGGCCGCCTTCCCGCACGAGCAACTGCGCGGAAATCCCCCCGTCGAGCGACACGGCGCGCCGGCACCCCAGCCCGAGCATGACGTCGGCCGTCTCGCCGATCGTCAACCCGAGCGGGAGGGCGGGGCTCACGGGCCCGAACCCGCTGAAGCGGGTGATCGCGACGATCAGGCGGCCGTCGGCGAGCGCGCCGATGGCGAGCCGCGCGTCGCGGTGTTCCGTGTCGACGCCCAGTCCCGGTTCACGAATCTGCCGGGGCACCCTGCCGCGCTCGTCGATCAACGTCGGGTAGGACTGGATGGCCTCCGCCGTCCGTCCGGCGCCTCGCTCGGCGCCGATCTCGGAGGGGGCCAGCCAGCGCACGCGCCCGGCTGTGTCCCACGCCACGGCCGTCGAGAGCGGACCGTGGCCGGGCGGCCGGATTTCGCGGCCGTCCATGACCACCCAACCCCAGGGCGACAGGCCGGAGAACTGGCCGGCGTTCACGGCCAGGACCGCGGAGTCGGGAGCGCGATCGACGGTCCAGCCCGGCCGCGCGTCCCGAACGCGCGCGCTCAGGCGAAACCGGAACCGGGCCGGGTCGATCCGGACGGCCACGACGCGCGTGCGCCAGCCGCCGTTCGCGCCGGGCAACTCGAACTCCGCTCGCTCGAAGCCCGGCGCCGACTCGTGCCAGGTCACGCCGGGGAGCGCGAGGGCCCGGGACGGGCGGGCCGCCGGCGCCGACACCGCCGCCAGCAGCACGGCGAAACAGCCAGCGAGCGTCCTCATTTGACCGGCAAGGCCTTCTCGAGGTCGGCCGCGCGCTTGTCGATGGCCTCCGCGGCCTCAGGCGTCGTCGGCGTCGTATCCGGCGTGGCCAGGTGCCCGATGACGCATTCCTTGAGCCTGGCGTATTCCTGCTCGGTGAAGCCGCCGGCCTTCCGGCCCTGCTCGCCGGCATCGCCGGCGTCGTCCATCATGGCCGCGGCCGCGGCCTGCGTGTCGGCCCGCTCGCCCGCGGACGCCAGCACCGCCTTTGGGCCGCCGCCGCACGCCTGTTCGGCAGCGGCGTCGATCAGGTCGTCGAGGTCGTCGGCCTGAGCCGAGAACTCCTGGTACTTGCGGGTCTCGACCTTGCGGGCCGCGGCGTCGGCGAGGCCCCGGAGGCGGTCCCGCTCTTTCGTGCGCGGATCCTTCGCGATCGCGGCTTCCTTGCACGCTTCGAACTTCTCCATCCCCTCCATGGTCATCATCTCGGCGGCGTTGCGCGCCGCGGCGTTGAGGCGCCGTTTGGCCTCCTCTTCCCGCGCGACGGCCGCGTTCTCGGTCTCGAGCGCCTTCAGGAAGCGGTCCAGGACTTCGTCGGTGATCGCCGCGCAGTACTTCGGCCGCTCGTTCACGGCCGGGGCCGGCGCCGACGCGGCGGGAATGGGGAGCTTCGGGAGCTTCTTCTTGAGGAACCCGCCGATCTGGGCGTGGGCAGAGGCCCCGCCGATCAGGGCGGCGGCAACGACGACGGCGGGGAGCAGACGCCTGGCGTGCAGGGACATGGCGGCCTCCGGGTGTCGCTCGCGCGCTGACACACCTGTGAGGCCATCGGCCAAGGGGGGCAGCCGGGCGACGAATCGCTGTGGGTGAGAGTACCCGGAACCAGCATAGCACGGCGGAGGGCGGCCCTCGCCCGAGCCGCCCGGAAGGGCCGCGCTAAAGCCCGCCTCCTCCCGCGCCGAGACAGTCGATCGGCGCGCCACGGGGCGACCGCCACGCCGCCCCTGGAGCGCGTGCTCGGCATGATCGACTACACGGATCGCATCCGCCTTCTCATGGAGGACGTCGTGGCCCGGGTGCCGGCGCTGTCGCACATCGACGTGCGGAAGGTGCTGGTGTTCGCGCGTCCGGGCCGGACCGGCGCGCACGGCCCCTTCGCCACCTGCCATTCGCTGCTCGTGCCCGACAGCGAGCCGGCCTACTACTACTGGCGGGACCGGCGCACGGGCGCGGTGGCGAGGCGGTCGGAGTGGTTCGTCACGCGGTCGCCCGAAGTCCGGATCGGGACGAGGCGCATCTCGCACCTCGTGTCGATCGCGCTGCCGCGCTTCTGCGACCAGGCGCTGAAGGACACGCACAAGGCCAGGGTCTACGAGCGCGGCCGCGAGTGGATCGCGAAGCTCGACACGATCGTGCACGAGTTGTATCACGTCGATCCGCACGAGGGCGGCATCAGGCGGGGTGCGAACGGCGACGGCCGGCCCTCGGCGCTGACCCACACGCCGCTCTTCTTCCGCGAGGTCCAGCGCATCGTCTGCGAGTATCTCGGAACCGGGCCGGACCCGTCCGCCGTCGAGTTCCTGGCGTACGATTTCGACGGCCTGACGCGCCGCTACGGGGGCGTCGTCGGGACGGTCTTCAAGGGGTACCCCTCGTTTCCGCAGCGGTACCGGGAGAGGCTGCCCACGCAGCCGCGCGCGCCGCGGGTCGCGCAGATCGTGCCGGTGCCCAGGCGCCCCGCCCGGCGCGTGTACACCGAAGCCGACCTCGAGAAGCGTCAGTTCAGCTAGAACCGGGGCCAGAACTGGGGTCAGATCTCGAAGTCCGCCGCCCGGCCCCAGAGGCGGCGGATCGCGATCAGGCGCGAGGACCAGTAGGCCGACGCCAGCGACTCGACCCGCACGACGGCGCCGCTCTTCGGGGCGTGAACGAAGCGGCCGCCGTCCGTCGCGATGGCGACGTGCGTCGGGCCGGACCCGGTGGTGGCGAAGAACAGCAGGTCTCCGGGCAGGATGCCGCCGCGCTCGACCGGGACGCCGGCGGCCGCCTGGCGGCGGACGTCTCGCGGCACCGCCACGCCATGGCGCGCGAACGCCCAGGTGACGAGCCCGCTGCAATCGAAGCCGTCGGGCAGCGCGCCCCCGTCACGGTAGGGCGCCCCGAGCATGGTTTCGGCGGTCTGCGCGATCATCGCGCCGTCGGCGCCGCCCGCGACGGCGTTGCCGGTGTGGTCGGGGCGGGCCGCGGGCGAGGGAACCGCCGGCGCCGCACGTTCGTCCGCCGGGCCGCCGCGCGGCGGCAGCACCGTGACGCGGGGCTCCCGCGCCGCGCATCCTCCGGCGGCGGCCGCGCACGCGAGCACGGCCAGCGCCGCCCATCCACCCCTCCAGGCATCCATCCTGCCCACGCTATCGGTCTCCGGCCCGCGGGGCAACAGCCGGCTGCCGCCGCGTCTGTTGTAGAATGCGCGAATGGAGCAAACGCTCCTCCTCAACGCCTCGTTCGAGCCCCTCAAAGTCGTGCATTGGCAGAAGGCCGTCACGCTGCTCTGCCAGGGCAAGGTCGAGGTGATCTCCGTCTACGACCGCGACATCCGGAGCGTTTCGTTCACGATCAAGCTGCCGTCGGTCATCCGGCTCCTCCGTTACGTCCGGATCAAGCACCGCTTCGACTACGTCCCGTTCTCCCGGGCGAACATCTACGCGCGCGACGAGCACACCTGCCAGTATTGCGGGCATCGGCTGCCGGGCGGCGAGTTGACGTTCGACCACGTGGTGCCGGTCGCCCAGGGCGGCACCAAGGACTGGGAGAACATCGTCACCTGCTGCGTGGCCTGCAACCGGAAGAAGGGCGGCCGGACGCCGGCCGGGGCCGGCATGCGCCTCATCCGCCAGCCGAGGCGCCCCGAGTCGGCCCCGGCGTTGCGGATCACGATCGGCCTCCGTCACGCGCCCGAGAGCTGGCGCGACTACCTCTACTGGAACGTCGAGCTCGACGACGAGTAGGGGTGGTGCCGCCGCTGCTGATCCGTGCCTGACATCCCGCCAGCCCGCGTCGCATCCGTCCAGCCCCCGTGGGCCCTTCCCGGCGCGCGCCTCGCCGTGCGCGGGTCGGGGCTCTACGCGGGCGGAGGCGGGGTGCCCGTGGTCCGCGTGGGGGGCCTGCCGGCCCGCGTCGTGATGGCGTCGGGCGCGCGTCTCTCGATCGAAGTGCCCGACGGCCTTGCGCGGGGGCGGCACGCCGTCACGGTGGACGGCGCCGAGGGCGCGGCCGGCCTCGACGTCGGAGCGCCGCTCGTCACCGGCGTGCACCAGGTGGACAGCCCCGCCTTCGGGCCCGACGGCACGCTGTACGTGACGTTCAGCGGCACACGCGGGCAGCGCGTGCCGGTGTCGGTGTTCCGCGTCGCGGACGACGGCGAGAAGACGCCGTTCCTCACCGGCATCGCCAACGCCACCTCGATGGCCTTCGACGCCCGCGGGGCGCTGCACGTGACCAGCCGGCTCGACGGCTGCGTGTACCGGGCGTCGGCGACGGGGGAGACCGAGGTGGTCGCCCGGGAGCTGGGCACGGCGTGCGGCATCGCGTTCGGATCCGACGGCACGATGTTCGTCGGCGACCGCAGCGGCACGGTCTTCCGCATCGGGTCCGGTTCGCGCGTCGTGCCCTTCGCGTCGCTGCCGCCGAGCATCGCGGCGTTCCACCTCGCGGCAGGGCCGGGCGACGCGCTCTACGTCACGGCCCCGACCATGGCGACCTCCGACAGCGTGTACCGGGTCGACCGCCAGGGCACGGTGCGCGCGATCGGCACCGGGTTCGGGCGGCCGCAGGGCATGGCGGTCGACGCGGGCGGCGCGCTCTACGTGGTGGACGCCGTCGCCGGCGGCGCCGGCCTGTACCGCGTGCAGGAAGGCGCGCCCCGCGCGCTCGTGCTGTCGGCCCCGGCGCTGGTCGGTGCCGCCTTCGATCCGCGCGGCGGCCTGGTCGTCGCGTCCAACGATACCGTCTACCGCCTCGACGTCGCCCTCCGCCCCTGGAGACCCGCATGAAGCACCTCTTCGCCACGAAGTCGCTCGATCAGATCACGCGGGACAGCGAGGCCTCCCGCCACAAGCTGGCGCGGACCCTGGGCCCCGTGCAACTGACCGCGCTCGGAATCGGCGCCATCATGGGGGCCGGCATCTTCTCGACGATCGGGTCGGCGGCGGCCGGCGGCGGCACGCACCTCGGGGCGGGCCCGGCGATCATCGCGTCGTTCGTGCTGACGGCGATCGCCTGCGGCTTCGCGGCCCTGTGCTACGCCGAATTCGCCGCGATGGTGCCCATCTCGGGGTCGGCGTACACCTACGCGTACGCGACGCTCGGCGAGCTGGTGGCCTGGATCATCGGATGGGACCTGATCCTGGAGTACGCCGTCGGCAACGTCGCGGTCGCGATCTCGTGGTCGGGCTACTTCCGGGAGCTGCTCGCGGGCTTCGGCGTCGGCATCCCCGGCTGGCTGGCCATCGACTACCACACGGCGGCGAAGGCCGCGGAGCAGGTGGCGGCGCTGCAGGTGCACGGCGGCGACGTCGCCGGCCTGGGCATCGCCGTCACGCGCGCCGCGGAGGCGTTCGCGGCGGCGCCGCACGTCCTCGGGATCCCGATCGTCCTCAACCTGCCGGCGTTCCTGATCGTCATGGCCATCACGTGGGTGCTCGTCATCGGCATCCGCGAGAGCGCGTGGGTCACCAGCGTCCTGACCGTGACGAACGTGGCAATCCTGATCTTCTTCTGCGTGGTCGGCGCCTTCTACGTGGAGCCGTCGAACTGGGTGCCCTTCGCGCCGAACGGGTTCAAGGGGATCTCGAGCGCCGCGGCGATCATCTTCTTCGCCTACATCGGCTTCGACGCGGTCTCGACTGCCGCCGAGGAGACCAAGAACCCCCAGCGCGACATGCCGATCGGCATGATCGCGAGCCTGATCATCTGCACCGTCATCTACATCGGCGTCGCGATCGTGCTGACGGGGATGCTGCCGTGGCGGCAGCTCGGCACGGCCGAGCCGCTCGCCACCGCGTTCTCGGCCAACGGCATCACGTGGGCGTCCGGCATCATCGCCTTCGGCGCCGTGTGCGCCACGAGCGGCGTGCTGCTGGTCTTCCAGCTGGGCCAGCCCCGGATCTTCTTCTCGATGGCGCGCGACGGCCTGCTTCCGAAGTGGGCCGCGAAGGTCCACCCGCGGTACCGCACGCCGCACGTCACCACGATTCTCACGGGCGTCGTGGTGGCGGCGTTCGCGACGTTCATGAACATCAACGAGGTGGTCGAGCTCACCAACATCGGGACGCTCTTCGCGTTCGTGCTGGTGTCGGTCGGCATCCTGGTCCTGCGACGGACCGACCCGGACCGGCCGCGGCCGTTCCGGACGCCGTTCGTGCCGTGGGTGCCGCTCATCGCCATCGGGATGTGCTTCTACCTGATGCTGCACCTGCCCGTGGTGACGTGGATCCGCTTCGTCGTCTGGCTGGCGGCGGGGATCCTGGTGTACCTGCTGTACGGCGCGCGCCACAGCGTGCTCCGAAAGCGGGCAGAGGGCGGGCCCGCGCTGCCTTGACATTCCCTCCCCGGAGGGGCATCGTTGAGGACGGGCGAGCCTGCCGCACCGGTCTCGGGCGGGCCGTGGCCCGGACGGCGGGCCGGGGTGTCATCATGCGCGAGCAACGCGGGTTCACGCTCATCGAACTCCTGATCGTCGTCGCGATCATCGGCGTCATCGCGGCCGTGGCGGTGCCCGGGCTGGTGCGTTCCAGGCAGACGGCCAACGAGACGTCGGCCATCTCCTCCCTGCGCGCCATCACCGCGGCGCAGTCGCTGTATGCGGCCAGCTGCGGGAACGGGTTCTACTCGCCGTCGCTCTCCAACCTCGGGACGCCGCCGCCGGGCGGGACCGCGTTCATCAGCCCGGACCTCAGCACCGGCAACAACGTCTTCAAGAGCGGCTACCAGGTGACGATGGCCAGCTCGACGGGCGCGGCGGGCGACGCGCCGCCGACCTGCAACAACCTGGCGGCCGGCGCCGCGGTGCAGGGCTACTACGCGACGGCCACGCCGTCGCCCGGGGGCGGCACCAAGGCGTTCGGCACGAACCTGAATCACACCATCTACTACGCGACGCAGGCGGCGCCCCTCGCCATGACCGACACGACCGCCCCGGCCGGGGCGATCTCGATTCAGTAAGCGGTGGAGCCGGCCGCGCGAGAGGTCCGCTCGCGGCGGCGCCTCTCGATGTCGGCCGCTTACCGAGGCACCTCGATCCGCACGTAATCCACCGCGCCGCCCAGTTCGCGGGTGTCGCTGCCAACACCGGTCCGGGCTGGAACCGCGGCGGCGGGCCACACGAGTTGCAGGCGGTTCACGCCGGCCCGCCACGCCTCCGCGTCGGTGGGGAAGTCCACGCGCTGCCACCCGGACGTTACGGGGAACGGGCCGTAGGCACGGCCATTGACGCGCACGGCGAGGGCGGGCGACGAGCCCGGCGGCGAGAACGGGCGGACGCGCAGCTGCAGCGTGACCGGCGCGGCGTGGTGGAGCGGCAGCAGCACTTCCGCCGAGGCGGAGGTCCAGCGGAACGTCGCGCCCTCGGCGTCGGTTTCGGGCGCGTGCCACCCGCCCGTCACGTAGAACCCGTCCTCGCCGCCGACGTCGATGCGGCCGTAGGGCCGCTTCGCGTCGGCGAGCATCGGGAACGCGAAGTAGTCCCACCGGTAGGGCGCGACGCCCTCCTTGAGCGCGTAGATCAGGTTGGCCGGGTACGAGAACGGGTGGCCGAACCACCGGTTCACCGTCCGCGCCTGCTCGACGGACAGGTCCGTGAAGGACTGGGGCACGCTTCCGCCGAAACGGCCCGCGACGGCCGAGGCCATCGCCGTGACGTTCCACAGCACGAGGGCGCCGAGCAGCGTGCCGACCGCCGCCATCGGCCGTCGCGCGACCGCGCGCCGCAGGCCGTCGACGGCGGCCGCCAGGCCGAGGACGAGCAGCGGAATCGTGCCGTCGAACCGCCGCGGCCCGAACGCGGCACCGCCCCACCAGTCCTCGACCGACGCGTTCACGTAGACGGCCACGCCGAACGCGGCGAGCGCCAGCGGGCCGTGCGCGCGCTCCCGGAACGCCCACCACGCCAGGCCGAGGGCCGCGAGGTACGTGATCGGCGACGTGGCGAAGAGCCCGTTGCGGGACGACCAGAGCATGCCGACGAGATCGGGGCTCAACCAGAGCATCCGGGGCGACATCGGCGAGACGGCCAGCGGCGAGCCGTAGATCGCGTTCCAGGCGAGGAGTTGGGGCAGGAACGCGACGAGCGCGGCGGCGGCGAAAATCGCGCCGTGGGCGACTGTCTCCCGGCGGCCGGTCCGGCCCGGTTCGTGAACGAGAGCCGAGAGCGACTCCCACGCGGGGAAGATCATGAAGACGAGGTTCTGCCAGCGGATGGCCAGCATCAGGCCGCCGAGCAGCCCGAGCGCGGCCCATTGCCGTGCCGTGCGCGTCCCGCGGGTGGCCGCCCAGGCGTAGACGAACGCCGCGACGGCGCACATCGACGTCGCGTGCGACATGGTCGGTTCCTTCACGAGGTACCAGAGCATGAAGGACCCGAAGCCCATGGCCGCCACGGCCAGGGCGGCGAGGCCGTCCGTGAAGTGGCGCGCCGCGAGGCGGAACGAGAACCAGAAGCCGAGAAGGCCGTAGAAGAGGCCGGCGACGCAGATCGACTGGCGGTACGGGAACGACGACCCGTCGGTGTGGACGTCCACTCCGCGGGCCGACAGATACCGGGCGCCCGCGTGGCCGATCGCGTAGAACGGCGACCAGGCGATGGCCGGGCCCACCGACCAGGCCGTGTGCGCGTACCCCGTCGAGGTCGGCGTCGCGACCCACTGGCCGCCGATGCCGATGAGCGGGTAGTCGTTCGCCAGGTTCACGTCGCGGTCGAACACGATCGATCGCAGGAACGCGAAGTAGAAGAACCCGTCGCTCTGGAGGCGCGCGCCGAGGCGCTGCTGGGCGGCCAATCCCGCCACGAACAGCACGGCGAGCGTCAGGGCGACGGCCCTGGAGGCGCTGGCTTCGCGGCGGCGCCACAGCCAGAGCAGGCATGCCGCGGCGGCGGCGCCGGCCAGGGCGATCAGGGCGCCCGCGGGCGGAGCCGGCGCCCCCGCCATCTCGTGCAGCAGCGAACGACGGATGACCTGCCGGCTGCCGACTTCGACGGCGCAGGCGAAGATGCACACCGCAGTCAGCCAGACGGGCCACGCCGCGCGCAGGCGGCCGAGTCGGGTGGTGATCGCCATAGGTGCTGACTCGAGATTATGACCGCCCTCCCTGGAATTGGTGACACTTTCCTTTTCCCAATTGGTGACAGTCTCCACTTCCGGCGCATCGGCTGGAATTGGAAAGTGTCACCCATTGCCGGCGGCCGGAGCGCGGATGCCAGAACGGTTCGCGTACGGACACAGGAGTCCCAGATCTCGCGACGGTCGCAGGGGTCGTATACTGTCCGGCGGAGGGCGCGACGATGTCGGTGTTCAACGAGGACGACCAGCCGCGGTCGGGTGGGACGGGGAAGTTCCTGCTGATCGGTCTCGCGGCGCTGATCCTGGTCGGGCTGATTGCCGTCGTGGCGACGCGGCTGATGCGGTCTGCTCCCGAGCCCGCGCCGGCCCCGCAGGCACAGGCGGAGACCCCTGCCCCGGCCGTGACGCCGAAACCCGCGGAGCCCGAACCCGAGGCCGAGCCCGCCCCGGCGCGCAAGCCCCGGCCACGGCGGGAGGCGCCCGTCGAGGCGCCTCCGCCGCCAGAGCCCGCCGGGCCCGTGCTCATCGTCGACAGCGACGTGCCGGGCGCGGCCGTTTTCGTGGACCGCAAGTTCGTCGGCATGACGCCGCTCCGGACGACGGAGGTCGCCCCGGGAACGCACCAGCTCAACGCGTCGGTGACCGGCGAGGACGGGTTGGCGCAGGCGATCGAGATCGCCGAGTCGGGCGACACCTCGGTCACGCTCCGCTTCAGGGAAGTCAGGCTCAACGCCTCGATTGCCGTCGTCCACAAGCACGGGGGCGGCGGCTCATGCCAGGGCCGACTGTTGGCCACGGTGAGCGGGCTTCGCTACGAGACCACGAACAAGAAGGATGCCTTCTCCCTGGGCTTCGGCGACCTCGAGACGTTCGAGATCGACTACCTGAAGAAGGAGCTGAAGGTGAAGCAGCGGGGAGGGCGAACCTGGAATTTCACCGACAAGTCGGAGAACGCCGACAAGCTCTTCGTCTTCCACCGTGACGTCACGAAGGCCCGCGAGAAGCTCGCGGCCCGGCAATAGCCGAGGGCGTCAGGCGGTCTCCCTCCAGAAGGCCTCGAGGAGGCGGGCGGCGACGCGGCGGCGGTAGGCGGCCGTCGAGCGGATGTCGTCGATCGGGCTGATCTCTTCCTGCAGGATGCGCTGCGCGTCGCCGATGGGCGCGCCGGACGCCAGGGCGTCCTCGGTGCGCCATGCGCGCACCACGGTCGGGGCCACGCTGCCGAAGGCGATGCCTGGGCGCTCGCCCCGCACCCCCGCCATCACCACCTTCGAGATCGACTGCGCGGCGCGCGTGCCGACCTTGCGGAACCACTGCGCGCCCTCGACCGGCGGGATCTCGATCGCCGCGATGATCTCGTCCGGCCTGCGCAGGCTCGCGCGGTACCCAATGAAGAAGTCGACGAACGGGATCTTGCGCGTCCAGTCGGCGTTCCGCAATTCCACCAGGGCGCCGGCGGCGGCGAGGACGGGCAGCGCATCGCCGGCGGGAGAGCCGTTGGCGATGTTGCCGCCGAGCGTGCCGCGGTTCTGGATCTGCACCGCTCCGATCTCGCGCGCGGCAGCCGCCAGCATCGGCACCCGGCGTCGGACGAGCGGCGAGCGCATCAGTTCCGCGTGCGTCGTGAGGGCGCCGATCCGGAGCGATCCGCCCCGCAGGCCGATGCCGCGAAGGGCATCCAGACGCTGGAGATCGAGGAACCGGCGGTCACGCAGCGTCCCGAGGTTCAACCCCACGTAGACATCCGTGCCGCCTGCGAGGGGCGTGAGCGGGCCCTCGTCGCGCAGCAGGCGCAGCGCCTCGCGCAGCGATCGCGGCCGCAGTAGAGTCAGGCGGGAGACGGGGGTCCTCACTTCCGCCTCCCCGGACGCGGCTTCGGGCCCCGGGACTTGGGCTTCGGGATCCGGGATTCGGGATTCGGGGCTTCCGCCTTCGCCAAACGGCCAGGCGGCCGGCTTCGGCGAGACAGGCGGGGCTCGTCAGCGCGACTCCGTTCCCTCTTCTGAATTCTGGCTTCTGAATTCTGAATTCTGGCTTCTGTCTTCTGACTTCTGACTCCTGACTTCTGAATTGCCCTGTAGATCCCCTCGTACCCCGTGCACCGGCAGATGTTGCCCGCCAGCCCGGTGCGCACCTCGTCCAGCGTCGGGCGGGGGCCGAGAGCGATTGCCGCCAGGATCATGCCCGGGGTGCAGATGCCGCACTGCGTTCCGCCGAGTTCCGCGAAGGCCCGCTGCAGCGGGTGGCGGCCCCGGAGGCCCTCGATGGTGACCACCTTCGAGCCCGCCGCCTGAGCCACGGGCACGAGGCACGAGTTGACGGCCTTTCCGTCGAGGAGGACGGTGCACGCCCCGCACTCGCCTTCGCCGCAGCCCTCCTTGGTGCCCGTGAGGGCGCAGTCCTCGCGCAGGACGTCGAGCAGGCGCTTCATCGGGTGCACGCGCAGCGACACGCGCCGCCCGTTCAACGTGAAGGCGATGGGGCGGATCGAGGCGTTCATCGGTGTCCCGCCTTGCCCCTTGCCCCTTGGCCTTCGCCCCTGATGCCGGGCGCCCCCATGACCCGCTCCGGCGTGGCAGGGATCTCCCGCAAATCGACCCCGAGGCTGCGGATCGCGTTGACGACCGCCGGCGCGACGCCGTCGAACGGCATCTCACCGACCCCCTTGGCCCCGAACGGCCCGTACGCGTACGGCCTTTCCAGAATGACGACGTCCATGGGCGGCGTGTCGAGGGTGGTCGGCACGACGTAGTTCGTGAACTGCGCGTTCGCCATCGCCCCGTCCCGCATCACGACGTCCTCGGTGAGGGCGTATCCGAGTCCCTGAACGGTGCCCCCCTCGATCTGCCCGCGCACGGCGAGCGGATGGATGGCGCGCCCGACTTCCTGGGCCGTGGTGACGCGGGTCGGCCTGATCTCGTCCGTCACCGGGTCGCGCTCGACCTCGACCACGTCGCACGCCCAGCCGAACGATCCGTAGGCCGACCCCCGGTACGTCTCGTCGTCCCACTCCAGGCCGGGCGGCGGCTCGTACTGTTTCGTGACGACGAGCGGGCCGCGCCGCTTCAGGTAGGCGGCAGGAGAGAGCCGGCCCATGGTCTGCCTCATCTCGGCCGCGCAGGCCTGCAGCAGCCGGCCCACGATCATCGTCGTGCGCGACGCGACGGTCGGGCCGCTGTCGGGCACGGCGGCGGTGTCGGCCACGGCGACCTCCACCGCGTCGTACGGGATGCCGAGGGCGTCGGCGACGATCTGGGCGTGCACGGTGCGCTGGCCCTGGCCCATCTCGGTGCTGGAGACCAGAACGCGCGCGCCGCGCGGCGTCAGTTCGAGCGAGGCCTTCGACTGCAAATGCACTTCGCCGCTGCCGGTGAACCCGGCGCCGTGGAAGAAGAGCGAGAGGCCGATCCCGCGGTTCGTGCCGCGGCAGGCGCGGCGCTTCCGGGCGAAGCCGCTGCGGCGGACGGCCGCGCGCAGGACGTCGAGCGCCGCCGCGTCGCGGCCGAGCGCCTGGCCGGTCGCCGTCGTGTCGCCGGGACGGAGCGCGTTGATCGCGCGGATGCGCACGGGGCCCATGCCAAGCGACTCGGCGATGCGATCCACGTGCACCTCGGCGGCGAAGAGGGTCTGGGGCGCGCCGAAGCCCCGGAACGCGCCGTTCGGCGGCGTGTTCGTCATGACGGCCCGGCCGTTCACCCGCACGTGGTCGCACCGGTAGGGGCCGGTGGCGTGCAGGCAGCCGCGCGACAGGACCACGGGGCTCAGCGTGCAGTACGCGCCGCCGTCGAGCGTCACGTCGACGTCCATCGCAGTGATCCGGCCGTCACGCGTCACGCCCGTGCGATGGCGCACGACCGACGGGTGGCGCTTCGTCGTGGCGAGCAGGTCCTCCGCCCGGTCGTACACGAGCTTCACGGGCCGGCCCGACTTCAGCGCGAGCAGCGCGGCGTGGCCGGCGATGATCGATGGATAGTCCTCCTTGCCGCCGAAGGCGCCGCCCGTCTCGGCCTGCACCACGCGCACCTTGCCGGCCGGGAGTCCGAGCAGCACGGTGAGGGCGCGGTGCACGTAGTACGGGCATTGCATGGAGCCGTAGACCGTGACACCGCCGTCTTCGGGCACCGCGAGCACGCCGTTCGTCTCGATGTAGAGGTGTTCCTGGTGCCCGGTGCGGTACTCGCCTTCGACGACGAGGCCGGCGAGGCGGAACCCTTCGGCGAGGTCACCCTTCGCGATCGAGACCGTCTTGAACACCCGGGAGGACTGGGCCGCGTCGAGCACGGCTGCGGCAGGCCGGTAGTCGATCGCGACCTCGGCCTCGATCAGGCGCTCCGGGTCTTCGTGCGCCAGCAGCAGGATGGGCTCCGCGACGTGGCGGACCACGCCGTCCGCCAGGCACGGCTGGTCGTCGGTGACGAGAGACACGACGTTGCGCCCCGGGACGTCCCGGGCGCCGACGATGGTGAATCCGGACGCGTCGAAGCCGAGGCGGATGCCCGTGATATCGCCGCAGGGGATCGTCGATCGGATCGTGCGGCCGTAGAGCATCCCGGGACGCGTCATGTCGTTGACGTAGATGGCGGTGCCGGCGGCCTTCGCGGCGCCGTCCTTGCGCGCGACGTTGCGCCCGACGGATCGGCTCATGAGCCCCTTTCCGGTGGTCCGACCAGCCCCCTCAGGCGCTGCCGGGTGCGGCGATTATAGCGCTCCGGCATGGTAGAATTTCCTATTTGGGCAGCGCCCGAAATGGGCTGCAGGGGCAAGGGGCATGGGACAAGGGGCAGGAAGCGAGAAGCCGAGCTGCCGGTTCGAATCCCCGCCTTCGCTGAGCGGCCTGCGGGCCAGCTACGGCGAGGCAAGCCGAATCCCGAAGCCAGAATCCAGAATTCAGAATGAGAAACGCCGGACTGACTAGCGCCCAGCGCCCAGCCCCAAGCCCCTAATTGACAGCACCGTGACCCATCGCACCATCTCGATCCGCGGCGCGCGCGTCCACAACCTGAAGAACATCGACGTGGACCTGCCGCGCAACCAGCTCGTGGTCATCACGGGGCTGTCGGGATCCGGAAAGTCGTCGCTCGCTTTCGACACCATTTACGCCGAGGGGCAGCGGCGCTACGTCGAGTCGCTCTCCGCGTACGCCCGGCAGTTCCTCGACCAGATGGAGAAGCCCGACGTCGACTCGATCGAGGGCCTCTCGCCGGCGCTCTCCATCGAGCAGAAGACGACGGGCGCGAACCCGCGATCGACGGTGGGCACCGTCACCGAGATCTACGACTACCTGCGCCTGCTCTTCGCGAACATCGGGGTGGCGCACTGCCCGCAGTGCGGCCTCGCCATCACCTCGCAGACGACCGAGCAGATCGTGGCGCAGGTGATGGGGAACCCGCACGACTCCCGCGTCAACGTCCTCGCCCCGGTCGTGCGGGGCCGGAAGGGGGAGTTCAAGAAGGATCTGGCCGCGTGGCGCCAGCGGGGCTTCCTGAGGGCGCGGGTGGACGGCGAGTTGCGCGCCCTCGAGGACGAAATTCCCCTCGATCGCCGCCGCAACCACAACATCGAGATCGTCGTCGACCGCCTCGTCATCCGGCCTGGCGCCGAGCGCCGGCTGACGGAATCCATCGAAATCGCGTTCGGCCTGGCTGGCGACGTGGTGCTCGTCAACAGCCTGGACGGCGGCGACCGCCTGTTCTCACGGAAACTGGCGTGCGTGAGCTGCGGCCTCAGCATCCCGGAGCTGACGCCCCGCGCGTTCTCGTTCAACTCCGCGCACGGCGGGTGCCCGGAGTGCCAGGGGCTCGGGACGCTGTGGGACTTCGACCCGGCGCGCATCGTGCCGGACCCGGAGCGATCGCTGGCCGACGGGGCGATCGCGCCCTGGGCAGCCGGAGACCGGCACCTGGTGCGGGAGGCGGTTGCGGCCCTGGGGCGCAACTTCGGCATCGACGTCACGGCGCCGTTTGGCCGGCTGCCGAAACGCGCGCGCGACCTGCTTCTGTACGGGCCGGGAGCGGCGGGCCGGGCGAACGGCAACGGCGCAGGCGGCAGCGAGGGGAGCGCCGCGGGCGATGCGGCTGGCGCGAAGGCGGGCGCGGCGCGGTCGGCCCGCGCGGCGGCGGCGGCTCGCCTGAAGGACCCGTACGGGAAGGGCTTCGAGGGCATCATCCCGAACCTGAGGCGGCGTTACGAGCAGGCAACCTGGGTGGACCAGGCCGACATCGAGCCCTACCGGTCCCTGCGCCCGTGCAGCGCGTGCCAGGGCGACCGGCTGAAGCCCGAGAGCCGCGCCGTGCAGGTGAAGGGGCGCACGATCCCGCAGGTCGTCGCGCTCCCCATCTCCGACGCGCTCGCGGCGTTCGAGGCGGACCGTCTCACCGAGCGCGAGGAACTGATCGCGGGGCGGGTCCACCGGGAGATCACGGAGCGGCTGCGTTTCCTCGCGGACGTCGGCGTCGGCTACCTCACCCTCGGCCGCAGCGCGGCGACGCTCTCGGGCGGGGAGGCGCAGCGCATCCGCCTGGCCACGCAGATCGGCGCGAGCCTCCGCGGCGTGCTCTACGTGCTGGACGAGCCGTCGATCGGCCTGCACCAGCGCGACAACCGCCGGCTGCTCACGACGCTCGGGCGGCTGCGGGACCTCGGCAACACGGTGATCGTCGTCGAGCACGACGAAGAGACGATCCGGTCGGCCGATTACGTCGTGGACCTCGGGCCGGGCGCCGGCGAACACGGCGGCCGCGTCATCTTCCAGGGCACGCCGCAGGCCCTGCTGCGGGAGGGCCGGGACTCGCTCACGGGGCAGTACCTCCGCGGCGAGCGGATGATCGACGTCCCCGCCGCGCGGCGCGTGCCGCTCAAGGGCGACCTGGTGATCCGCGGCGCGCGGGCCAACAATCTCAAGCGCATCGACGTGCGGATCCCGCTGGGGCTTCTCACCGCGGTGACCGGCGTCAGCGGGTCCGGCAAGTCCACCCTCGTGAACGACATCCTCTACCGGGCGCTGGCCCGCACGCTCTACCGGGCGAGTGACGAGCCGGGGCCGCACGACCGCATCGAGGGCGCCGATCTCATCGACAAGGTGATCGAGATCGACCAGTCGCCCATCGGGCGGACGCCGCGGTCCAACCCGGCGACGTACACGGGGCTCTTCACCTTCATCCGCGACCTGTTCGCGCTCGTGCCCGAGGCCCGGGCCCGGGGCTTCAAGCCCGGGCGGTTCTCCTTCAACGTCAAGGGCGGGCGCTGCGAAACGTGCCAGGGCGACGGCGTGATGGCCATCGAAATGCACTTCCTGCCGGACGTCTATGTCACGTGCGAGGAGTGCAAGGGCCGCCGGTACAACCGCGAAACGCTCGAGATCAAGTACCGGGGGCGCTCGATCGCGGACATGCTCGATCTGACCGTGGACCAGGCGCTCCCGCTGGTCGAGCACTTCCCCTCGGTCGCCGGCAAGCTGCGGACGCTGCAGGACGTGGGCCTCGGCTACATCAAGCTCGGGCAGTCGGCCACCACGCTCAGC
>CAZBIP010000031.1:0-11628 GCA_964491885.1 uncultured Vicinamibacterales bacterium
CGAAGACGGCCAGGCCGGCGGCCGCGATACTGATGCCGAGCATGAGCTGCGTGCGGGCCGCCGGGTCGTCTTGCGTGGCGAACGCGGCCACTCCCGCAAGCCAGAAGCCGATCGCCATCAGCGGCCCGCCCACCATCGTCAGGCACCCAAGCGGGATGGCCGCGCGCCGGCGCCTGGGCCGAAGCGTCACGAAGAGGCCCGAAGTCGGTGTCCGTTCGTCCGGATCCTGCATGCCACTCTCCAGCCGGGCCTAAGACGGACCGTCGTGTTCGGTCAGATGCCCAAGGGGCCAGGCCCCTTTTACGCGAGCGAGCGGATGACGTCGAGAAGCCTTTCAGCCTCGGCGGCGTGGTTGCAGACGTGGAACGAGACGCGCACGCAGTTGGCGCCGCCCTCGGAGACGGGGCGCACGCGGATCTTCGCCTTCCCGGCGGCTTCCATGATTTGCTGCATGGTGCGCGTCTTCATCCGGAAGCCGATCATGGCCGTCCGGTACGCCTCTTCCTGCGGCGACGCGATCTCGGCGGCCGGGATCTGCTGCAGCCCTCGGTAAAACTGCTCGGCCAGCGCGTGGTTGTGCGCCCAGATCCGGTCCGGGCCGATCGCGTTCACGAAGTCGATCGCGGCGCCGAGAGCGAAGAACAGCGCGTCGTTCTGCGAGCCGTACTCGAAGCGCCGGCCGTCCGCATGCAGCGCCATCTCGCCCTTGTCGATGTCGAACTTCGCGGAGCCCGGCACGAGGGGCCGCAGCGTGTCGATGAGGCCCGGGCGCACCCACAGGAACCCCGTGCGCTTCGGGCCCATGATCCACTTGTGCGTGCTGCAGGTGTAGAAGTCGGCGCCGCACTCGGCGATGTCGAAGGGCACGCAGACGGGGGCCTGGGCGCCGTCGAGGGCGAACCAGATACCCTTGCCGCGCGCGAGCGCCGCGATCTCCTTGACCGGGAAGAGCTGGCCCGTCGTGCACGTGACGTGGCTCATGAAGATCAGGCGCGTCCGGCTGTTGACGAGCGCCGCGATGCGGTCGACGTTGCCCTGCGCGCGAACGAGATCGGGCTCGAACACCTTGACGACGATGCCGTCCTGCTGCGCGCGGTGGAGGAGCGCGGTGTTGAGCGCCACGTGCTCGTGCCGCGACGTGATGACTTCGTCGCCCCGCTTCAGCGGCAGGCCCGACGCGATGATGTTGCAGCCCTCGGTGGCGCAGCTGATGAGGCCGATGTCCTCCTTGCGGCAGGCCGGGCCGAGCAGTTTCGCGAGCTTCTCCTTGACGCCGAGCCAGCGCGCGCCGTCGTGTCCCGCGTTGGGCGCGCGCTCCTCGCTCCGCGTCCACTCGTTGAAGCTGTTCAGCACCGGGAGCGGGCACGAGCCGAGGCCCCCGAAATTGAGGTAGGACCAGTCCGGGTCCAGGACGAACTGGTCGCGGACGACCTTCCAGAACGCGGCATCGCCCCCGGCGGAGGCGTCCTGGATCAGGCGGTCGAGGGAGGCGCCTGCTGCCACGGACGACGGCACGGCCAGGCTGCCGACGACGGCGGCCATTCCTTTGAGGAACGCTTTGCGGTTCATGGAGGGGGATGGTAGCGCAAAAGGGAACAGAAGTCAGAAGTCAGGAGTCAGGAGTCAGAATGCAGACCCAACGCTGCATCTCAAGACAAACGCCCCGGCCTCCATAAGGAAGCCGGGGCGCCAGGCAAAAAAAGCCCCGGGTCCGAAGACCCGGGGCTCCAACTGTCGAACGAGGCGCGCCCGCGGCACGGGCCGGGAGCGCGCCTGGAGGCGTTAGAACCCTACGCGGAGGCCGAGCTGGAGACTACGCGGCGAGAAGACCGCCGTGTAATCCACGCTGCCCGCGTTGTAGAGCATGAAGTTGGGCGACGTAATCGACGTGTTCGGCGTGCCCCAGTTGAAGTGGTTGAAGATGTTGGTCGCGTCGAGCCGGATTTCCGGCTTGAAGCGGCCGACCGAGAACGTCTTGAAGAGGGACATGTCGAGCGCCCACTGCGCCGGGCGGCGGAAGAAGTTCCGCTTCGTGTTGCCGAAGCCCTCGATGCCGAGGCCGCTCGGCTGCGAGAACTTGGCCTTGTCGTAGTACGGCGCCGTGAAGTCGCTCGGATCGCCGATCGGCTCCGGATCACCGCTGTAGTTGATCAGGATCGAGCCGCAGCCCTGGCAGGCCATGGCGTTGTTCGAGCCGCCGATCGAGTACGGCGTGCCCGTGAACCACCGCGCCACGCCGTTGAACTGCCAGCCGCCGAGGATCGTCCCCACGGCGTCCGTGCGGTCCTTGAGGAACGGCAGTTCGTAGACCCAGCCGAGGCTGGCGACGTGCGTCCGGTCGAAGCCGGCGATCGCGAAGTTGTCGTCGTACTTCGGCAGGTAGTTCCAGGTGAGACCCGTCCACCCGTCCTCGTCGGCCATGTTCTTGGACTGGCTCCAGGTGTAGGCGCCCTTCAGCATCAGCCCGTTCTTGAACGGCCGGTTGAGGGCGATCTGCAGCCCCTTGTACCGGCTCTTGGTCCGCGAGCCCCAGTCGGTGATGGCCGAGGTGCCGAACGAGCTGTAGTAAGCCGCCGCGCGCCCGCCGCCGCCGGGGACGCCGACGTTCAGGTTCAGGTCGGCGTAGCCGCCGTCCGTCGCCGTGCCGACGTACGCCACCGACATGCCGATGTCCATCGGCAGGCGCCGCTCGACGGTCACGTTCCACTGCTGCACGGTGCCGCGGTCGACCATGTCCGGGTTTGGCGAGCGGATGTACACGCCCGAGGGCAGGATGACCTGGCCCGTCGAGGTGTCGGGCAGATTGACTGCCGGGATGCCCTGCGCCAGCGTCGTCACCCAGTCATAGGTTCCGAGCGCGTTGGCGTTGTTGTTGACGTCGAACGGATACGATCCGCGCATCGGGCGCGACCACGGCAGCGGGTTCTTGGTGATGCCGTAGCCCGCGCGCAGCACGGTGTCTTCGTTGAGGCGGTACGCCGCGCCCACGCGAGGCTCGATGTAGAACGCCTTGTAGTTGAGGCCCGGGTTCTTGTCCTGGCCGCCAACGCCGCCCAGCGTCACGACGCGGGTGGTGTAGTTGAGGATCTCGATGCCCCGGCCGTTGGCCCGCTCCATGAGCGGGTAGTAGTCGAAGCGGGCGCCCGCGCTCACCGTCAACTTCGGCGTGACGGTCCAGCGGTCACGAACGTAGAACGCGAACTGGTTTTCGCGGCCGCTCATGTCCTCGGTCTGGGTGTCTTCCGAGTACGAGTACGGAATCCCCATCATGTAGGCGGCCCAGCTGTTCCACCCGGGCGAGGTGTAGCCCACCGCGCCGGTGGTGTTGTTCGAGAACCCGAAGCCGCCCTTGAGGCCGTAGGAGCCCCATTCCGCCTGGCGGTGGTTGAGCTCGAGGCGCACGAAGTCGAAGCCCACGCGCATCTCGTGCTTCGTGAAGACCTTGGTCACGCCGATGGACCCGGAGTAGCTGGTCTCCTTGCGGAACAGCGGCAGCCAGCTGGCCGTCCCGTTGCCCACCGCGTAGGTGGCGCCCATGTACGGCAGGCCGCTCTCGCGGATGTCGTTCGGGTTGTTCACGCCGGGGATCCCGGCCTCGATGCCGTAGTTCTTCCCGTAGTCGGGCGGGAAGAGGTCCTGGTTCTGGCGGCTGACGCCGAAGTTGGCGTCGAGCACCGTCGTCGGGCTGAGCGTCCAGGTGGTGCCAATCGTGCCAAGGTAGACCTTGGTGTCACCGCTCGGAGGATTGTCGAACCCGAGGTAGAAGTTGTTGCCCGACCCGCTGTTCTTCATGTAGCCGAGCTTGCCCCAGACCATGGCGGTCGGCGTGATCTGGTAGTTCAGCTTGAGGTCGTAGTTGTCGCGGGTCTGGAACTCGGTGCGAAGCTGCGTGTAGTCGTCGAAGAGGAGGTTCGAGTTGAGGTCCTTCGCGCTGTTCACGGCCGGCAGGAACTTCAGCAGGTTCTGCGCGATCGGGCTCAGGTACTGCGACGGGATCATGTTGTTCGCCCACTGCTCCCGCGCGGCGCCGGCCATATCCGAGAACGGGTTGAACAGCTTGAACGTCGGGTACGCCGCCGCCACTTCGCTGAAGTCGCCCGCGCGCATCTTCGCGGTCGGGACGCTGTAGGTGTAGGTCGTCGGCCGCTCGAGGTCGTAGCGCTCCCACGACGCGAAGTAGAACAGCTTGTTCTTGACGATCGGCCCGCCGAGGGTGCCGCCGTACGTCTTCCGGTCCACCTTCGGCTTCGGAAGGTCGAAGTAGTCGTTGTAGTAGGTGTTCGCGTTCATGCCCTCGTTGTTCAGGAACAGGAACGCGGAACCGCGCAGGGTGTTCGTGCCCGACTTGGTGATGACGGTCTGGGCCGCGCCCGCCGCCATGCCCGTGTCGGCGTCGAAGTTGTTCGTCGCGACGTTGACCGTGTCAATCGACTCGGCCGACTGCACGTACATCGCGTGGTGCGGCAGCCACACGTTGACCGACACCGCGCCGTCCACGCGCGTGGTGTTGGCGTTCGGCTGCGTGCCGTTGACCCACGTGCGCAGCGAGCGCGCCGGCGTGTCGAGCTCGGCGTTCTGCAGCTGGGTCGGCGTCGCGCCGGGGACCAGGTTCAGCAGTTGCTGGTAGTTCCGGTACTGGCCCAGCGGCATGTTGGTCACGGCCACCGCGGGGAGCTGCGTGTTCAGATCGGTCTTTTCCGTCTGCAGCAGCGTGCTCTCGGCGACGACGTTGACCGTCTCCGCCAACTGGCCGATCTGGAGCATCAGATCGGCGCGGATCACCTGGCCTGGGCCCACGGCGTAGCCTGTCCGGACGAGTTCCCTGAACCCCTCCAGGCTGGCCTTGACGTCGTACGTGCCCGGCGGCAGGTTGCGGAAGGTGTAGTTCCCTTCCGCGTCGGTCACGGCCTCGGCCGCCGTGGTGGTGCCGACGTTGGTGGCCGTCACCGTGACCCCGGGCATTGCTGCCCGCTGCGGGTCGGTGACCGTGCCGGTGATAGACCCATACAGGGCCTGAGCAGCCGCCGGTGCTGGCACCAGCAACAGGGCTGCCGCGGCAACGATGAGGACCATCGCAGCCGCCGACTTCGTAAATGAACGGACCATAACCCTCCCTCCAAGCCCCCGCCAGGCCGCCACGCGACAGTCGAATGACGGCACGGCCAGGCCAGTGCTGACGGGGGCGCGCAAGGCATAGCATAGACAGAAACGGGGTCAAGATCCAGCGGCGGGAGTTTTCCGGCCGTTTCCGCGCTATCATCCCGGGCCATGCCGCCCTCGAGGACGCTTTGCCGCGTCGTGCCGGCCGCCGCGCTCGCTGCCGCCATCGCCGGTTTCCTGCCGCCGGCGTTCCGGTCCGCCCCCGTGGACGCCGCCAAGTCCCTGTCAGAACAGGTGGTCATCCGCCGCGACACCTTCGGCGTGCCCCACATCGTCGCCGAAACCGAGGCGGCCGCCGGTTTCGGGTTCGGCTACGCGCAGGCGGAAGACCACGCCGCCGAGATGGCGCGGCGCTTCCTGGCCGCGCGCGGCGTAGCCGCCAAGCACCTCGGCACCCGATTCCTCGAAAACGACCTGGCCGCGAAGCGCGTGGACAACATTGGCGAGAGCCGGCGCGCCCTGGGCACGCTCGATCCGACGTTCCGCGAGGTGCTCGAAGGCTTCGCGGCCGGGTACAACCTCTACGTAGGGCAGCATCGGGATGCCCTCCCGCCGTGGGTGGGCGACATCACGGCCGCCGACGCCCTCGCGCTCACGCACGCCGACTTCCCCACCGACGTCGCTTCCCCCGGTCTCGTCCGCGCCCTGCAGCAGAAGTACCCGGAAGGCGCGGCGGCGCCGCCGGCGGGTCGGCCCCTGGAGCCCTTGGTCCTGCCTGGCGCCGACGATCCAGCCGCGGCGGAGCCAAGCAGCGCCTCGGACGATGGGTCCAACGCCCTGGCGCTGTCGGGCCGGCGGACAACGAGCGGGGCCGCCATCCTGCTCGGAAACCCGCACTTGCGCTGGGGGGCGCTCTACTGGGAAGCGCACGTCAAGGTCCCGGGCCGGCTCGACTTCTACGGGTCGACGCTCGTCGGGTTCCCCTGGCTCCGGGCCGGGTTCAACGCCCGGTTGGGCTACGTGCAAACCAACAACACGTCCGACAACAAGGACGTCTTCGCGCTCCCGCTCGACCCGGCGCGGCCCGACCACTACGTGTTCGAGGGGCAGTCGCTGGCGCTCACACGGGTGGACGTGGCGGTGGAGGTCAGGCAGGACGACGGCACGATGACGACCGAGCGCCGCACGTACTGGCGCTCCCACCTCGGCCCCATCGTCCACAGGAATGCCAGGACGGCGTTCGCGCTGCGATCGACCGGCGCGGACGCGTGGAAGTGGTTCGAAGGGTTCTGGCGGCTGAGCCACGCGCGTTCGCTGCGCGAATACATGGGCGTGATGTCGACGCGGTTCTCACCCGAGTCGAACTACACGTATGCGGACGCGGACGGCAACATTTCTTACCTGTGGAACTCGCGGATCCCGAAGCGCGTGCAGGACGGGACGGACTACTCGCTCGACGTGCCGGGCGGGACCGGAAAGTACGTGTGGGGGCCGCTTCACCCGACGAGGGCCCTGCCGCAGCTCCTGAACCCCGCGGGCGGGTACATCCAGAATGCGAACAACCCGCCGTGGTTCGTGTCGATGCGCGCGCCGCTCGATCCGGCGCGCTACCCGGCGTACTTCGAGCGGGGCGAGCTGGCGCTGCGGCCGCAGCTGGCGCTCGACATGGTGGAAGCGCGCGAGACGTTCTCGGTGGAGGACGTGAAGCGGCTGAAGTACGAGACGCGGCTGCTGCTGGCCGAGCGGGTGAAGCCGGCGCTGCTGGCGGCGATCGACACGCGGCTGGGCCGCAGCGAGAGCGCGGTGCCGACTGCCGTTGGGGACGCCGGCGAACTGGCGCAAGCGCGGGCGATTCTGGCCGCGTGGGATGGCAGGGTGTCGGCCGCCAGCCGGGGCGCGGTGCTCTTCCAGCGCTTCTGGGAGACCTACCGTGCCGAGGTCAGAGAGCCCTACGCGGAGCCGTGGGATGCGGCCAGGCCGACCGAAACGCCCCGCGGGATTGCGCATCCCGAGGCCGCGCTGAAGCATCTGGCAGAGGCGGTGCGCTGGACACGGACGACCTACGGAGCCGCGGACGTGGCCTGGGGCGACGTGAACCGCTACCGATTCGGTGGACTCGACCTGCCTGGCGAGGGCGCGAGCGGCCAACTCGGGGCGTTCCGGGTGCAGCAGTTTGACGCCGCGCCGGCCGGGTCGGCGGGTGCGAGGGCGGGCGCGTCAGCGGGCGCGGCGGGCGCGGGGGCGGGCGCGGCGGGCACGGGGGCGGCGGCGGGCGCGGGGGCGGGCGGCATCCGCATCGCCGGCTGGGCGGAAGCCGATCGGCAGTTGGCAGGCTCCGGCGACGGGTGGGTGCTGCTCGTGCATTTCACGCGGCCGCTGCAGGCGTTCTCGGTGTTGGCCTACGGCCAGACCACGGATCGCACGTCGCCGCACAGCCGCGACCAGATCCGCCTGTTGGCGAACCGCGAGTTGCGGCCGGTCTGGTTCACCGACGCCGAGGTGGCGGCCCACCTGGAGCGCGAGTACCGGCCCTCCCTGAATCGGTGACACTTTCCGAATCCGTAGAGGTGACACTCCGAAACGGTGACACTTTCCAACTCCCGACGGACCCATGGAATTGGAAAGTGTCACCGATTCGGGATCGGAAGGTGTCACCGTTTCAGCGGGTTGGCGTTACACTACGGCCGCAATCACCGCAAGTTCAGGGAGGTGCCCGATGGTCAGGCGTCGTCTGCCCTTCGTTCTCCTCATCGCCCTGCTGGCTGCCGCGACAGTCGGCGCTGGCCAGGCTCCGCCATCGGAGCGGGGCCCGGCCGCGCAGTCCGCCGAGGTCCGGCAGGGCGTGAGCCATTTCGAGCAGGCGTTCTACAAGCACCTGCCGCACGGGCGCGGCCCCGAAGCCGCCCGGGAATTCGATCTGGCCGTCGCCCAGTTCGAGCTCGAACTCACGCGCCAGCCATCGTCGGCGGCAGCCCACTCCTACCTCGGGCGCATTCATGCGCTGCGCAAGGATTGGCGCAAGTCCGGCGAGCACTACGACCGGCTGAGCGAGATCGTGCCTGAGAACGTCGACGCGCTCGTCCTCGCCGCCCTGGCGTACGGCGAGCTCGGCGAGTTCGCCGAGGCGCGGGCGCGCCTGAACTCGGCTCGCGCGCGGACCACCGATCCCGGCGCCCTCGCCACGCTCGGCGGCTACCTGGCGAAACTCGACGCGCTCGAGCGCCGGTCCCGGGAAGGGGGTGCGCGATGACCCCCCGGACCCGTCGATTCGCGCTCCCGGCAGTTGTCCTGCTGCTGGCCGCCTGCATCCTCGTGCCTGCCCATGTGACCGTGCAGGCCGGGGATCCGCACGGCGCCTACTACAGCGCTCAGAACACCAACGTCTTCTGGTTCCTGCACGTCACGGACCTTCATATCGGGACATCCGGCTCGACCGACACATCAAACCTGCAGTGGCTCGTGACGACGGCGCGATCGAAGATCGTCCCGCAGTTCATCGTCGCGACAGGCGACCTGACGGACTCGACGAACGGCAACTGGCTGGGACTCCCCAACGGGCCGTATCAGGCGGAGTGGGACACCTATAAGTCGATCCTCTCGAACGCGGGGGTTGGGGCCGACGTCTGGTACGACCTGCCCGGCAACCACGACGCGTACAACGATCAGGACTTTTCGTACTACCTGGCGAATTCCGTGCAGGGGCGCGCCACCGGACGGACGCAGCACTCCTGGACGCGGGTGTTCCCGTTCGGCACGTATCACTTCCTCGGCGCAAACACCGCCGACAACACCGGCAATCCGTTCAGTCTCTTCTGGCCCTACGGGGACTACGCCGGACTCGACACGACCGAACTGGCGTTCATTAACCAGCAACTCGCAGACAACAGTGACGCCGACCTCACGTTCGTGTTCGGCCATCACCCGGTGACAGATACCGGCGAGTCGGGCGACACCTGGCTTTACTATGGCCACCAGGCGTTTGTCTCCGCACTGGACCAGAACTCGGCGTCGGCCTACAACTACGGCCACACCCACGCGAACTCGCAGGTCCTGTTCAAGGGCAACGGCTACACGGGGCTGATGAGCGGCGACGGCATCCACTACAACAACGTCGATTCGCTCGGGAAGGACAGCCCCTTCTACTACAGCCTGATCGCGGTCGACTGCAATGGCGTCTCGTCGGTGACAAGGCCCGTGAACGCCTGGCCCGTAGTGCTCATCACTGCGCCGGTGGACCGGTACATAGGCACCGCCGTCAACCCGTACTCGTACACGGTCCCGAATGCAATCGACAACCCGATTCGCGCCCTGGTCTTCGATACGGGAACCATCACGAGCGTGACCTACCGGATCGACGGCGGTACCACCTGGTATCCCATGACGAGAGTCACGTCGAACCCCGCCCTTTGGGAGACCCAGACCTGGAACGCGTCGGCGCTCCCGTCAGGCGATCACACGATCGAGGTCAAGGCGGTCGGCTCGGCGACGGTTTCGGATACGGTCAAGGTGAGCGTCGTCGCCGCCGCGCCCAATCAGGCACCGGTGGCCGTCGGCGACAGCTACGAGACACCCTACGGGACGGCGCTGACCGTCGCGGCGCCCGGCGTCCTGACGAACGACACGGACGTGGACGGAGACTCGCTGCGCGCGATGCTGGCATCCAGCCCTGCCAACGGCACCGTCGTTCTCAACGACAACGGCTCGTTCACGTACACGCCGAACGCGACCTACTCGGGCGCGGATAGTTTCACGTACACGGCCTGGGACGGCACCGCATCGTCGGCATCAGCCACGGTGGCGATCACGGTCGGCACGGCCCCGGCGAGGGACACCGTGACGATCCTGACCGCCACGTACACCCTGAAGAAGAAGCTGCTCGCCGTGACGGCGACGAGCAGCGGCGCGCCGGCGGCGAAGCTTACGGTGGTCGGCTTCGGACCGATGACGTACAAGGCCAGGACGGCAAACTACTCGTTCCAGATCACCACAGCGGAGAGACCCGGAAGCGTTACTGTCACGTCGAGCCTCGGCGGCAGCGCCACGAAAGACGTGACGACGAAGTAAGGGTAGGGCGAACGCGCACAGGAGGACCGTCATGGCTCTGGCCGCAGAAGCTTGCCCGCAATGCGGCGGCCGCGTGCCGCTCACGTATGGGGATCGCGTCGCCTGTCCGTACTGCGGGGCGTCCCTCGTGCGCGTCGGAGGTCCCGCGGGCTCGGGCCAGACCGCGCCAGGCCCCGGCGCGCCTCCAGAGGCGGAGTCGGTCTGGGGCGTCCGCATGAAGCGGGCGCAACTCCCGGACCCGAAGTCGGGCCTTCCCGTCTTCGAGTGGCTCATCCCGGCCGACTGGGAGTTCGAGGGCCGGGTGATCTGGCGCGACAGCGTGGCCATGCCCGCGCTCATCGGGTTCCGCGCGTGGAACCCTGCCGGCCGCGAGCAGATCGAGTGCCTGCCGCAGATCCCCAACACCTGGACCAGCAACGCGATCACGAAGATGCTCGGCCGCTTCGGGCCGAAGACGCGCCTCGTCAAGTTCGACGGCCTCGAGCAGCGCGAGCCGCTGGCCTCGCGCGAGGCGCTGCGCGACCTGGTGGTGCCGCGCTACCGCGGCCGGACGGCCGATCAGCGGGCGGGCCGCATGCGCGGCGGCCCGCTCGGGTTCCTCAACCCGGAGCACCTGCAGCAGGTGCCCGGCATGCAGCAGTACATGCAGGGCGTCCAGCAGCGCATGGACGTGCTCAAGCAGGGCCTGCAGCAATTCCAGGGGCTGCTGAAGGGCTCCGATCTGCTCCAACGCCTCAAGCCGAAGGGCTACGCGTCGCCGGACGTGGCGGTCGAGTTCGTCGAGGAGGAGGCGCTGCCGCAGCTCGCGGCGGACCTGCGGCCGGAGAGCGGCGACATGGGGCCGGCGGCATCGAAGGACGGCGCCCGCGTCCGCATCCGCTACGCCCTCGACGGGCGCGACATCGAGGAGGACCTCTTCTGCGTCGTCTCGACGGTGACGACGCAGACGGGGATGGGGCCCCTGGCGGAGGAGCAGATTCACTGGGTGGCCGAGTCGCTGTTCGCCTTCCGCGCCGAGCGCGGCCGGCTCGACGCGATGGCTCGGGCGTGCATGGCGTCGGTGAAGTCGATCCGCATGAACCCGCAGTGGTTCGCGGCCTACCAGGCGGAGAGCCGGCGCATCCTGCAGGAGCGGATCCAGATGCAGCAGGCGCTGCAGGCGATGGCGGCGGCGCAGCGCGCGTCGTTCCAGCGCTCCATGCACCGGCTGAGCGACGTGTCGCGGACGATCTCGGAAACGGGCGACATGGTGATGGCGGGCTACGAGAACCGCTCCGCCGCGTACGACCGGATGTCGGACAACTGGAGCGAGGCCTTCCGCGGCGTCGACTCTTACTCGTCGCCGGACGGCGGCTCGAGCGTGCAGCTGCCGGGCGGCTACGAGCACGCCTGGACGAACGGCCTCGGCGAGTACGTGGTGACCGACAGCAGCTTCCTGAACCCGAACGACTTCGCGTCGGGCTC
>CAZBIP010000031.1:11728-17252 GCA_964491885.1 uncultured Vicinamibacterales bacterium
CTCGGGTACAATCGCGGTCGCATGCTGTACGACGCGATCGCGTGGCTGATGCGCGTGGCCGCCTGGTGGGGCCGCATGCGCGTGGAAGGCCTCGAGCACCTGCCGGCATCGGGCGCGGTGTTGCTCGCGCCCAACCACGACAGCCAGATGGACCCGGTCCTCATCTCGGTCGCGGCTAAGCCGCGACGCCGGCTGCGGTACCTGGCCGGCGACGACCTCTGGCGGATCCCGCTCCTCGGGCCCATCCTCGACGGCATGCGCCAGATCCCCATCAAGCGCGGCGCGGGCGATTCACGCGCCCTGGAACACGCCGTCGAGGCGCTCAACGCCGGCGACGTCGTCACGGTGTTTCCGGAAGGCCGGCTGTCGTGGGGGCAGCGGCTGCGCGCGCGAAGCGGCCTCGGGCTGCTCGCGGGATGGGCACCGAAGGCCAGGATCGTGCTGTGCGCGATCACGGGCTCGACGGACTTCGTCCGGTTCCCGGCGCGGCCGCGCGTCACCGTGACCTTCTTTCCGCCGGCGACCGGCGGCATCCGCCCCGGCGAGGAGCCGGCGGCGTTCTCGGCCCGCATGCTGAAGGAACTGCGCGAACGCGCGCCCATCACGCCCGCGGGGCGCAAGCGGATCATCGGGGGCCCGCCGCGCGTGCGCCGGGCGCTCGAGCGCAACAAGACGCTGAACGAACTCCCGCCAGAAAGCGACGGCCCCGGGACGCCTGGCGCGAAGATCCAGCCGCGCGAGACGCCCGCGCCGCCGGCCGCCGCAGCGGACTGAACACGCACGCCTGCCGCAACTCGCAGATTTGTCACGCCTGCGCCACAACATGCCCGCAACGCCCGCGTAGATACAATTAGACCGCCCCCCACGCGAGACACCACCGGCCACCCCCGGCCGGCGCGGCGATCAGACAGCGGACTTCCTATGGCCAACAACAGCACAAACGCCGACGCGGACGTCACGGCAACCCTCGGGATCGGGCCGGGCCGCTCCGCGCGCCATCACGTCAAGCGGTGGGTACTCTGGGGCATCGTGGCGGCGGTGATGCTCATCCCGGCCGTCGCGATCTGGAGCACGCGGAGCCAGCCGGAGACGATCGAGTACCAGACCGAGGCCGTCACGCGCGGAGACGTGACCGTGACGGTCACGGCGACGGGCGAGCTGACGTCGCTCACGAAGGTCACCGTGGGCACGGAGATCTCGGGCGTCATCGACGAGTTGACGGTCGATTTCAACGACCGCGTCACCGTGGGCCAGATGCTGGCCACGATCAACACCGACAAGCTCGAGTCGCAGGCGCGGCAGGCCGAGGCGTCGCTCGAAGCGGCCCAGGCGAGGCTGCTCCAGGCGAAGGCGACGGTGTTCGAGGCCACGGCCGAGCAGGCGCGCCTGAAGCAGGTGCACGAGCTGAGCGGCGGCAGGATGCCGTCGCAGAAGGACCTCGACGCGCAGGAGGCGACGCTCAAGCGGGCGCAGGCCGACGAGGCGAGCGCGGCGGCGTCGGTCACGCAGGCAAAGGGCAGCCTCGACGCGATCCGTATCGACATCCGCAAGGCGGTCATCAAGTCGCCCATCAACGGCATCGTGCTCAACCGCTCGGTCGAGAAGGGCCAGACGGTGGCCGCGTCGTTCAATACGCCGACGCTCTTCGAGCTCGCGGAGGATCTGGCGCGCATGAAGCTCGAGGTGGACGTGGACGAGGCCGACGTGGGCCAGGTCAAGGTGGGCCAGGAGGCGCTGTTCCGCGTCGATGCCTACCCGGACAAGACCTTCACGTCGACGGTCACGCAGGTGCGCAACACGGCCACGACGACGAGCGGCGTCGTCACCTACGTGACGCTGCTGTCGGTGGACAACTCGGAGCTGCTGCTGCGCCCGGGCATGACGGCGACGGCGGACATCGTGGTGTCGGGCGTCAAGAACGCCGTGCTCGTCCCCAACGCGGCGCTGCGCTTCTCGCCGCCGCAGGCCGCGCTGCCGGCGCCCGAGAACGAGGGCGGAGGGGTGCTCGGCTCGCTCATGCCCCGGCCGCCGAACATGAACCGCCGGCCCGATTCCGGCCAGGCGAACGGCAAGCGCCAGGTGTGGATCCTGAAGGACGGGATCCCCGCGGCGGTGCCGGTCGAGGCGGGCGTCACTGACGGCAAGGTCACGCAGGTCGTGTCCGGCGACCTGCCCGCCGGCGCGGCCGTCATCGTCGACGCGATTACCAGGAAGAAGTAGGGCCATGCCGTCCGTCATCGAATTCGCCGACGTGACGAAGGTGTACGGCACCGGCCAGGCCGCGGTGCAGGCGCTGGATCACGTCGATCTCCGGGTGGCCGAGGGAGAGTTCGTCGCCGTCATGGGCCCGAGCGGATCGGGCAAGTCCACGGCCATGAACATCCTGGGCTGCCTCGACCTGCCGACCGGCGGAGCCTACCGCTTCCGCGGCGTGGACGTGGGCTCGCTCACGCGCAACCAGCGGGCGCTCCTGAGGCGGCACTACCTCGGGTTCGTGTTCCAGGGGTTCAACCTGCTCAGCCGGACGTCGGCCCTCGAGAACGTGGAGCTGCCGCTCGTCTACCGGGGCCTTCCGGCGCGTGAGCGCCACAAGCGGGCGGCGGCGGCGCTCGACGCGGTGGGCCTGACGGGCTGGGAACACCACACGCCTGGCGAGTTGTCGGGCGGCCAGGCGCAACGCGTCGCGATCGCGCGGGCGATCGTGGCCGACCCGCAGGTGCTGTTCGCGGACGAGCCGACGGGCAACCTCGACACGGCGCGCAGCCGCGAAATCATGGACCTGCTCGTCCGGATCAACCGTGACCGGGGGATCACGATCCTGATGGTGACGCACGAGTCCGAGATGGCCGCGTACGCCGGCCGGATCGTGCACTTCAGGGACGGCCGCGTGGAGCGCGACGAACAGAACGGGGTGGCCCACTGATGCTCGTCAACGCCATGGTCCTCGCCTTCCGCGCCCTGCGGCGCAACGTGCTTCGCTCGGCCCTGACGACGCTCGGCATCGTCATCGGGGTGGCGGCGGTCATCGTGATGGTGACGCTGGGCAACGGCGCCACCGCCCAGGTGACGGCCGACATCGCGAGCATGGGCAGCAACATCCTGATGATCATGCCGGGCCAGCGGATGGGGCCGGGCGGCGCGGCCGGCTCGGCCCGCCCGTTCAAGGAGGGCGACGTCCAGGCGCTCATCCGTGACGTGCCGTCGCTGGCGGCCGTGGCGCCCCAGGGATCGCGGTCGATGAACGTCATCTTCGGCAGCGAGAACCGTTCGACCTCGGTGACCGGCACGACGAACGACTACTTCACGGCCGGCCAGTGGAAGATCGCGGCCGGCCGGTTCTTCACCGAGGCCGAACTGCGGTCCGGCAAGGCGGCGTGCATCCTCGGCACGACGGTGCGGGACGATCTGTTCGGCGCCGCCGACCCGCTCGGCAAACAGATCCGGCTGCAGGGGCTCTCGTGCGACGTCGTCGGCGTGCTCGCGTCGAAGGGCAAGAACGGCATGGGCCAGGATCGCGACGACATGGTCGTGGTGCCGATCCGGACGTTCCAGCGGCGGATCTCGGGCAGCACGGACATCAACATGATCCAGCTGTCCTTCAAGGACTCCGTGTCGTCCGAAAAGGTGCAGCGCGACATCCGGGTCCTGATGCGGGAGCGGCGGAAACTGGCGGACATGGCCCAGGACGACTTCACGATCATGGACATGGCCGAACTGGCCGCGACGCTGACCGGCACGACCCGGATCCTCACGGGGCTGCTCGCGGCGGTCGCGGCAGTCAGCCTCCTCGTGGGCGGCATCGGCATCATGAACATCATGCTCGTGTCGGTGACCGAGCGGACGCGCGAGATCGGCATCCGCCTGGCCATCGGGGCCCTCGAGCGCGAGGTGCTGACGCAGTTCCTGGTGGAGGCGGTGGTGCTGTCGGCCTTCGGCGGACTGATTGGCGTGAGCCTCGCCATCCTGGCGTCGGTCGCCGCGGCGCAGGCCATGGGCGTGCCGTTCGTGTTCGACGCGCAGATCGTCGTCGTGGCGTTCCTGTTCTCGGCGGCCGTCGGCGTCGTGTTCGGGTTCTTCCCGGCGCGTCGGGCGGCGAGCCTCAACCCGATTGAAGCCTTGCGCCACGAATGACGAGGCGAGGAGCAGACATGCGACGCGGACTTGTGGTGTGGGGAGCGGCGCTCGCCGCCGGCGCGCTGGCCGCCTCCGGCTGCGCTCCGATCAAGGTGGCCGACCCGCAGTCGCGGATCGCGGCGCCGGCCGCGTGGAGCACCGCGCCGGCCGCGCAGACGGCGGACGAGGCCAACCTGGCGGCGTGGTGGACCCGCTTCAACGACCCGATGCTGACGTCCCTGGTCGAGCGCGCCGTCGCGGGCAGCCTCGACCTCCAGACGGCCGTGTCGCGCGTCCGCGAGGCGCGCGCGAGCCTGGCTGGAACCGACGCCGCCCGGCGCCCCTCGGCCAGCGCGTCGGCGTCGATGTCCATCATGGGCACGGGCGCCAACGACGGCGACATCTCCAGCCGCTACTCGGCCGGGTTCGACGCCTCGTGGGAGGTCGATCTCTTCGACCGCCTGAAGGCCTCGGTCTGGCAGGCGGCCGCGAACGCCAGGGCGCGCGAGGCCGACCTGCAGCACGTGCTGGTGACGCTCGCCGCCGACGTGGCCACGACGTACGTGGACGTGCGGTCGCTGCAGCAGCGCCTCGCCTTCGCCGAGGCCAACGCCCGGGCGCAGCAGGAGAGCTTCGAGCTGACCGGCTTCCGGGCGCAGGCCGGCCTGACGACGGAGCTGGACGTCGAGCAGGCGCGCTCGAACCTGGAGAGCACCCGCGCGTCGATCGTGTCGCTCGAGAGCCAGCTGGCGCAGTCGAAGCACGCCCTGGCCCTGCTGCTCGGGTCGGTGCCGTCGGCGCTCGACGCGGAACTCGCGGCCGTGCGCCCGGTGCCGGAGCCGCCGCTGGACGTCGCCCTCGGCGTGCCGGCCGAAGCGCTGCGGCGCCGCCCGGACGTGCGCAGCGCGGAGCTGGCCGTCGTGGCGCAGACGGCCCAGCTCAAGGCCACGTCGGCGGCGCTCCGCCCGACGTTCAGGCTGGCCGGGTCGATCGGCCTCGAGGCGCTGAAGATCGCCAAGCTCTTCGTGCCGGGCGCGTCGTTCTTCAACGTGAGCCCGTCGGTCAGCTACCCGGTGTTCAACCGCACGCAGCTGCGCCAGAACGTCGTCGTGCAGACCGAGCGGCAGGCGCAGGCGGCGCTCGCCTACGAGGGCACCGTGCTGGCGGCGCTGAACGAGGTCGAAAACGGCCTCGTCGCGCTGGACAAGGAGCAGGCCCGCCGGGAGCACTTGGCGCTGGCGGCCGAGGCGGCCCGCAAGTCGGCCGAGATGTCGCTGCAGATGTACACGTCCGGGCTCGCCGACTTCCGCAACGTGCTCGACTCGCAGCGCTCGCTGCTGTCGCTGCAGGACTCGCTCGCGTCGAGCCAGGCACAGGTCGTGACGGACCTGATCCGACTCTACAAGGCGCT
>CAZBIP010000031.1:17352-19202 GCA_964491885.1 uncultured Vicinamibacterales bacterium
CCGGCCTTCCGGTTGAGCACCTGCGCGATATCCATCGCGGGCGTGATGGCCTGACCGTCCACCGACTCGATAATCGATCCGGGCTTGACGGCCATCCCGGCCTTGTCGAGCGGCCCGTCCTTGACCACCTCCGCCACCTTCATCCCCGCCCCGGCGTAGGTCTGGTCGAAGATCACCCCGAGCGCGCCGGTCGCGTCGTCGGTCGGCGACGAGGCAGAGAAGCTCGATCCGCTGTGGCTGATGTTCAGCTCGCCCAGCATCTCGCTGAGCAGCTCGGCGAACTCGTGGTTGTTGCCGACGTGCGGCAGGTGCTTCGCGTAGACCGGCCGGATCGCCTGCCAGTCCACGCCGTGGTAGCCGGCCGAGTAGAACGTGTCGCGCGTCCGGCGCCAGACGTGGTCGAACATGGCCGCGCGCTCGGCCTGCAGGTCCGCGACGGCCTCGCCCTTGATGCCGATGCTCTCGCGCTTGGCGCCGGCCGGGTCGATCTTCGAGAGGCTGCCGTCGGCGAGCAGGAAGATCGACTTCTGCTCCTTGTCCCACGCCAGGCTGCCGCCGGCGGCGCTGAGCGCCAGCAGCATCTTCGTCTCCTTCGTGCGCAGGTTGGTGGACCAGAGATTCGCGTTCTTCTCGAAGCGCGCGAGGTAGTAAAGCGTGTCTCCATCCTTGCTGACGAGGGCGTCGCCGAGCGTCGAGGAGTGGATCGTGAGGCGGGCCTTCCGGATGTCGAGGCCGTCCATGTCGATGACGACGTCCTCGACCTTGGCGTCCTTCGACGCGTCCTTCTTGTCCTTGTCGGCGTCGGCCTTCGGCTTGTCCTTCTCCTTCTGCTCCTCCGCCTCCTTCACAAGGGCGTATTCCTCCTTGGTGAGCCTGAACCGGTCCCAGGCGTCCTTCGTGAAGAACATCGCGTAGACGTCGCGCTGCGCCGCGCCCGATTGGGCGACGGACTTCAAGCCGTCGCGGTTGCTCAGCCAGAGCATGGCTTTGCCGCCCAGGATCCACTCCGCGCGCCCGTCGTCGAACCCGCTGAGCGTGAGGTTGACCGCGGCGCTCTTGCCGTCGGCCCGGACGAGCCCGACCTCGCCCGGGGCGATGCCGGGAACCGAGTAGTCGAAGAGCAGCCACTTGCTGTCCGGGCTCCACCGGTAGTGGAGCGAGCCGCTCGAGAAGATCTCCTTGTCCGTCAGGATCGTCCGCGCCTGCTTCGATTCGAGGTTCAGCACCTTCAGGGTGTTGCGGTTCTCGAGGAACGCGACTTCCCTGCCGTCGGGCGAGTACAGCGGCTGCGTGTTCTGCTGGGCGTTCGCGACGAGGGGCGTCTCCTTCACGATGGTGGAGGCGTAGAAGTGCGGCTCCCCGTCCCGGGCGCGGCGCGCCTCGTAGACGGCCCAGCGCCCGCCGCGTTCGGAGGCGTACACGAGCGCTTTGCCGTCCGGAGAGAAGCCCACGTGCCGTTCGTCCTCGGGCGTGGCCGTGATGCGCTTGGTGACGCCGCCCTCCACGCTCGTCACGAACACGTCGCCGCGCGCCACGAACGCCACCTCTTTCGCGCTTGGCGCGACCGCCATCTCGCGCGCGCCGCCGGTCACCGGGACGACGCGCTCGCGGTTCGCCTGCGCGTCGGCGGCAATCGCGATCGCCACCTTCTGCGGGCCGCTGCCCGGCTTCATCGTGTAGACGTCCCCGTCGTAGCCGAAGCACAGCGTGCCCGAGTCGGACAGGCTGAGGAACCGCACCGGCACGCCCTTGAACGACGTCACCCGCTGCGACTTCCCTCCGTCCAGGTCCATCTTGTGGACGTTGAACGATCCGCTCTCCTCGCTGAGGTAGTAGAACGCCTTGTCGCC
>CAZBIP010000031.1:19302-23628 GCA_964491885.1 uncultured Vicinamibacterales bacterium
GACGCCGCCGGGAACTGGCGGTTCGCCGCCGCGTCCATCCTGGCGGCGCCGAAGATCACGTGCCGGCCGTCGGCGGTGAACGCCTGAGGGTACTCGGGAGCCGAGTGGAACGTCAGGCGCGCGGCCTCTCCGCCCGTGACCGGGATGACGAAGACGTCGAAATTGCCGTAGCGGTCGCTCGCGAACGCAATCTGCTTTCCGTCGCGGCTCCACACGGGCATGAAGTCGTGGGCCTGGTGGACGGTCAGCGGCACCGCGTCTCCCCCGGCGGCAGGGGCGCGATAGAGATCGCCCTTGTAGGTGAAAACGATCGTCTTCCCGTCGGGCGAGATCGAGGGATAGCGCAGCCAGCCCGGATCGGACGGCGCGGCCGACGCGCGTGACGCGGCGGTCAGGCCGAGAACGAGGGCGGTCAGGCAGAAGGCGGCAGTCAGTCGAGGTTTCATGGCGTCAGTTCCCGTCAGGAGTTGCGTGGAGGTCGCGCGCACAGAAACGCGATTCTAGCCTATCGGCTGCGGACGGCGGTGCGTCAACCGCCACGACGACAGCCGCACGGCGCCGGCTGCCTCACGCCGCCGTCAGAAGATCGACCGGAACAGATCCGGGGCCAGGAACAGGGCGGTATACCGGACGAGGCTGCCGAGGGCGACGATGACGACGAAGGCCACCCGAGGAAGCCCGAGCGTGCCGGCGACAAGGCTCACCGGGTAGAGCGGCGGCACCGCGCAGGCCGCGCTCGTCGCGATGACGCCGAGGCTGCCGTGCGGATGCCTGGCGAACACCTCGGCGGCCTTTCCCACGGCGCCGCGTTTCACCCAGGAGACATTCAGGGTGCCCTTCCCGACGAGGTAGAGGATGTACTTGGAGATCGCCTGGCCGAGGGCGCTCAGGCCGACGATTGGCACGAGCGGCGCGTTCGTCAGGGCCGAGACCGCCACGAGGTACACCTCGAGGCTGAGCACGTAGGGCACCAGGCCGCTCACGAGCGCGAAGACGAACGTCGTCGTGTACAGCGCGGCCGCGCCGAGGCCGCGCAGGTGCTCGAAGTCCACGCGCCCGTGTTCCTTTGCCGGAGAGTCAGTCCCGCGGCCAGCCAATTCTAGCCGCAGGCAGGCGGATCGGGCCAGCCGAGGCATACAATGCTCCTTCGGTCCGGACGCCCCCGCGGAGGCCGCCATGATCGCAGGATTCGCACGCCTTTTGCCCCTGCTGTTGCTCGTCGCCATGGTCCCGTCCGAGGTGTCCGGCCAGGCGTCTCGCGCGCCCGAATGGGAAGACCCGGCCGTATTTGCCGTGGGTGCCGAGAAGCCGCGCGCCTCGTTCGTCCCGCACGCGACGCGGGCCGGCGCGCTCTCCGGCGACAGGACCCGGTCGCCGTACCTCCAATCGCTGAACGGGACGTGGAAGTTCCGCTGGGTCCGGAACCCGTTCGAAGTTCCCGCGGGCTTCGAAGCGGCGGCGTACGACGATGCGGGGTGGGACCCGATGCCGGTGCCGTCCAACTGGCAGGTGGTCGGCGCCAACGAGAACCGGCCGTACGATCGCCCGTTCTTCACCAACATCAAGCACCCGTTCAAGGCCGATCCGCCGCGCGTGCCGCACGACGAGAACCCCGTCGGCCTGTACCGCACGTCGTTCGAGGTGCCGGCGGCGTGGCGGGGCCGGCGGGTGTTCGTCCACCTCGCGGGCGTGCAGTCAGCCTATTACCTGTGGCTGAACGGACGGAAGGTCGGCTACCGCGAAGACGCGTTCACACCGGGCGAGTTCGACCTCACGGCGCACCTGCGGCCGGGCCGCAACCTGCTGGCGCTCGAAGTGATCCACCACTCGGACGGCAGCTACCTCGAGGACCAGGACTACTGGCGGCTCGCCGGCATCTTCCGCGACGCGTATCTCGTCGCGCAGCCGGCCGTCCGGCTTCGCGACTTCGCCGTGCTGACGGATCTCGACGCGGCGTATCGCGATGCGGTGCTGGATATTCGCGCGTCGATCGAGAACCGCTCCAGCTCGGCCGCGCGCGGACACACGGTCCGCGCGGCGCTCGTCGGCCTGGACGGCCGCGAGGTCGTCGCCGCGACGCTCGCCGGGACGGCGGCCATCGCGCCGGGCGCCGAAGGCGTTCTGCGCGCGTCCACGACGGTTCGCGCGCCGGCCCTGTGGTCAGCCGAAACGCCCAACCTCTACACGCTCGTCATCGAGCACGTCGACGCCACGGGCGCCGTCCAGGAGGCGGCTGCCGCGCGCATCGGCTTCCGCGAGGTCGAGATCACGGGCGGCCAGTTGCGCCTGAACGGCGTGCCCATCACGTTCAAGGGCGCGAACCGGCACGAGTTCGACCCGGACCACGGGCGCGTGGTGTCACGCGAGCGCATGCTCGACGACATCCGCCTGATGAAGCGGTTCAACTTCAACGCGGTGCGCACCTCCCACTACCCCAACGATCCGCTGTGGTACGACCTCTGCGACGAACTGGGCCTCTACGTCGTCGACGAGGCGAACGTCGAGAGCCACGAGCTGTGGGAGCGCAAGATCTACATCGGCGACGACCCGGCGTGGACGGCCGCCTTCGTCGCCCGCGGCGTGGCGATGGTCGAGCGCGACAAGAACCACCCGTCGGTCATCTACTGGTCGATGGGCAACGAGACGGGCCTCGGCCGCAATTTCGACGCGATGTACGCGGCCATGAAGGCGATCGACCCCACCCGCCCGATCCACTACGAAAGCCGCAATCCTCCCTACGCGCCGACGCTCTCGAGCTTCGACATCATCTCGACGATGTACCCGACCGTGGAGCACATCGTCGAGCTGATGAACCAGGACCCGTCGCGGCCGGTGATCATCTGCGAGTACGCGCACGCGATGGGCAACAGCCTCGGCAACTTCAAGAAGTACTGGGACGCCTACGACCAGTACCCGCGCCTGCAGGGCGGGTTCATCTGGGACTGGGTGGACCAGGCGCTGCGCCACCCCGGGCCCGGCGGCCGCATGGTGTGGAACTGGGTGAACACGAGCGACGGCGCCAACGCCAACGACGGCCTCGTGAGCGCCGATCGGACGCCGCAGCCGGAGCTGTTCGAGGCGAAGAAGATCCAGCAGCCGGTGAAGATCGAGGCGGTCGATCTCGCGGCCGGCAGGGTCCGGGTGACGAACCGCCACGACTTCATCGGGCTCGACGGGTTCTCGCTGTCGTGGCGGCTGCTCGAGGATGGCATCGCGGTCCAGTCCGGGACCCTGGCAGGGGCGCTCGACATTCCGGCTGGGCAGGCGCGCGAGATCGCCCTGCCGTACGACGCGAATCGCGTTCACGCCGGCCGCGAGGCCATCGTCGAGGTGAGCGTCACGCGGCGGGACCCGGCGCCGTGGGCGCCCGGCTGGCACGAGGTGGCGTGGGAGCAGATGGCGCTGCCCGCCGGAACGGGCATCGCGGCTCCGGATGTCGCGAAGCCGGCTGCGGCCCCTCCGCCGCTCGCGGTCACGTCTGAGGGCGGGCGCGTGACGCTGGCAGGGGCGGGCTTCGAGGCCGTGTTCGACAAGGGCGCGCTGTCGTCTTTCCGGTGGCGCGGCGAGGAGTTGCTGGCCGGCCCCCTCGTGCCGAACCTGTGGCGCGTCCCGACGGACAATGACGAGGGCGGAGGCGCGCGGAGCTACGCGCACCGGTGGCGTGAAGCCGGCCTGAACCGGCTGACGGCGACGGCGGGCGAGCCGCGCGTGCTCCAGGTGGATCCAGGCCGGGCGCGCGTCACGATCGACAGCCGGCTGCAGGGAACCTCGGCGGCGGTTCTGCTCACGACGCAGTACGACGTGAGCGGCGACGGCGAGATTGGCGTGACGGCGGTCTTCCGCACCGAGGGAACGCTCCCGCCGCTCCCGCGCGTCGGGTTCCAGGTCCAGTTGCCCGGGCGGCTGGACACGGTGGAATGGCACGGCCGGGGGCCGCACGAGAGCTACGCGGACCGCAAGGAGGGCGCGCGCGTGGGGGTGCACCGCGCGAGGGTGGCGGACCTGCACTTCCCGCACGTGATGGCGCAGGAGAACGGGAGCCGCGCCGACGTGCGCTGGGTGACACTGAGCGGGGCAGCCGGCCCCGGCCTGCGGGTGTCGGGGGCGCCGGTGCTTGCGTTCACGGCGCACGACTACACCGACGCCGCCCTGCTCGCGGCCAAGACGAGCCAGCAGATCGAGCGGGACGGCCGCGTGACGCTGAGTCTCGACCTCGCGCAGATGGGCCTCGGGGGAGACGACAGTTGGTCGCCGCGCGTCCATCCCGAGTACCTGCTGACGGCCGGCGAGTACCGGTTCGCCTTCACGCTCAGCGGCGTCCGTTGA
>CAZBIP010000032.1:0-23149 GCA_964491885.1 uncultured Vicinamibacterales bacterium
GAGACCGGCTCCGCGATCACGTGGAAGTACCCCAGTTGCATCCTGCAGGGGGACGACTCGGTGGGCGAGTTCTACTCGGTGGCCGTGACGAACAACCGTCAGCAGGCGGATACCGGGACGAAGATGATCCACCTCGGGAAGAACACCCGCAGCACCATCGTGTCCAAGGGCATCTCGGCCGGGCACGGCCAGAACACCTACCGCGGCATGGTGAAGATCGCCAGGGGGGCGTCTGGCGCTCGCAACTACTCGCAGTGCGACTCGCTGCTCATCGGGGACCGCTGCGGGGCCCACACGTTCCCGTACATCGAGATCAAGAACCCCTCGTCGCAGATGGAGCACGAGGCCTCCACCTCGAAGATCGGCGAGGACCAGATCTTCTACTGCCGGCAGCGCGGCCTCTCCACGGAAGACGCGGTGAACATGATCGTGAGCGGCTTCTGCAAGGAGGTCTTCCGCGAGCTGCCGATGGAGTTCGCCATCGAGGCCCAGAAGCTGCTGAGCGTGAGCCTCGAAGGGTCGGTGGGCTAGGACAGGGACAAGGGGCAAGGGGCAAGGGAAGCGGACATTCGGGACTCGGGGCTCGGAATTCGGGATTCGGCCTGCCGCACCGAAACCCGCCGTCAAGGGACAAGGGATAAGGAGCTACGGACGCCATGCTGGAGATCAGGGACCTCAGGGCCCGGGTGGGCGGGAAGGACATCCTCAAGGGCATCGACCTCAGGGTGGGCCCGGGCGAAGTGCACGCGATCATGGGCCCGAACGGGTCCGGGAAGAGCACGCTGGCGGCGGTCCTCGCCGGCCGGGCCGAGTACGACGTGACGGGCGGGTCGGTGACTTACGACGGCCAGGATCTTCTCGACCTGGATCCCGAGGAGCGCGCGCGCGAGGGCGTCTTCCTCGCGTTCCAGTACCCGGTCGAGATTCCCGGCGTCAACAACGCGTACTTCCTCCGCGCGGCGCTGAACGCCGTCCGGAAGCACCGCGGCGAGGCCGAGATCGACGCGGCGGCGTTCATGTCGCTCGTCCGGGAGAAGATGGCCCTGCTCGACATGGCGCCTGCGCTGCTGAACCGGCCGGTCAACGAAGGCTTCTCCGGCGGCGAGAAGAAGCGCAACGAGATCTTCCAGATGGCGGTCCTCGAACCGAGGCTGGCCATCCTCGACGAGACCGATTCCGGCCTGGACATCGACGCGCTCAAGGTCGTCGCGCGCGGCGTCAACGCCCTCCGGCGGCCTGATCGCTCGGCGGTGGTCGTGACGCACTACCAGCGGCTGCTCGAGTACATCGTGCCCGACTTCGTCCACGTGCTGTCCGAGGGCCGTATCGCGCGGTCGGGAGGCAAGGAGTTGGCCCTCGAGCTCGAAGACCGGGGCTACGGGTGGATCGACGCCGCGGAACGGGTCGCCTGAGCGGCCCCGGAGGCGAAGGAGACAGGCGATGGCGGCAGTGACGGCATCAGGCGCCGGGCGCGAGGCGTTCCTGGCGGCAATCGAAACGGCTGAGCGGGCGGGTCGTGCCGGGCCGGCGTGGCTGCGGGCGGTCCGGCGGTCGGCGGCCGAGGCCTTCGCGCGCCTGGGCATCCCGACGACGCGGCACGAGGAATGGCGGTTCACGAACGTGGCGCCCATCGCGACGACGGCGTTCGCGGCGGCTCCTCCCGTGTCGATCCGGCCGGCGGACGTCGCGCCTTTCGTCGCGCCCGGCGTGGCGGGGCCGGTGCTGGTGTTCGTGAACGGCCGGCACGAGCCGTCGCTCTCGCGCCCGGGAACCCGGACGCCGGGTTTGACGGTCCTGACCCTCGCCGACGCCATCGCGCAGGTCCCCGAATCGCTGGAGGCGCACCTCGCCCGGCACGACGGGGCCGCGGCCCGGCCGTTCACCGCCCTGAACACGGCGCTCTTCGCCGACGGCGCGGTGGTGAGCGTCGCCGACGGGGCCGTGGTGGACGGCGCGGTCCAGGTGGTGTTCCTGTCCACGGCCACGCCGTCGCCTGCCATCACCTCCCCTCGCGTGCTGGTCGTGCTCGGGCGGAACAGCCAGGCGCGCGTCATCGAGACCTTCGGCGGCATCGGCGCCGCCTCCGGGTTCACCAACGCGGTGACCGAGGCGGTCGTGGGCGACGGCGGGGTGCTCGACCACTACCGCATCCAGCGGGAGGCGGACACGGCGTTCCACGTCGGCCACACGCAGTTCGCCCTCGGCCGCTCGAGCTCGTCGTCGTCGCACGCGGCCTCGTTCGGCGCCCGCCTCTCCCGCCACGACGCCGTAGCGGTCTTGGGCGGAGAGGGCGCCGACTGCACGCTGAACGGCCTCTACCTGGCGGACGGCGAGCGGCTGGTGGACAACCACACGGAGATCGACCACGCGACGCCGCACGGCACGAGCCACGAGATGTACAAGGGCATCCTCGCGGGCCGAAGCCGCGGGGTCTTCAACGGCCGGATCCGCGTGCGGCCCGACGCGCAGAAGACGGACGCGAAACAGACGAACAAGTCGCTGCTGCTATCGGACGAGGCGCAAGTCAACACGAAGCCCCAGCTCGAGATTCTCGCCAACGACGTGAAGTGCACCCACGGCGCCACCGTCGGCCAGCTGAGTCAGGACGCCTTGTTCTACCTTCGCGCCCGCGGCATCGGCCGCGACGAGGCCCGGGACCTGCTGGTGCGGGCCTTCGCGGCGGACGTCACGGACCGGGCGGCCTTCGAGCCCGCGCGCGCCGAGCTGGGCCGCCTGCTGGATCTCGCCCTGCCGGCCGTTCGCGCCGCGCGGGAGGCCGCGTGACGGCCGACCCGGTGGCGGCGCTCGAGCTGAGGCCCCGGGTCATCGACGTCCTCTGCTCGGTCTTCGACCCCGAGATCCCGGTGAACGTCTGGGAGCTCGGCCTGATCTACGGCATCGACGTGGACGCGGACCGGCGGGTCCGCGTCCGCATGACGCTCACGGCGCCCGGCTGCCCCGCGGCGCGCGCGCTGCCCCTCGAGATCGAGCGGAAGGTGCGCGAGGTGCCCGGGGTCGCCGGCGCGGACGTCGAGGTGGTCTGGGACCCGCCCTGGTCCCCCGAGCGGATGTCGGACGCCGCCAGGCTCGAGCTCGGCGTCCTCTGACCTCGCCGGGGCCGCCGCCGGCGTCCCCGCGCGACGCGGCCCGGCCGGCCGCGAGTTGTGTATACTTATGCAGTCTGGAGCATAAGTATAAATGGCCAACATCCTCGAGCGGCTGCCCGTCGGCGAGCGGGTCGGCATCGCGTTCTCCGGCGGCCTCGACACGAGCGCCGCCCTGCACTGGATGCGCCAGCACGGCGCGATCCCGTTTGCCTACACGGCCCACCTCGGCCAGCCCGACGAGCACGACTACGAGTCCATCCCGCGCAAGGCGCTCGAGTACGGCGCCGAGCGCGCCCGCCTGATCGAGTGCCGCGGGCAGCTCGTCGCCGAGGGCCTCGCCGCCCTCCAGTGCGGGGCCTTTCACATCTCCACCGCCGGCCAGTTCTACTTCAACACCACGCCGATCGGCCGCGCGGTCACCGGCACGATGCTCGTCTCGGCCATGCAGGAGGACGGCGTCAACATCTGGGGCGACGGCAGCACCTTCAAGGGCAACGACATCGAGCGCTTCTACCGCTACGGCCTGCTCGTCAACCCCACCTTGCGCATCTACAAGCCCTGGCTCGATCAGCAGTTCATCGACGACCTCGGCGGCCGCGCCGAGATGTCCGCGTACCTGGACGGCGCCGGCCTCGAGTACAAGATGAGCGCCGACAGGGCCTATTCCACCGACTCCAACATCCTCGGCGCGACCCACGAGGCGAAGGACCTCGAGTATCTCGACCGCGGCGTGTCCATCGTCCGCCCCATCATGGGCGTCGCGTCCTGGCGCGAGGACACGGACGTGAGGGCCGAGGCCGTCAGCGTCCGCTTCGAGGACGGCCTCCCGGTGGCCCTCAATGGACGGACGTTCCCGACGGCCCTCGCGCTCTTCGAGGAGGCCAACGCGATCGGCGGGCGCCACGGGCTCGGGATCTGCGACCAGATCGAGAACCGCATCATCGAGGCCAAGAGCCGCGGCATCTACGAGGCTCCGGGCCTCGCCCTGCTGTTCATCGTCTACGAGCGCCTGGTGACGGGGATCCACAACGAAGACACCATCGACCAGTACCGGGCCAACGGCCGCCGCCTCGGCCGGCTGCTCTACCAGGGCCGGTGGTTCGACCCGCAGGCGCTCATGCTGCGCGAGACGGCCCAGCGGTGGGTCGCGCGCGCGATCACCGGCGAAGTCGTGCTCGAACTGCGGCGGGGGAACGACTACTCCATTCTCGACACCACCAGCCCCAACCTGACCTACCACCCCGAGCGGCTGACGATGGAGAAAGGCGACCAGGTGTTCTTCACGCCGCAGGACCGCATCGGCCAGCTGACCATGCGGAACCTCGACATCCTGGACACGCGGGACAAGCTCCGCGTCTACCACGAGACCGGGCTGATGGCCACGTCGCCGCACGAAGGCCTGCCCCTGCTGCCCGCGGCGGCGGCGCACCCGGCCCCCTGAACGAAGGGCGCCGACGGCGGCCGGCTGGACGACCCCCGGGGGTTGACGCCCCCGGGCGCCAGTCAGTGGCAAGCCCCCCGGGATGGAGGCCGGGCCTGCAGGCCCGGCGCGGGGCCTACAGCGAGAACCAGTAGCTCAGCTTGACGAGCAGGACGTTGTCCGGCCTGGACCGCCAGAGATCCCGCCAGTTGGCTCCAACCGCGTCGTTCCATCGCTCCGAGTCGCCGGTGCGGCCTTGCGACCAGACCACGTAGAGGGACGAGCCGGGCTTGTATTCCCAGCGCGCGACGAGGTTCGACCGGAACTCCTGGAAGCTGAAGTCCGGGTTCCTGAAGCCGTAGGCGGCCCCGCCGCCGGACTCGACGACCTCGTAGCGGTCGCCCTGCGGAACGTAGGTCAGTTCGCCGGCCTCGAGGCGGTGGAAACGGCCCTCGTAGTCCTTCGCGAGCGTGTCGGCCGCGCGCTTGAACGCCGAATACCTCCCCGTCGCGATGAACGGGCTGCCGTAGTACTGGATCGTCAGGTCCGGTGACAGCGCCAGGTTGGCCCGGAGCGTGAGGCTCCACGTCTCCTGGTCGATCCGCCCCAGCAGCCAGCGGGTTCCCGCTGAGCTGGCGACGGTCCCGACGTACTGCAGGTCGTCGATGGACGACTCGAAGCTGGCGTTCGCCGACAGCGACAGCCGGTTCGACGGCCGCAGCCGTGCCTGGGCGCTCACCTGCCACTCGTCGGACCCGCCGTCGAGGGCCGTCTCGCGCGAGCCGAACAAGCTCAGGAACACCCGGCGCGACGCGTCGGTGCGGACGCCCATGTCCACTTCGTAGGCATCGCTCCGCCTGATCGCCGGGCCGCCGCGCAGCGCCCGGGTGTCCACGGACTGGCGGTACTCCAGGCTGCCCGAGACCGACCACATGTTCGTGAACTGCGCGTCGAGTTCGACGTCCGTGTCCGTCCGGGTCCGCAGCCCGCCGAAGTCCCACTCGTCTCCCCTGGACGCCTCGATCGCGTAGCTGCGGAACCGGCCTTTCGGCACCGTCTCCGACCAGCCGACGACCACCTGGTTGGCGAGCGTGTCGGCCCTTCCGAGGTAGCCGATGTCGTTGAGGTCGAAGCCGGGCGAGTACCACCGGAACTTGTCGGACACGCTCAACCGGCTCGAGCCGGACCGGCCGAACCGCACCGAGCCGCCGTGGCCGGAGAGCGAGGTGCGCGCGGGATCGACGCCGAGGTGATCGGCGTCGGGCCGCTGGTAGTAGTGCACGGCATTCCGCTGCAGCGCCAGGATGGCAGCGGAATCCCCGCTGACGCGGCTGACGGCGCCCTTCGCCTCGAGCACCCAGGCGCGGTCCGCGAAGTACCGCGTGAAGTCCACGCCGCCCGCCGTCGCCTGGGTGGGCAGGTACGCGAGGTGCGGCTCGGACACCCAGCGGCGCGTCGAGGTGACCATGCCCCCCAGGCTCGTATTGCCCTTGTCCCAGTCCTTGTGGACCCGCCCGACCGAGTAACTGCCGAACGGCTCGACCACGACGTTCCTGCCGCCCGAGGCCGCGGCGACGCCCACGGCCTCCTTCTGGGTGAACGCCTGGAGCGCGGCCACGGACAGTCCGCCCTCGGTCCGGCCGGTGACCTTGAAGGCGCCGAGGATCGTCGTGCTCTCGGGCAGGCTGACGGATTCGCCCGGGCCCGTCGGCACCCGGTAGGATGGGGCCTCGCCGATCCGCCGCGAGTAGAACAGCTGGTCCTCGTCCTCGAGGTCGAACGTCAGCGTCTTGCGCCCCTCGAGGAAGAACGGACGCTTCTCCTCGTAGAAGGTCTCGTAAGCGGTGAGGTTCATCACCGAAGGATCGGCTTCGACCTGGCCGAAGTCGGGATTCACCGTCGCGTCGAGCGTGAAGTTGGACGTGAGGCCCACCTTGGCGTCGAGCCCCGCCGAGCCGGCTCCGTCGGTCCCGCCCGTCGGCACGGACGGGCCCGAACTGGCCTTCCCCAGCACCTGCGGCATGATCTCGATATGGCGCGACCGGGGCAGTCCGCGGATCCCGCGCAGCTCGCCGATCTGGTGCATGCGGCCCGTGTTCTGCCTCGGGATGAGCTGCCACTGGACCTCTTCCTGGCTGCGCGCGATCCAGCGCCAGGCATGGATGCCCCAGACCTGCGCGTCATGCGGCCCGTAGCGCAACTGGCTCAGCGGCACCCGGAACTCCGCCGTCCAGCCCTGCTCGTCGTGGGCGACCTTGCCGTCCCACACGGCGTCCCAGGTGGTGTCCCACTCGTGCTCCCCGTTGCCGAGGATGAGGTCGATCTTGCCGCCGCCCGCCGTGAGGTCGAACTCGAAACCGGACTGCTTGCTGTTGTAGCTGTCGAAGCAGATGCCGACGATGTCGACGGCGTAGTTCACGAAGTCGTCGCGGCGCCCCGGGTAGCGGTGGACCTTCGCGGGATCGTCGTACGCCCGGATCGCGAAGTAGATGTTCCGGTCGTCGTACAGGATCTTCATCTCGGTGCGCTGCGACGGGTCCGCGCCTTCGGTCGGAATGTGCTGAGTGAAGCCGCCGCTCCATTCGCCCTGCCTCCAGGCCTCGTCATCGAGGCGCCCGTCGATGGAGGGGCCCTTCCCCTCGAGTCGAACGGTCTGGTACACGCGCAGCGGATACTTGCGGCCGGACGGGTTCGCGGCGGAGGACACGGCTTGCGACGGGGGATCCTGGGCGAAAGCAGCCGCGGGCGCGAAGCCCTCCAGCAGGCCCACGACCAGGGACACGGCGACAGCAGAGCGACTGACGGCCACAGACGAGGCGCGGCGCAACGGCATGGTCCGGCTAGGCTAGTTCCCGCTCTCGCCCGGCGTCAAGAACGCGCGGGGCTTGCGGCCCGCCGCATCCGCGGGGATGATACGTGCGTCCGACCGGGGTCCTCGCCATGACAACCGACGTCCGCCGCGCCGACCAGGTCCAGGTGGCCGCCACCTCGTTCCTGGCGCTCTTCTCCATCGTCGGCCTCGCGCTCTACGGGCTGCCGCTCTACTACGACTTCATGGTGCGCGAGTTCGGGTGGTCGCGCACGCAGGTGACGTCGGGCAACGCGCTGAGCAAGCTCGTCATCGGGCCGCTCTTCGGGTTCATCGCGGGGTGGATCATCGACCGGTTCGGCCCGCGGCGGATGATGCTGGCCGGCATCCTCATGGCCGGCATCGCGCTGATGGGCCTGAGCGCGATGTCGGCGCTGTGGATGTTCTACGCGTTCTACCTCTTCAACGCGCTGGGGTACGTGTGCGGCGGGCCGCTGCCCAACCAGGTGCTGCTGTCGCAGTGGTTCCGCGAGGGGCGCGGCAAGGCGATGGGCTTCGCGTACCTCGGCATCGGCATCGGCGGCGCGCTCGTGCCGTGGCTGTCGTACTGGCTCGCCGGCGAGTGGGGCTGGCGCGGGGCCTTGCGCGCGCTCGGCGTGCTGATCATCGTGCTCGCCGCGCCGATGGCGTTCTTCACGAAGGACGCGCCCGCGGACCGCAAGGGGCGGAAGAGCGACGGCAGCCTGGCGCCGCTCCGGGAGGTGTTCCGCAAGCCGGCCTTCTATCTGCTCGCGCTCGGCAGCATGTGCTCGATTGCCGCGGTCGGCGGGGCGAACCAGCACCTGAAGCTCTTCCTGAGCCTGGACCAGGGCTACGAGCAGGGCGACGCCGCGCGGGTGATCTCGCTGGTGCTGACGTTCAGCATCGCCGGGCGCCTGCTGATGGGCTGGCTGGCGGACCGCCTGCCGAAGAAGCACGTGATGCTGATCATCTACTCCCTGGTGACGGCGGCGATCCCGCTGCTCTTCTACGCGTCGTCCCGGAGCGCGATGTTCCTGTTCGCGGCGATGTTCGGCCTCGGGCTGGGCGGCGAGTACCTCATCATCCCGCTCATGGCCGCCGAACTCTTCGGCGTCGGCGTCCTGGGCCGCGTGATGGGCATCGTCATCACGGCAGACGGCGTGGCCGAGGCGCTCTCGCCGATGCTGGTGGGATACCTCCGCGACTCCACGGGCAGCTACGGCGCGGGCTTCGTCTGGCTGGTGGCCGTCGCGCTCGTCGGCGCCGTCGCCATCGCGCTGCTCCCCCGGCGAAGGCCCGAAGGCTGAGGACCCCAGGATGCCGCGCGCAAGCGCGGCCACGGGGCGTCAGGACCACGCCTGCCGCAGGAAGCGGATCAGGTTGCCGCCGCAGACGTTCTCGACGTCTTCCGGCGAGTAGCCGCGCGCGGCGAGCAGCGGCGGCAGCTTCTGCAGGTCGGCGATCGTGTCCACGTCGACGGGCCCCTGCTCCGTGCCGAAGGCGCCGTCGAGGTCCGATCCGATCGCCGCGTGGCGGGAGTCGCCGGCGACCTGGCAGACGTGGTCGATGTGGTCGGCCACCAGCGACAGGCTGACGCCGCGCCCCTCCGGGGTCGAGGCTCCCCGGTCCCAGTCCGGCACCAGCATCCAGGCGTCGAAGGCCGTGCCGACGATCGCTCCCCGTTCGATGAGCGCCCGCAGCTGATCGTCGGAGAGTTGCCGGTTGTGCGGGACGAGCGCACGGCAGTTGTTGTGGCTTGCCCAGATGGGGCCGCGGAAGAGATCGAGGCTCTCCCAGAAGCTCTCCTCGCAGAGGTGGCTGGCGTCGAGAATGATGCCGAGCCGTTCCATCTCGCGGAGCAGCGCCCGGCCGCGTTCGCCCAGCCCGCCGCTCGCGTTGGTGCCCTGGGCGTACACGCCGGGCCCGTAGTGGGCCGGCCCGATCGCGCGGAGCCCTTGCTCGTACTGCCGCTCCAGATGGCGCAGCGACACCAGGGAATCGGCCCCTTCGAGGCTGAGCACGTATCCGATCGGTCCACCCCCTGGGTGGAGCTGCCACCGCTCGAGGTGCCGGTCCAGCGCGTCGGCCGACGCGATCTGCGTCATCTCCCCCGCGTCTTCCATCGCCCGGTACCAGGCCAGCTGCCCCTGCGTCTGGGCCCAGGCCTGCTCCTGCGAATGCCAGCCCGGGATGTCGCTGTCTCGCGCCACGAAGCGCGCGATCAGCGTCGCCGCGCACAGCGCCACATTGCCGCGCCGCATCTCGCCGAACGACACGGTCCCGCGGCCGCGGTCGGGCCGGTCCGTCATGCCGCGCTCGGAATCACGGATCTCGGGCACGGTCCAGCGCAGGTCCCGGTTCCACTCCAAGGCGTTCATGGACAGGTCGAGATGGGCGTCGACGATCAGCGGATGTGTCATGGGCGGCTCACACGGTGATCCGGCGGTTCCTGGCGGCGATCGGCCACTCGCCCGTCCGCCGGCCCCGCTCGACGACGGCGGCGGTCTCGTAGCGCGCGACCGTCGGACAGATGTGCACGGGGACGGCATACACGACGTCGCCGATGCCGAAGCGTCCGGGGTCCGGCACGTCGATGACGAGGTGCTCCTCGTTGTGCGCGGCCACGCGGTACTCCCCGACGCCGAGCAGGGACGCGCGCGGCTGTGGCATCTCCGATGCGACGGCCTTCGTGCCGAGGTCGAGGCACACGAGGGTGCCGCCGGGCTTGCTGACGACCCGGCTCACGACCACGGCAGCCACGAGGAACTCGAGGTCGGGATAGGCGGCGCCGTATCCGGCGTCCCAGAGCAGCGGCGTGCCGGGGCTCAACTCCACGCCGGCCCGTTTCGCGTGGATCGGAAACGTCGGCGAGCCGCCGGCGACAACGGCGGGAACCGGCAGGCCGGACGCGGCAAGCGTGTCGATCAGGTCCGCGACCGGCGCGAACTGCGCGTCGCACACCCGTGTCCGCTCGGCGACGTCGGACTCGTGGATGTGCCCGTCGTAGACGTGCAGGCCGCCGGCGCGAAGTCCCGGGCTCTCGTGGACCCGCCGGTAGAGCCGCGCCGCGTCCGCGCCCGGCGCGATGCCGGTCCGGTTCATGCCCGAATTCACGTCGAGCCAGAGGCAGGCGTCAGTGCCCGCCGCGGTTGCCGCGCGCGCGATCTCGCCGGCGGCCGCCTCCGCATCGACGATGGCGGCGAACGCGGTGCCCGGATACGCCTGCTGCAGCGCGAAGAAGCGGCCGATCGCGGGACCGACCGGCTGCATCGCCAGCAGCACGTCCGGCGCGCCGGCCGAGGCTGCCATCTCGGCCTCGGCAATCGTCGAGCACTTGAACTTGCGGATGCCCTGCAGGAGCTGCAGCCTCACGACGTCGGCGCACTTGTGCGTCTTGACGTGCGGCCTGAGCCGGCCCGCATCGCCCGCCACGCGGATCATCCGCCTGACGTTCTCCTCGATCCGCTCGGGGTAGAAGACCAGCGCCGGCGACGGAATCTCGCCGACGTTGTCGATTACGTACCAGTCATCCGTCGCCGCCGCCATCCTCATCGTGATGTCCTTTGAGCTGATGCGCCGGGCGGGTGTCGGAGCCCGTGCCCCTTGCCCCTCGCCCCTCGCCCCTACACGATCCAACTGAGCACGAACACCCCCAGCAGCCCGACGACGCCCACCGCGGTTTCCATCATCGTCCACGTCTTGAACGTGTCCTTGATGCTGAGGCTGAAGTACTCCTTGACCAGCCAGAAGCCGCCGTCGTTCACGTGGGCGAGCATCAGGCTGCCCGACCCGATCGCCAGCACCATCAACTCGCGGTTCACGGTCGAGTCCGCCACGACCGGAAGCAGGATGCCGGCCGTCGTGATGCCCGCCACCGTGGCCGATCCGACGGCCACGCGAAGGATCGTCGCGATCAGCCAGCCGAGAAAGAGCGGCGAGACGCTCGACCCGTTCAGCAGTTCGCCGATGTACCGGCTGACCCCGCTGTCGATCATGACCTGCTTCAGCCCGCCAGCCCCCGCGATGATGAGCATCACCATCGTCAGGCTCGAGATCGAGTGCGTCAGCGAAGCCATGATGTCCGGCATCGTCCTGCCGCGCGCCACGCCCAGCGTGTAGATGGCGATCAGCAGGGAGAGCAGCATGGCGATGGGCGGGTTTCCGACCCACCCGAGCACCCGGCGCACGAGGTGGCCATCCGGCAGCGCGAACGCGGCGATGGTCGCGGCGCCGATCAGCATCACGGGCATCAGCGACGAGAGCACGCTCGTCCAGAAGCCGGGTAACTGCGCGGCCGACGCCGGCGGCGTCCCGGTGAACTCGGCCATCGGCCTCGCGTGCACCTTCTTCAAGCCCCGCGACAGGATCGGCCCGGCGACGATGATGGCCGGAATGGCGATGAGCGTCCCGTACACGAGCGTCTTGCCGATGTCCGCGCCGAACGTCGTCGCGATCGCGGTCGGCGCCGGGTGCGGGGGCAGGTAGCCGTGGGTCACGGAGAGCGCCGCAAGCGTGGGCAGGCCGACGTAGAGCAGGGGCACCCGCGTCGACGCCACCACCGCGAAAACGATGGGCATCATGATGACGAAGCCCACGTCGTAGAAGAGCGGCACGCCGATGATGAACGCCGTCAGCATCAGCGCCCACTGGACCCTGCCGATCCCGAAGACGCCCGTCAGGCTGGACGTGATGCGCTGCGCGGCGCCGCTGTCGGCCACGAGCTTGCCCAGCATCGCGCCGAGGCCCAGAATGAGCACCAGGATGCCGAGGGTGTCGCCAATCCCCTTTTCGATCGACAGCACGGCCGCGTCGAGCGCCATCCCCTCGCCGAGCGCCACGGCCAGCGACACGATGACGAACGCCACGAACGAGTTCAGCTTGAACGCGAGGATCAGCACGAGCAGCAGCACGATCCCCAGCACGACGATCAGCAGCGGCATGGTTGGGCGATTGTAGATCAGGGCGACCGCGCCCGGCGGTCGTGGTAAATTCGACCCGCGCCGGGTCCCGTGGGGGCCCAGGGACGTCCGGCGCCCGCCCCTCGGCCCCGTCGGCCGTTCGCTCGCGCCTTCCGGGAGAACGTGGATGACGAACGTGTCTCGAGCAATGCTCCTCGCGGCGGCCGCCGCGGCGGTGCTGGCGGCGGCTCCGCTGGCGTCCACGCCTCTGCCGGCAGCCGGCCAGGCCGGCGCGGCGACGGCGCGGAAGGCGCCCCCGCTCAGGCCCGTCAGGGTCGCCGGAGGTCTCGTGCTCGGGGCGCCCGGCACGAGGGACGCCGGGGTCGCGGCGTACAAGGGCATCCCGTTCGCGGCCCCGCCCATCGGCTCGAGGCGCTGGCAGCCGCCGGCTCCCGTCGTGCCGTGGCGGGGCGTCCGCAAGGCCCACGCCTTCGGCGCGAGCTGCATGCAGCCCATCGTCGACGAGCGCAAGCCGTGGACGTACGAGTTCATGACCCACAACGAGATCAGCGAAGACTGCCTGACGCTGAACGTCTGGACGGGGGCCGCGTCCGCGAAGGAACGCCGCCCGGTGTTCGTCTACATCTACGGCGGAGGATTCTCCGAGGGGTCGGGAGCCGTTCCCGCCTACGATGGCGAGGGCCTGGCGTCGAAGGGGCTCGTCGTCGTCGTGCCCAACTACCGCGTCGGTGTGATGGGGTTCCTGGCGCACCCCGACCTGTCGAAGGAGTCGCCCGCGGGGGTGTCGGGCAACTACGGGGTCCTCGACCAGATCGCCGCGCTGCAGTGGGTGCGCGACAACATCGCCGCGTTCGGCGGCGACCCGGATCGCGTGACGATCGCCGGGCAGTCGGCCGGCGGCATGTCGGTCCACGCCCTGATCGCGTCGCCGCTCGCCAGGGGCCTGTTCCACAGGGCCATCGTGCAGAGCGGAGGGTCCAGCGTGGGCGGGGGCGGCATCGCGCTCGGCGCGCGGACGCTGGCCGACTTCGAGGCCGCCGGACAGCGGTGGGCGGAGGCGAAGGGGGCGAGGTCGGTCGCCGACCTTCGCGCGATGACCTGGCAGCAACTCGTGGAGCCCCTGCCGGCTGGCACTCCCGCGGGCGGCACGGGCGCGGCGGCGCCCGCGATGCGGTTCTCGCCCATCGTGGACGGTTACGTGACGCCGGCCCCGGTACGCGAAATCGTCGTTTCGGGGAAGCAGAACGACGTGCCGACGCTGACCGGCGCGAACCTCGGCGAATTGGGCGGGCTGATGGGACCGGGCGGGCCGATCACGATCGAGTCCTTCACCACGCGGGCCCGCCAGCAATACGGCCCGCTGGCGGACGAATTCCTCAGGCTCTACCTGGCGAAGACCGACGCGGAGGCCGCGGCGGCGCAGGCGCAGAGCAGCCGCGACCAGTCGCTGACCTCGATGCACCTGTGGGCGAGGGAGCGTGCCGGCACGGCGAAGTCCCCGGCCTACACGTATCTGTGGGACCACACCATGCCCGGGCCCGACGCGGATCGCTTCGGCGCGTTCCACAGCTCCGAGGTCCCGTACGTCCTGAACACGCTGTACTCGGCCGATCGCCCCTTCACCGACGCGGACCAGACGATCGCCGCCATGATGTCGTCCTACTGGGCCAATTTCGCCGCGGCGGGCGATCCGAACGGACCCGGGCTGCCCCGGTGGGACGCGGCCGGCGACGATGCCGTGCTGATGGAGGTCGGCGACAAGACCGGACCCGTGCCGGTCGCCAGCAGCCCCGCGCGGTTCGCGTTCTTCGAGCGGTTGCTGACCAGGCCCCTTTTCGCGGCGTCGGCCGAGAACTACCGCATCGACACGCTCGGCAAGGGGTTCTGGCGGATCCAGGCGATCAAGGGGACGCTGTCGACGGCGTACCTCGTCAGGGGCGCCCGTGAAGCGCTGCTCATCGACACCTGCACGGGCCAGGACGGCCTGAAGGAGATCGTGCAGCAGCTCGTGGGCCACACGCCGGTGAAGGTCGCCCTGACCCATGGCCATTTCGATCACAGCGGCGGCGCGAAGCACTTCCCCGAGATCTACGTCCACAAGGCGGACGCGGCGTCGCTCCGTCCCGAGGTGACGGCGGAGCGGCGCTTCATCGACGACGGGACGGTCTTCGATCTGGGCGGCAAACGGCTCGAGGTCGTCGCCATCCCCGGCCACACGCCCGGTTCCGTGGCGTTCTTCGACCGCGCCGGGCGTTACATGCTGACGGGCGACGGCATCGGCTCCACGATGGTCTGGATGCAAATCTCGGATCTCCCGCTCACCGCGTATCTCGCCTCGGTGAAGAAGCTGGAGGCGATGAAGTCCGGCATCGACGTGCTGTACGTGGGGCACCACGAGCAGGAGAAGGCGACGCTGGCGCCCCACTACATCACCGACATGCGCATCGTCACCGAGAAGGTCATCAACGGCACGATCGACACCAGTCCGTATCCGGGGGAAGGCAGGCGCGGAGGCCGGCAGGCGTCCTATGGGTCGGCCACGCTCGTTTTCAGCCCGGACCGGGTGAAGTAGCGGAGGCGGGCATGCTGACGTCCCACGCGGAGATGCGGGCAGCCGCGCAGGAGCTCGGGCCCATGCGGGTCGCTGTCGTCGACGCGGACGACGACGTGGCGCTGACGGCGGCGGCGCTGGCGGCGGAGCAGCGCATCGCGACGGCCGTGCTCGTCGGCGACGAGGCGCGCATTCGAGATCGCGTCGACAGGCTCGGGCTCGCGGCGAGCCTCGCGGATGCGGAGTACGTCGCGACCGACGCGCCCGCGCTGGCCGCGGCTCGGCTGGCGTCGGAGGGCCGCGCCGACATGCTGCTCAAGGGCCACCTGCGGACGGACGAACTGATGCGGGCGGTCCTCGACAAGAGCCTCGGATTGCGGACGGGCCGGCTGCTGAGCGACGTCCTGCTCTACGAGGACGTGGTGTCCGGGACGCGCCGGCTCGTGGGCGTGACCGACGGCGGCCTGAACGTCGCCCCTGACCTCGCGCAGAAGAAGCAGATCGTGATGAACGCCATCGACGTGCTCCGGCGCGTCGGCGCCGCGCGGCCGAAGATCGCGATCCTCAGCGCGACCGAAGCGGTCTCGCCGGCCGTGCCCTCGACGCTCGACGCCCGCGCCCTCACCGAGATGGGCGAGGCGGGCGAGTTCGGCGATGCCGACGTGTTCGGGCCCCTCGCCCTCGACAATGCGCTGCTCGAGTCGGCCGCGCGCGGAAAGGGGATCACGCACCCCGTCGCCGGCCACGCCGACTGCATGGTGGTGGCGAACATCGAGACCGGCAACGCGCTCGCCAAGGCGGCGAAGTACATGGCGGGATCGTCCTGCGCCCACGTCGTCGTCGGCGCCCGGCTGCCGATCCTGATCCCGTCTCGCGTCGAGAGCGCCGAAGACAAGCTCAACGCCATCGCCCTGGGGGTGCTCGTTGCCGGACGATAAGCGCTTCCGTATCCTCGCCATCAACCCGGGGTCGACATCGACGAAGATCGCGGTCTTCCTCGGCGACGGCGCGGAGATGTCCGAAACCCTGCGCCACGCGGACGACGAGATGGCCCCGTTCCGCGGCCGGCCCGTCCTCGACCAGATTGCGTGGCGCGCGCGCGTCATCGAGGAGGCCCTGCTCCGGGCCGGCGTGGCCGAGGACACGATCGACGCGGTCGCCGGGCGCGGCGGCCTCCTGCCGCCTCTCGCGAGCGGGACCTACGTCGTGAACGACCGGATGATCGGGGAACTGCGCCTCGCCCGCCGGGGGGAGCACGCGTCGAACCTCGGCGCCCCCCTGGCGCAGGCCATCGCGCAGCGGGCGGGCATCCCGGCCTACGTCGTCGACCCGGTCTCGGTGGACGAGTGGGAGCCGGTGGCGCGCGTGTCGGGCCTCGCGCAGATCGACCGCGAATGCCTGTGGCACGCGCTCAACTCGAAGGCCGTCGCCAAGCGCTACGCGCGCGAGCGGGGCGTGCCGTACGCGTCGCTGAGGCTCGTGGTCGCGCACATTGGGGGCGGCACGTCCGTCTCGGCCCACAGGGACGGCCTCGGCGTCGACGTCCTCAACCCGCGCGAGGAGGGGCCGTTCGCCATGGACCGGGCCGGAGGCGTCCCGGTGATGAAGCTCGCGGGCCTGTGCTTCTCCGGGCAGTACCGCTTCGCCGACATCGAGCGGCTGCTCTTCGCCGAGGGTGGCGTCTACTCGCACCTGGGCACGAAGGACCTCATCGAGGTCGAGCGCCGGATCGCGGCCGGCGACGAGCGGGCGCGGCTCGTCTTCGAGGCGATGGCCTATCAGGTCGGCAAAGCCATCGGCGCGATGTCCGCGGTGCTCGGCGGCGAGGTGGACGCGGTGGTGCTCACGGGCGGCATGGCCTACTCGACGCGCCTCGTCGGCCTGATCCGCGACTCCGTCGGCTGGATCGCGCCCGTCGTCGTGTACCCCGGCGAGGACGAGATGCAGGCGCTCGCCGAAGGCGCGCTGCGCGTGCTGCGCGGGGAGGAGACCCCCCGAACGTTCTGACCGGCCGCCGGACGAAGAGCCATGCGCACCGCTTCCGACATCGCCCATCGTTCGGGTCATCGACGGCGGCCGCGTGTATGAATGTCCGTGCGCCCGGATGCTGACAGCCGGGGCGCGGGACGGCAGGACTCGAGACAGAGGACCAGGCGTCGAACCAGGGAGACGCGACGGAGGCCAATGCGATGCTGATGAAGGACTACCTCGAGTTCGTCAAAGCGAACGCGCGCTTCGCAACTCACTCCGGCATCGAGTTGCTGGAAGCGTCCGAGGGATACGCCAAGGCCAGAATGGCGACATCCGATTACCATCTCAACTCGGTCGGCATGGTCCATGGCGGGGCGATCTTCACGCTCGCGGATTTCGCGTGCGCCGTGGCAGCCAATTCCTACGGTGAGGTGTGCGTCGGGCTCAACGTCGACATCACCTACGTGAAGGCGCCCGCGGCAGGCAGCGTCCTGCAGGCCGAAGCACGGGAGGTCACGCATGGCCCCAGGATCGGGACCTATACCGTCCGCGTCTCCGACGAGCAGGACCACGTCATCGCGATCCTTCAGACCACGACCTACCGCAAGGGAGGAAGGGTGACACCGGAGCCTCCGATGGAGCTCCCGGCCGGATTCGTGTCGGCGTGGTGACAGAGGGTCCTGCGCTCCTCCCCGGCCGTCGGACGCGGCAACGCCGGGTCGAGCCCGGGCGGAGCGTGGCAACCGTCAGGACCCGTCGCCGCGCGGTCAGATCGCGACCGCCGCGGGCCAGGGCTCGCGCCGCGCGGCCGTCCAGAGCGTGTTCACGTAGTCCAGCGCGAAGTAGTTCTGCGCGAGGTGCAGCCAGAACGCGCCCGCGTCGGTGAGGTGCGTGGCGCCGTCGCGCCGCTCGGCGAACCCGGTGCGTTCGGCCATGCCGAGCCAGCGCTTGACGCGCGCGGCCTCGCCTCCGAGCCTCGCGTCGATGTCCCCCCGGGGAACCCGCGTGTCGTACAGCCTCCAGTACAGCCACCACCAGCCCGCCAGCGCTGGCGAGAACGGCAGGCGCAGGGCGACCGCGCCCCGGCCGCCGGTGGCGGCGGCCCCGGCCCACTGCTCCAGGTCGAACGTGTTGACGGTGAACCCGTCGGGCAGGTGCGAACCCGCGCCGGGCCCGATCCCGATGTAGCTGTCGCGTGTCACCGACGAGTAGCGGGGCGCCGGTCCTCGCCTGAAGCCCCAGACCGACACGCGCTCGAAGCCGTTGGCCCGGCTCCAGTCGCAGATCGCGCGGTACTGCGCACGGCGTGCGCCGAGCGCGGGCAACTGAACCTGGGTCAGGCGCCGGTGCGCCCCGACCGTCGTGTAGGGGAACGTGAAGAGCGGGTACGCCGTGATCTGAGTCGCGCCGAGCGCCGACGCGCGGTCGAGATCGGACGTCACGTCCCCGATCGACTGGCCTGGCAGGGCGAACATGAGGTCCGCATTTACCGAGTCGAAGCCGCCGTCCCCGAGGAGGCCCAAGGCGCGCTCCGCCGTCGCCGGGTCGTACGCGCGGCCAATCGCGCGCAGGAGCCTGGCCTCGAATGACTGAATTCCGACGGACACCAGACTGACACCCGCCTGACGGAGGGCCGCGACGGTCTCGCCCCTGACGTCGGCCGGGTTGGTCTCGACGGCGATCGGCCCCGCCACCCGGAACCGGCCGGGTATCCGATCGAGGATGGCGGCGACGGCGCCCATCGCCAGCGTCGGCGTTCCGCCGCCGATGTAGATGCTGCCGACCTCGCTCGGACCTACCGCGTCGGCCCACCAGTCGACGTCGGCAACGGCGGCCCGCGTGAAGGGCCCGACGAGCGCCTCGCTGTAGGCCACCTTGGTGTACGGGCAGTACGGGCACGCCTGCCGGCAGAACGGGATGTGCAGGTAGAGCGACGTGCGCTCCAGGCGCGGCGGCGCCCAGGACGGGGCCGGCGGCTCGAACCGCCACTCCTGAGCGGGTCCCACCAGGTGACGGCGCGCGAACGCCGTGACGAGCCGCCGCCCCGACAACCCGCGCGTCGTCACCAGTACCTCAGCATGCCGATGACGGCGCTCGGCCGGAGGCGCTGGAGTTCGGTCAGCTCGGTGCACGCCGCGTACCCGCAGTCGGCGCAGACGTCCCCGGGCAGGCCCGACGCGCGGCAGCACACCCACTCGCCGTCCACATCCGCCACCGACGAGACCGGCGAGCGCCTGGGCCAGCGGCCGGACCGCAGCGCCCGCAGTCCCGCCCGCGTGTTCAGCACGGGGAGCCCTCGGCCGACATGCTGCAGGAGTTCGTCGATCACGCGGGCGCGCTCGCCTGCATCGAGGAACAGTCCGTCGCGTCCGTAGTAGGGCGTGTGGAAGTAGAACATCACGCCCAGAACGGGGAACGCCGTGTCGCGCACCCATCGCAGGAACGGCTCCACGCCGCGCGCGGTGTTCCGATCGACCGTGTAGATCACCGCCACGCGAGGGTGCTCGCGTGAGCGGACCGCCCGTTCGACGGCTTCGAAGTGCGGTCCGCGGCGGGCCGTGAACGTCGCGTCGAGGCCGTCCATGCTCACCCACACGAGGTCGGCCGACGTGCGCAGTCCCTGCAGGCCGTTCGTGTAGACGTGCACGTGGAAGAATCCGAGGCGCCTCGCCGCGTCCACGACGTCTTCCATGCGCCGGGACCCATCGCGCCAGAGCGTGGGCTCGCCGCCCGAGAGGTAGAGCTCGCGGAAGCCGCGCGCCCGGGCCGACGTCAGGCACCCGACAACCTGCGGCCACGTCATGTCCGGGCGGCCGGTATTCGAGACGCGGCAGCCGCGACAGGACATCGAGCAGCGGTCCGTCAGCGCGACCCCGTAGATCAGCGGCACGTGCCGCCCGAGGACCGCGTACTTCCAGGCGAAGGGCGCGTAGAAACGCAGCCGCTGCAGCACGGACGGCGAAGGCAAGGTCGCGCGCCCGGCCGTGGTCGAGCCCTGACCGCCCGCTTCGGGCTGGTGCCCTACCCCTTCGTGCAAGTCCGGATCTCGACGAGCATCTGCGACGAGCCCGACCAGGACGTCGAACTCATGTTGAGGGTGAACCTCCCCGACTGGGTCCTGTTGTCCGTGCTCCGTGACCGCCAGCCGGCGATGGTCAAGGGAATGGTCTCCAGGTTCCCGCTTCCGTCGAGCACCAGCGTACCGTCCGTCAAGATGCTCCCGGAGGCCGTGCCCTTGACGTCGCGGTGCGTCCACGCACCGGTCACGGCGTCCCGGTTCTGCGTCAGCGTCAGCGTGACGCGAACGACGTCCTGCATCGCCGCCTGGCACCAGTCCTCCTGGTGGAAATCGCCGCTGTCCTGGCAGGACAGCACGGTGTAGTCACCTGTCCAGTTCCCCTGGTAGTCGGGCACGACGCGGATCGCGCGCGTGGCCTTGACGTTCTCGTACGTCACGGTCACGGTCGCCTGGCCGGGCGCGACCCCGGTGACTTTGCCCGTCCCGTCGACGCTGGCGATGGCCGACGCATCCGACGCCCACGTGCCGCTCGCCGCCTTCGTCGTGCCGTCGGACATCGTCGCCGTGGCGCCGAGGGTGACGGTCCCTTGAATCGCGATGAGGTCGGTCGAAGGGCTGATGCTCAGCGACACCACGGTCGGCGCCGGAGTGACGGGAGTCGGGTTCGTCGGCGAACCGCTGCCACCGCCTCCGCATGCAGCCAGGCCGGTCAGGAACAGGGCGACGACCGTGGTGCGCGTGAGCATGCGCGTCCTCCGTGCGTATGGCCGCCGCGGCAGCGGGCGCAGGGATGGTCACGCCGCCGCAGGGTCCGGGATGGGAATGAAAACGGCAGCATCTTGCGCCTTCGCCGCCAGTGTGTCAACGGCACGTACCGCGCCCCGGCTCGGGATTCACGGGGCGGGCCGGGCGCACGCGGCAGAAGCGCCCGCATGTGCGATGATGAGCCGCACGCCGATGGCCCGGAAGCGACGCGCGGGCCGGCGCGAGGACGGAGGGCGCGGACATGATCACGAGGATGACGATGCGGCTGCTTCTGCGGGCCGGCGCGGCGCTGTGTGTCGGCGCGGGGCTCTGGACAGGGTCGTGGACGGCCAGGCCCTCGGCTCAGGAGAGTCAGCCTCCGTTCGCGGCCGAGACGGCCAGGGCTGAACAGGCCATGAACCGGCTCCAGCAGGCTCTTGTCGCCAAGCTCATGGCAGCCATGAAGACCGGGGGGCCTGCCGCCGCCGTCACGGTCTGCCGCGACGAGGCTGCGGCGATGGCCGAAGGCGTCGCGCGCGAGAACAACCTGGCGATTGGCCGGACGAGCCACCGAGTGCGGAACCCGGCAAATGCGCCGCGGCCGTGGGCCCGATCGATCGTCGAGGCTTCGGCAGGCGCGAAGGCCTCGGCCGAGCGGCTGCGCGTCGTCGATCTCGGAGACCGCGTGGGCGTGCTGAGGCCCATCGGCACGATCGACATGTGCACGCAGTGCCATGGCGACGCGAAGTCGGTCCAGCAGAGCATCGGGATGGAGCTGGCGGCCGCGTACCCCCGGGACCGGGCGACTGGCTTCAGCGCTGGCGACTTGCGCGGCTGGATGTGGGCGGAAGTGCCGAAGACGGCGAAGTGAGGCGCCAGGCCATGACGAGACGCGAGTTCGTGCGGATGACGGCGTGCGGAGCCGCGGGCGGTGCGACCCTGTTCCTGCCGCGCCTGGACCGCGCGGCTGCCGAGCAGGCGTCGGCGGCAGCCGGGCGCTTCGACCTCGTGATCGCCGGCGGCGGCCTCGGCGGCGTGGCCGCGGCGCTCGCGGCGGCGCGCGCCGGGATGCGCGTCGCGATGACGGAGGAAACGGACTGGATCGGCGGGCAACTGACGCAGCAGGGCGTGCCGCCCGACGAGCACCAGTGGATCGAGACGCACGGTTCGACGCGCTCGTACAGGGAACTGCGCACCGGGATCCGCGACTACTACCGCCGCTTCTACCCGCTGACGGACGCCGCGAGGGCGCGCGCGAACCTCAATCCCGGAGACGGATCGGTATCCAGGCTCTGCCACGAGCCGCGGGTCGCCCTGGCCGTCCTCGAGGGATTGCTCGCACCGCACGTCGCGTCCGGGAAGATCGCGCTGCTCCTCGAGTACGCGGCGGTCGGCGCCGATGCCGCGGGAGACCGCGTGCGGGCGGTGAAGGTCCGAAGCCTCCGCACCGGGCGCGAGCGGTGGCTCGAGGCCCCGTTCTTCATCGACGCCACCGAACTGGGCGACCTGCTCCCGCTGACCGGCACCGAGTTCGTCGCGGGCTGCGAGGGCCGCTCCGCCACCGGCGAGCCGCATATGCCCGAGAGGCCGGACCCGTCCAACCAGCAGGCCTTCACCGCCGTGTTCGCCATGGATTTCGTGCCGGGCTCTGACCACACGATCGACCGCCCGGACGACTACGCGTTCTGGCGCGATTACGTGCCGCGCCTGACGCCGCCGTGGACGGGGCGGCTCCTCGAGCTGGCGAGCAGCCACCCGATCACGCTCGCGCATCGGCGCTACGCGTTCGATCCCACGGGCACCCAGAAGAGCGAACTGTCGGACCTCTGGCGCTACCGCCGCATCGCGAACAAGGACAACTTCCAGGCCGGCACGTACGCCGGCGACGTCATCGTCGTGAACTGGCCGCAGAACGACTACCTGCCGGGGAATCTCGTCGGGGTCGATGCCGCCGAGCGGAAGCGTCACATCGCGGGCGCGAGGCAGCTGAGCCTGTCGTTGTTCTACTGGCTGCAGACCGAGGCCCCGCGCCCCGACGGCAAGGCGGGCTGGCGCGGACTGCGGCTGCGCGGCGACGTTCTCGGCAGCGAGGACGGCGTCGCCAAGTACCCGTACGTCCGCGAGGCGAGGCGAATCAAGGCCGTCACGACCGTGCTCGAGCAGCACTGCGGAACGGAGGCGCGGGCGGCGCTCGCGGGCGCGGGCGCGGATCCCGCCGGCCTCAGGGCCGAGCGCTACCCGGACTCGGTCGGCGTCGGCAGCTACCGGATCGACCTGCACCCGAGCACGGCGGGCGACAACTACATCGACGTCGCGTCGCTGCCGTTCGAGATCCCGCTCGGCGCCCTGCTGCCGGTGCGCGTCGACAACCTCGTGCCCGCGTGCAAGAACATCGGCACGACGCACGTCACGAACGGCTGCTACCGCCTGCACCCGGTGGAGTGGAACATCGGCGAGGCGGCAGGCGCCCTCGCGGCGTTCGCGGCGGCCAGGGGCGTGCCGCCGCGCGCCGTCCGTGAGCGTCCCGCCCTCCGCGCCGACTTCCAGTCGGGCCTGGTCGCGCAGGGCGTCGAGTTGAGCTGGCCGGC
>CAZBIP010000033.1:0-22229 GCA_964491885.1 uncultured Vicinamibacterales bacterium
CGGGTGAAGCATGCCCCGCACCTGTCCTGCCCCGACTGCGGTGAGCGGCTCGACGTGATGGGCGACGTGCTGCGCTGCCTGACCGGACATGAGCACCCCGGCCCGCAACGGCTCGTCGCCAGCTACCGGCGCCGCCCATCGCTCCCGACCGCCGACATCTGCGAGGAGTTCACCTGCACCGAGGATGACCTCCAGAACTGGCGCCGGCGTCGCGGGCTCACCCCCGACCGGAGCAAGGGCAGCAAGCCGCTTCACTGGTGGCCGTGGGATGTCCTCATCGCCCAGCGTCCCTACCTCGCCCAGCTCCTCGCCGAAAGCGGCGACCGGACAGCGTAGGCGCGCGCGAACTACACCCTTGTCATTCCGCCCGCCAATGCCCTATCCTGTCAACCGGGTGGCAGCGCCATCCCCTGAGAGCCCTGGACCCGACCCGGGGCTCTCCCACGTTTCGGCCCGGAGCATGGGGGGCAGACATGAACCGCGCCGTCGTAGCACTCGCCACGCTCGTCTTGCTCGCCGGGTGTGGCGGCCCGATCCCTGACACCGCGAACCGACAGGCCAGCGTCCGCCGCGAATGTGAAGGGCTGGTGCACAACCGCATCGGGCAGGCGAGCATCCGCCACGGCGAGACGACGCAGGAGGCGCACGCGTCCGGCGCGACGACATACACGGTGGCCGGCCGAGCAGACACCGCGCTCGCCAGTTACACGTTCAAGTGCGAGGCGACCATCACTCCCGAACTGACGCTCACGACCAAGCTGGTCAAGCTGGAGCTGTGACCGCTTCGAAGCTGTGCGCGCGATGCCCGGAGGTCATCCCATCCGGGACGCTGTGCCCCGCCTGCCAGTCGGCCGCCCGCGCCAAGCGCGGCAGCGCGGCAGCACAAGGCTACGGACACCGACACCGCGAGACGTTCCGTGCCGCAGTCCTGGCACGCGATCCCGTGTGCAAGCTCTGCCTGAAGCGCTGGGCTACCGAGGCCGACCACTACCCGCTGTCTCGACGTGAGCTGGTCGACGCAGGGCTAGACCCTGATGACCCGACACGAGGGCGAGGGCTGTGTAAGCCGTGCCACTCCCGCGAGACGGCACGCAACCAGCCCGGAGGATGGAACCGGCGCTGACTAGGGGGGATGCCCCCCTCGGGCCTGAGGCGCGGGAGCGCCGGTGAGGTAGTTTCTGCCCCGTACGGGTTCCCCAAGCTTCCCCCCTGGCGCAAGGTTGGGGGGTCTAGCGGCGCACTGCCGCCCACCACCGAGGAGTCCCCTATGCCTGGCCCGATGCCAAAGGATCCGTCGACCCGTCAGCGACGCAATCGCACTTCGACGGCTGCGCTTCTGACCGCGAACCCGGATGCTGTCGTGCCACCGCTCGGCTTCCGTGGGCTGAAGCGAACCCGGGAATGGTGGCGCGACGTGTGGACGTCGCCGATGGCTGGCGAGTACGACGACACGGACCGTCACGGGCTGGCGATGCTGGCGCACCTGGTCGACGCCTTCTGGCGGTCGACGTCGAATCCTGAGGCCGGTGACCCGCTGAAGCTGATGGCGGAGATCCGGCAGCAGTCGCAGCGCTACGGCTTGTCGCCGATCGACCGCCGGCGGTTGCAGTGGGAGATCGAGCGGACCGAGGAGGCGCAGGTGCGGGGCGAGCGTCGGCGTTCGTCGGTGCCGCGCGCGGCGGCGAAGGGTGATCCGCGGGCGACTCTGCGCGTGGTCTGATGGGGACGTTCATCGTTCCGCCGTTCGACGAGGAGCCGTGGCCGTCGTTGGGTGGTCAGGTGTGCGACTTCATCGAGGATCTGGCTGTGTTCGGTCCCGGCTCACTGAAGGGGCAGCCTGCCCGGCTGGACGACGAGAAGCGCGCCGCCATCTGGAAGGCGTACGAGGTCTACCCGCGCGGGCACGAGCTTGCCGGACGCCGCAGGTTCCGCCGGGTGCGGTTTTCGTGGCGGAAGGGCACCGCGAAAACGGAGCTGATGGGCTGGGTGTCGTTCGCCGAGCTTCACCCGGAGGGCCCGGTGCGGTTCGACGGTTGGGACGCCGCCGGGAATCCGGTAGGGCGCCCGGTACGTGACCCGTACATCCCGCTGCTGGCGTACACCAAGGAGCAGGTGGAGGAGCTCGCCTACGGCGTCCTGATGACCGTGTGCGAGCTTTCTCCGGATGCTGACCTGTTCGACGTCGGCAAGGAGCGGATCATCCGACTGGACGTCCGCGGACGCGCGGACGGCAAGGCGGTGCCGCTGGCGTCGTCGCCGAATGCGCGCGATGGCGCCCGGACGACGTTCCAGGGTTTTGACGAGACGCACCGGCTGGACTTGGATCGGCTGCGCGAGGCGTACGTGACGATGGAGGCGAACCTCCCGAAGCGCCCGCTGGACGATCCGTGGTCGCTGGGCATTACGACGGCCGGCGTCCCTGGTGGCGGGTCGGTCGCCGAGATGGACAAGGACGAGGCGGAGTCGATCGCGCGGGGTGACGTCGAGGAGCCGGAGCTGTTCTACTTCCACCGCGAGGCCAGCCCGGGCCATGACCTGAGCACCCTCGATGGCCGGATCGAGGCTGTCCGTGAGGCGTCGGGCCCGGCGGTGGCGGCATGGTCGGACCTGCGCGGGGTGGCGAAGCAGTGGGACAGGAAGGGCGCCGATCTTCGCTACCTGGAGCGGGTGTGGCTGAACCGCTGGACTCAGGCGGAGGCGCAGGCGTTCGACGCGGCCCGCTGGCGCGAGCTGGCGAAGCCGGCCGCGGTCATCCCTGACGGGGAGCCGGTGTCGTTGGGCTTGGACGGGTCACGCTGGAAGGACACCACGGCGCTGGTGGCTACATCGCTGCGCACGAAACTGCAACAGGTGGTCGGCTTGTGGGTGCCCGAGGATTACGTGGAGGGCGTCCCCGCGAACGAGGTTGAGGCTTCTGCCGATGCAGCGTTCGCACGCTGGCAGGTGACGCGGCTGTACGGGGATCCGGCGTTCGGCTGGGATTCGGTGCTGTCCAGTCTGGGCGGTAAGCACGGGCCTAAGCGGGCCGTCCTGTTCTACACCGACGCGCGGAACCTACGGCGGACCGCGACGGCGTGCCGCAACTACGCTTCGGCGATCAAGTCGGGTGAGGTCAGCAACGACGGTGGCGACGACTTCGCCCGTCATGTGGGTGCGGCGCAGAAGCGGGACATCCGCATGACCGACGACGACGGCGCGCCGTTGTGGGTGATCGAGAAGGAACGCCACGATTCGCCGAGCAAGATCGACCTTGCGATGGCTGGCGTCCTGTCTTGGCAGGCCGCCCTTGATTCGATCCATGCCGGCGAGGCGGGGCAGATGGATTCCTACGCTTACGTGTTCTGAGGGGGGTGCCTTATGGGTTTGACTGCCCCCCAGGCCGCGGCCCATATCAATCGGCTCTACTCAGAGTTGGCGAAGCGGCGTCCGAACGTCTCCACGTGGGAGTCGTACTTCAAGGGCGATCACCGCCTGAAGTTCGCTTCGCAGGAGTGGCAACAGTTCCATCACAACCGTTTTCAGGGGTTCTCGGACAACTGGTGTGGCGTGGTCGGCTCGGCCGCCGCTGATCGCACGGAGTTCTACGGGCTCCGGCTTGGGGACGACTCTGAGGTCATGTCGGACGACGAGCGGGACTTGTGGCACGACTGGGAACTTGTGGGCGGGCCAGAGAAGGCTGCTCAGGGATTCCTGACGTCCGCGTACGGTTCGACATCGTTCGCGCTCGTGTGGGGCCGTGGGGACGGGGAGCCGCTGCTCACGTGGGAGCGCCCCGATCAGGCGATCGTGGAGTACGACGCGGAGACAGGCGAGCCGCTGCGCGGGCTGAAGTCGTGGACCGACGAGCATGGCGAGTACGCCACCCTGTACGAGGGTGGCGAGGAGTTGTGGCGGGTGTCGCGTGCGAAGTCGTACTCCGGCACGACGGGCCTGATCCTGCCGGCGTCCTACTCAACCCTGCCGGGCGGGTGGACGGAGCGCACGGGCGCCCCGGTGTGGTCGAAGAATCCGCTGGGGCTGATGCCGCTGGTCGAGTTCCCGAACCGGCCGCTTCTGGCGTCGGCGTCGCAGTTCGGCCACGAGCCGGTGTCAGAGATCTCGGGTGCGATGGCGATGCAGGACGCCATGAACCTCATGTGGGCGTACCTGTTCTCGGCTGCCGATTGGGCGAGCATGCCCGGCCGTGTGGTGATGGGGCAGGAGCCGCCGAAGATGCCCGTCCTGGACGAGAACGGGCAGAAGATCGGCGAGAAGGGCGTCGACATCGAGGCCCTGAAGAACGGCCGGATGCTGTGGCTGACCGGGCAGGACGCGAAGATCGGGCAGTGGGAAGCCGCGAAGCTCGACATCTTCACCGACGTTGTGACCGTGATGGCCAAGCATGTGAGCGCCCAGACCAGCACGCCGATCTACCTGATTCACGGCGAGCTCGGGAACGTGAACGGCGAGACGTTGCAAGGTCTCGATTCGGCGCTCGTCACGAAGGTGAACCGGGGCAACAAGTTCCGCACCCGCCCGGCGCGCGAGGTGTTCCGTCGGCTGGCGATGGTCCGGAACCGCCCGGACGTGGCGGCGGCGTGCCGTACGGGTGACGTGCAGTGGCGGAACCCAGCGATCCTGCTCGATTCGCAGGTGTCGGACGCGGCGATGAAGGACAAGACGATCGGCTGGCCGCTCGCCGCGATTCTCGAGCGCCGGTACGGCATGAGTCAGCCGCAGATTGCGCGCGTCCTGGCGCAGCGTGATGCGGAGGCGTTGGCGGATCCGGAGCTGGCCGCAATCGGGAAGCTGGCCGGCGGTGCCGCCGTCTCCGGCTGACCTGTATGCCGCCCAGGTGAGGCAGGGCGAGGCGACGGTCCGTCTGGCTCGTCGGGAGTGGCGCAAGCTGGCGACGGTGGACGACTTCGCGGGGATCGCTCAGCGGTTGTCGTTGATCGTGTCGGCTGGGCAGTTGGGTGCAGCGCGTACGTCGTCGGCGCTCACGGCGGACCTGCTGGGCCCGGGCGTGGGTGAGGTTGATCCGACGGCGTTCGCTGGCGTGGCGTCGGATGGGCGGACGCTGGAGGGGCTGCTGCTGTCCCCGGTGGTGCATGCGCGGAGCCTGTACGGGTCGGGGCTATCGGACGCGGACACCATGAAGGCCGGGGAGGAGCGGCTCGCCATGATCGTGGCCACGCAGGTGGCGGACGCTTGGCGGGGCGCGTCGGGCGTGACGATCGCGGCGACCCCGGACGCGGGCTACTACCGGATGGTGCAAGCGCCGTGCTGCCGCCGGTGTGCGGTACTGGTGGGCAAGTTCTTCCGCTGGAATGACGGGTTCAAGCGGCATCCGAAGTGCGATTGCATCCACGTCCCGGCGATGGGCGGACGTGCCCCGGCGGGCTACGTGGACCGGATCGAGCCGGACCAGATCAAGGACCTGACGAAGCGCGAGCGTAAGGCGATTGCCGATGGCGCGGATGTGCACAAGATTGTGAATGCGAGCCGTGGCCGGTCTGCCGACAAGATGACGACGACGGAGGGCACGACTCGCCGCGGCTGGTCGTCGTACGTGCAGCGTGCGATTGCCCGCGAGCGGGGCACCGTGGCACCCGAGACGGTTACGAATGTGGGCCGCCGCGGTTCGGTTGCCAACTACTCGATTACGCGCACGAAGCCCCGCCTGACCCCTGATGCGATCTACCGTCTCGCGCCGACGCGCGAGGAGGCTGTGCGGCTGCTCGCTGCGAACGGCTACATCGTGGGCGACCTCCGCGAGGTTGCCCGGCTGGCCATCTAGACCCCGCCCGGCGCACCGCCGGGCGCTACGCCCCCGCAATGGAGGCACGGAAGGAAACGCAATGCCGAACGAACAGGCCGCGCAGGAAGCCCCGCAGGAAGCCACCGGCGCCCCGCAGGACGCCGAGCGCGTTCCCGGCGAGGAATCGCTGGGCGACCCGGGCAAGCGCGCGCTGGACGCCATGAAGCAGGCCCGCAACGAGGCCCGCGAGCAGGCGGCCGCGATGAAGGCGCAGCTGGAGGCGCTGCAGGCGAAGATCGCGGGCACCGAGGCCGAGCACGCCGCCCGGCTGGAACGTGAGCGGGTGCAGGCGGAGGCGGTCGCCAAGGCGAACGAGCGCATCTTGCGCGCCGAGGTTCGCGCGGCCGCGGCCGGGAAGCTGAACGACCCGGCGGACGCACTCCGCTACCTGGACCTGTCCGACCTTGAGGTCAGCGCGGACGGGGAGACCGATGCGGCGGCAATCGCCGCGCGGCTGGAAGACCTCATCAAGTCGAAGCCGTACCTTGCCGCCCCGGTGGCGCCGAGGTTCGACAGCTCCGCAGACGGAGGGGTCCGCAACGGGTCCACTCCTGGGCTCGAAGCCCAGATCTCCGCGGCGACGCAGGCCGGGAACCACATTCTCGCCATCGCCCTCAAGCGTCAGCTAGCCGCACTCAAGACCACCTGACCCAACACACTCCCGAAGGAGTAGCCAACTATGGCCGGAGCAGTCACCGGCGTCGCCACGACGTTCGGACTCCCCAACTACCACGGCGAGCTGTTCGCCTTGACCCCCGCTGACACCCCGCTGCTGTCCACCATCGGCGGCCTGACCGGCGGCGGCATGACCGACTCGACCCTGTTCGAGTGGCAGACCTACGACCTGCGCGACGCCTCCCAGCCGGCCGTGCTGGAGGGTGCGACCGCCCCCACCGCCCAGGCCCGCGTCCGGGCGAACGTCCGCAACGTCTGCCAGATCCACCAGGAGAAGGTGTCGGTCTCCTACACGAAGCAGGCTGCGACCGGGCAGTACGCCACCCCGTCGGCCGCCCCCTACGTCACGGCGTCAGGTGCATCGGCGGTCGTGTCCGAGGTCGACTGGCAGGTGCAGCAGGCGATCAAGACGATCGCCCGTGACGTCAACTGGTCGTTCATCAACGGCCGCTACAACCTGCCCACGTCGAACAGTGCCGCGCGCAAGACCCGCGGCATCCTGGAGGCGATCTCCACGAACGTCACCGACAAGGGCACGGACGTGCACACCGGCGCGTCGTCCTCGACCACCGTGATCACCCCGACGTCCGCGCACGGGCTGGCGGTCAACAACAAGATCGTGTTTACCTCGGTCGGCTCGTCCACGGCGATCGTGCCCGGCCGCGTCTACTACGTGACGAGCGTGTCGACGACCGTGAGCTTCGAGATCGGCGCGACGCTGGGCGGGACGGACATCACGGTCGGCACGTCGTCGGCGAACCTCGACTTCCACCAGGTGTGGTCGACGACCCTGACGACCGACCACATCGAGGAGGCGATCCAGGGGATCTTCGACAACGGCGGCCTGTCGGGCGGGGTTCCGGTCATGCTGGTCGGCTCCCGCCAGAAGCGGGCGATCACCGCGGCGTACGCGGCCGCGTACGGCAAGGCGGTGCCGCTGGTGCAGGGCGAGCGGATCGGCGGGGTCGCCGTGGATCGCGTGCTCACCGACTTCGGCGAGTTCGGCGTCCTGCTCGACCGTGCAATGCCGGTGGACTCGATCGCGTTCCTGTCGCTGGACCAGCTCCGCCCGGTGATGCTGAACGTGCCCGGGAAGGGCGTGTTCTTCGAGGAGGCGCTGGCCAAGACCGGCGCATCCGACGACGTGCAGCTCTACGGCGAGATCGGCCTCGAGTACGGCAACGAGAAGTCGCACGGCGTCCTCCGCGGGCTCGCCGTCTGACCATCCCAAGCCTGAGCCCCGGGTCGACTCCCCCGGGGCTCAGGCGCCCCACACCCTGCGAGCCTGAGGAGGCGTCGTGCTCCCGATCGTGACCGAGCAGGACATGGCCGCCCGCGGCTACGGCTCCGACGACTATCAGTTCGAGCTGCTCGATGCCGTGTCGGAGGCGATCCGGGACGCCGCCGGGGCTCCGGTCACCCTCACCACGGCCACCATCTGCATCCCCGGGTCCACGTCGACATGGCTCGACCTGCCCGGGCCGGTGCGCAGTGTGGCCGCGGTAATGCTCGACGAGTCGGCGCTCACGGCTGACGGCTACCGGGTGTGGCCGGATCGCTTGTGGCGGCGTGGCGGCTGGGGTGGCCCTGAGGTGCCGGTGACCATCACCTACACGCTCGGCAGCGAAGTGGTCCCGGCCGACGTGGTGCAGCTCGCCTGCGAACTCGTCGCGCTGGCCGCGGCGTCCGAGGGCGTGGACCCGCGGATCCAGTCCGAGGGCGTGGACGACTACCGGGTGACGTACCGGGATGGCCACGTGTCCGCGGTCGAACTGCCTGACGCCACGCGCGCCCGGCTGCGCGCCCGGTTCTCGGGTGGCGTGTCGACTGTGGGTGTCCGGTGAGTGTCGCCTCGCGCGGCCGGCTGGTCGCTGAACGGCAGTTGCGCGACCGCTGCGACATCCAGTCCGTCACCGGCTGGACGACGGACGCGATGACGGGCGAGCGCGTTCCCACCTGGACGACGTACGCGGCAGGCGTTCCCTGCCGGGTGCGCACCACGCTTGGCGAGTCGGTCACCGAGGCTGGCGGCTCGCAGGTGACCGCACAGCGCATGGTGGCCGCGATCCCGGTTGCTCAGACTGGCGTCGTCGTCGGGCATCGGCTCGTCGTCACGCTGTCGGATGACCCGACGCTGGTCGGGCTGGCGCTGTACGTGCGGGCGATCCCGCGCGGCACGGACTTGGTGCTCCGTCGGCTGACTGTTTCAGACGTGCAGGAGTAGCCATGCCGGTCACCTTCGACACGTCCGAGGTTCGCAAGCTTTCGGCTGACCTGGAGTTGGGCCGCGAGCGTGTGGGCCGCGAGACGTCCGCCGTGGTCAAGGCTGCGGCTGAGCGGGTCAAGGGCAACGCGCAGGGCAAGGCGCCGAAGCTGACCGGCGCGCTGGCCGCCTCCATCGGTGTGGACCTGTACGGGGATGGCCGGTCGGTTGGCATGACGGCCGTGATCGGCCCGACCGTGCGTTACGGGCTGTTCGTGGAGAACGGCACGTCGAAGATGGCCGCCGAGCCGTACATGGGCCCCGCGCTCGCCGAGGAGGGCCCGGCGTTCGCCGACGAACTCGCCCGCGTGGCCGCAGAGGGGATGCTCGGATGACGACCCAGGCGGAAGCCGCGGCGCTGATCTTCGCCCGCCTGCAAACCCTCACGGCGCTCGGCGCCCATCTCGGGGAGGTTCCGATCGGCACGGCCGCGGACGCCCCTCACCTGATCTTCTACCCGTCGCCCGCCGGCGCGTCCTCGAGGCGCGTGTCTGGGCAGGCGAAAGCCCTGCTCGGGTTCGGCTCAGTGGTGTGCGTCAACAACAACGCGGTCGGCGCGGTCAAGCTCGCCGGCCTGGTGGTGGACCTGCTGGACGGCTGGCGCGTGTCGGGCGGGTCGCTCGTCACCACGTCGGTCGGTCCGGCAATCCGCGATCCCGACATGAAGGCCGGCTACCTGTGGTCGGCAACCGTCCAACTGTCCTACTACCTGACGAGGTAACCCAATGCTTCGCGTGATCGACGGCCGCACCGGCCACCGCTACACCACCGCCGCGTCCGTCGTGGAGGCGGACCCCGACCGTTACGTCGTGCTCGACGTGCCCGCAGTGGACGCCAGCGGGCGCCCGCTTCCCCCCGAAACGTCCGCGATCACCGACGCGGGCGCGGCCACCGAGGCCGCCGAAATCATCGAGGCCTGAGGAGGCTGCTCCATGTCCCTGACCACGTACGACCCGGACGACACCTACACCGCCGGGAACACCACGATCAACATCATGCCGGCGGTCGCGTCGACCACGCTCGCCGCCGTGACGGTCGCCGAGTGGAACGCCGGCACGACCGTGCAGGAGGCGACCGAGGAGTTCTCGACCACCACGGACGCGCAGACGATCCCGCGGAAGAAGATCGGCGACACGATCGCCACACAGCTCCCCGGCGCCCGCACCTACCAGATGTCGGACACTGTGCTCGTCGCGTCGTCGCTGCAAGCGTCGAACACGCTCATCGAGGGTCTGACGCTGGACGCGATCAAGTACATCGGCGTCCGTCCGGGGCTGACCGACACGACCGCCGCCGCGGCCGCCCAGAAGATCTGGGTGATCAAGGCGCGCGTCCTGGCGGTCGACCCGGAGCCGATCACGACCCAGGATGGCAACTACTTCGCGTGGCGCGTGAAGTGGGTCGTGCTGGATCGCAACCTGGCCGCTGCGATCACCGCTTCCTGATCTGACTCCCCGGGCGTGCGTTGAGGGGCGCGCGCCCGGGGCCCCCCCCTCAACGACCCCTCGGGAGTGATCATGAACATCGAGTACTTGCGCGCGAAGGCGCTCGCCTACGCGCCGACCTTCCGCCTGCCGCTATGCCTGGACGATCAGCTTCGTGCCGGCGTGGACGCCGCAGTGTCCGAACTGGCGAAGGCGCAGAACGCCCTTGCGGCGCTGGCGAGCTTGCCGGCGGAGCAGAAGCGCGCCAAGAGCATCGCCGCGAAGTCGCCAACGAAGGCCGCTGAGGAGGCCGTGTCGGCCGCCGAGGCCGCATTGCAGGCCGCCGAGGATGCCGCCGCGGGTGATGTGATCGTGCTCGTGTGGCGCCGGCTTGACCCGGACGCCTATGACGACCTGATGCGTGCCCACATGACGGGCGGCCGACTCGACTTGGTGCGGTTCTATCCGGCGCTGATCGAGGCGTGCTGGCATCGGGCGGAGTCCGCCGATGGTGAGGATGTGGGTCTGTCGTGGCCCGAGGCGCGGGCGCTGCTCAACAACGCCGACCGGGACGCCGCCCAGGTGGGCGTGCTGAACCTGAACCGGGCTCCGTCTGACATCCCTTTCAGCCCGCGGAGCTCTGGGGTGCCCGCCACGAGTTCCGAGCCTGCCTGACTTTGGGCGTTTCCCCGCGGCGTTGGGCGGGGTGGGAGCCTCTGCCGGGGCGTCCGGAGTGGGATTGGGTTGATCGGGCGCTGGTCGTGGCTTGGCTGGCGTTGCAGGACGACCTGTGTCCGCAGTGTGGCCGCCCGAGCGCGGTGCACAAGACGGACAAGCCGGACGACTACCAGGCGGCGTTCTATACGTGCACGGCGACCCGGGCACTCGATGACTTCCAAAGCCAGTGGGCTAAGGGCGGCGCCGGGCTTCCGAAGGCGGCCCGAGTGCAGGCGGCCGACGATAAGCGGCGCCGCGAGCAGGGGTTCCACCCGGATCGTCCGCGCATGTGGTTCACGTACGCCAAGGCCGAGGGGCCGCCAATCTGACGAGGAGGGCCCGTGGCTGATCGCAGTGTGCGCGTTGTCCTGTCCGCGCAGATCGCAGACTTCCAGGCGAAGATGGGTCAGGCGGCGTCCGCCGCTGACGGGTTCGCCAAGAGGTTGGACGCGAACCGGGCGAGCGCCGACGTGCTCGCCAACGGGCTGCTGACAATCGGAACGGTTGCGGCCGTCGGGCTGGGCTTCGCAGTCAAGGCGTCGGCCGACTTCGAGCAGGCGATGTCCAACGTCAAGGCGGCCGGGCAGGATGCCGCGGGCAACTTCGACGCGCTCCGGGCGGCTGCCGTGGAGATGGGCGCGCAGACGGCATTCAGCGCGACGGAAGCCGCCTCGGGTATTGAGAATCTGATGAAGGCTGGCGTCTCGGCTGAGGATGTGCTGGGGGGCGGCCTGTCGGGTGCGCTGGACCTCGCGGCGGCCGGCTCGCTGGGTGTGGGTGAGGCCGCGGAGATCGCGGCGACCGCCCTCACGCAGTTCGGTCTCGCTGGCGCCGACGTGCCGCACGTGGCTGACCTTCTGGCGGCTGGCGCGGGCAAGGCGCAGGGCGAGGTCGCGGACCTGGGTGCCGCGCTGAAGCAGTCGGGCTTGGTGGCGTCGCAGTTCGGCCTCAGCATCGAGGAGACGGTGGGCGGCCTGTCCGCGTTCGCTGCTGCTGGGTTGCTGGGTTCGGACGCGGGTACGTCGCTGAAGACGATGTTGCAGCGGCTCGCGGTGCAGACCCCGGCCGCGGCGAAGGAAATGGAGCGGCTCGGGATCTCGGCGTACGACGCGTCGGGAAACTTCGTGGGGCTGGAGGGTCTCGCGGGCCAGCTGAAGACGTCCATGTCGGGTCTGACGCCGGAGGCGCGCAACGCGGCCATGGCGATCATCTTTGGGTCGGACGCCGTGCGCGCTGCCAACGTGCTCTACGAGAACGGCGCCGCGGGCATCGCGGAGTGGACGGCGAAGGTCAACGACCAAGGCTTCGCGGCCGAGACTGCCGCGACAAAGCTGGACAACCTGAAGGGTGACTTGGAGGCGCTGGGCGGGGCGTTCGAGTCGGTTCTGATCGACGGCGGCAGTGGCGCCAATGAAGCGCTACGTGGGCTCGTGCAGGGCGCCACGGACGCCGTGAACGTCATCGGCTCGCTTCCGGCGCCCGTGTTGCAGGTGGGTGCCGCGCTGACGGGGCTGGTCGCCGTGGGCGGGCTGGCCGCGGGCGGACTGCTGAAGGCGTACACGACCGCGCGCGATCTGCACACGGCGTTCCGGGACATTGTGCCGGTGGGGTCTGCGCTTGAGGGCAAGCTGAAGGCGATCGGGGTGGGCGCGGCTGTTGCGTCTGCTGGGCTGGTGGCGATCGCGGCGGGCACGAAGTCGGTGCAGGCCGATATCGCTCGCTCCTTGCCCCCTCTGGGCGACCTCGAGTTGGCCTTGGAGAAGCTGGGGGAGGGGTCGGGTTCGGTCGCCGACCTGGACGCGAACTTCAAGGGCCTTGAGGGGCGCGCGGGTTCGCTGGGTGAGGCCATGGAGTTCATGGCGGCCCGCACTGGGGATTCGGTGTCGGGGTTCACGAAGGCCCGCGATGGGGTCGACGGCTTGGCGTCCGGACTGTTGGGCGCGAAGTCGGATGTTGAGGGCGCGACGGAGGCGTTCGGTCGGCTTGATGCGGCTTTGGTGGCGATGGAGCCGGAGGCGGCGGCGGAGGCGTTTGCGGAGATCGCGGCGCAGGCGGACGAGCTGGGCGTCCCCATGGATGTGCTGGTCGAGCTGTTCCCGCAGTATGCGGCGGCGTTGCAGGAGGCTGCGGACGCGTCCGGGCAGGGTGTGACTGCCGCTGAGGCGTTGGCGGGCGCTTACGATGAGCAGGCGGTGGCGGCTGAGGCTGCCGAGTCTGCAGTTCGGGATCTGGCGGATGCTGCGCTGGCACTGTCGGGGTCGGCGATCGCAGTGCAGGACGCGATTCATGACGCGTCGGAGTCAGTGGCCGAGCATGGTGCGACGCTGGATATCACGACCGAGTCGGGCCGGGCGAACCGGACGGCGCTGGATGACATCGCGAAGGCCGCTCTTGGCCTGCGGGATTCGCAGCGCGAGGCGAACGTGGCAGCGGCCGAGGTCGACGGGGCGATGGCCGCGAACCGGTCAAGCTTCATTCAGACCGCCACGCAGATGGGCCTGACGCAGGAGGAGGCCGAAGCGCTCGCGGACTCCTACAACCTGATTCCCGGCGACGTGAACACGAGCGTCCAACTGGAGGGTGTGCCTGCCGCTGTGTCGGGGGCGCAAAGCGTGACCTCGGCAGTGAACGCCATCCCTAGCTCTAAGACGATCACCATCACGACGGTCATGCGTACGGCGATTGAGACCGGGAGCAGCGGCGGCGGCGGCTGGGCAGACGGCGGCCTAATGTCGCGCACCCCGGCCGGACTCGTCCGCTCCTATGCGTCGGGTGGCATCGACCAGCCGCGCTACGTCGGGTCGATCGGCAGTCGAACGAACGGTATTTACCCGTACGCGGGCAAGGGTGGCGTGATCATGAACGAGGACGGCTCCGGGCCGTGGGAAGGCATCGTTTCCGGGCATCCCGGCAAGCGTGGCCGCTCCCGCGTCATCACCGAGGAGATCGTCCGCCGGTTGGGTGGGGATGTGGCGTGGCGGTTCGCTGACGGTGGCGTCATGGGCGGCTCCGCGTCCGGCGGAATGGCTGGCGTGGCATCGCTGGGCGGCTCGTCGGCGTCCGCGATCCGCGAAGCGCTGGACGGGTTGAACGTCCGCATCACGGGCGCGAGCGTGCTCGCCGATGAGGTCATGGGGCGGCTTGAGTTGTCGATCGCTAGGAGGCAGTGATGGCCGTCGACGTGATCGAGACCCACGCCCTGCAGTGGTCGGACACCAACGTGCGCACGTTCACGCTGGGCGTCACGGTGGCTGCCGGACATCTCGCGTGCGTGGACGCCGACTTCAGCACGGTCCGCAAGGTGGAGGGGCCGCGTGGGACCGGCTGGACGTACCGGGCCGACAACATGTGGTGGAAGCGGCTGACGGCGGCCGACATCACGGCGGGCACGATCACGGTGGACGGTCGGATGACGGCGTTGACGATCTTCTCGGGCGCCCGTGACCTCGGCAACCGCAGCGACACCAGGAGCATCTACCTCAGAGAGGCGGGCGCCGGCCTGTTCACATTCGGGTGGACGGACTGGTGGGAGCCCACGGACACGCTCAACACGCCGGCGACGGGCAAGCTCGGCGCGTCGTGCAAGATCGTCGCCTCGGGCGAGTGGGTGGCGCATTGGTTCAAGGCCGGGACGACGGTCGGGAACTCGTGGCTGGAGCGGGACTACAACGCGGCCGGGTATCGGTCGTGGGAGGTCCGTCCTGCCGCGGCTCCGGGTCAGCCGACACTCCTGACGCCCGCGGATGGCGTGAACGTGGACGCCGCGCTGGCGATCCCGCTGGCGTGGACGCACAGCGGCACGATGGTGCAGCAGGCCCGGCGGGTGCGGGCGCGTGCAGTCGGGTCGGGGACGTGGCTGTACCTCGACAGCACCGGGCGGCTGGTGGCGACGGAGCAGACGGTCACAACGTCGGACACGACGGCGGAGATCGACCCGGGCGAGCTGACGACGGGGACGCTGGCCGAATGGTCGGTGGCGACGATGGAGAACGGCACCTGGTCGGCGTATCAGGCGACTGCGGCGACGTTCATGCCGCAGTCCCGTCCCACACTCACGGTGACGTTCACCACAACCGCGGAGGACCTCACACCCTCGGGCGCGAGCACGCCGACGACGTACGGCGGCGCGCAGACGGCCTATCGCACGGTGGTGCTGCCTGCGGCTACGGCTTCCGTGTCGGATGAGGTGGCCGCGGTGACGCCGTGGCAGCCGGGCGCCGGGACGAACGTCACCATCGGCGTCCAGGACTGGACGAACGGCGGCTCGTACAAGCTGTGGTGGCAGATCGAGCAGGCGGGCGGGCTCATGTCCGTCTGGACCGCCTCGACCGCGCAGACGATCAGCTGGACGCCGCCGGCCGCTCCCTCGTCGGTCACGGCGACGGACGGGACGCCGCTGACGATCGCCGTGGCGGGTATCAGTGCGGGCATGGAGGGCGTGCTGCTGGAGTGGGCGTCGAAGCTGTCCGACGACTGGGAGGTGGTGGCGATCGTCACCGATCCGGGCACTTCGGAGGTCATTCCGATCCCGCTCGCCCCGTACGCCGTGGAGCGCCGCTACCGGGCCCGCGTGTGGAATGAGGTGGACGGCGTGGCGATCCCGTCCGCGTGGACGACGATTGCCGCCGCGGTCGCCACCACGGACAAGACGCCCCGCCTCGTGACCGTCGACGGCTCCGAGTGGCTGGACGTGACGGTCGCCTCGCATGGTGCCGTGACGCCCCGTCAGGGCTACTGGGTGGGGTCCGGGCTGGGCGCGGAGGGTGCGATCGTGGAGCGTACGGCCGTTGCCGGCTATGCGGGCACGCACACCCTGAGCACGGACACCAAGGCCGAGTGGGAGGCGCTGTCGGACTGGCTGACGGACCTGAGCAAGCCTCAGTTGTGGTGGCGGCAGCCTCCGCTCCGAGAGACGGACACGGGCGCCTATGCGACCGCTGACACGCTGCTCGTGTCGGTTGCTGTGGTGCCGTCGGGGGCGCCCATCTCGGGCGAACTCGACTACGCGGGCCGGCTCACGCCGTTCCAGTGGGTGACGCAGTGACGCAGCGATACGCGGTGTCGCCGCTGCCGTGGCGTCAGTCCGTGCAGCATCCGTACTACCTGGAGGCGGCGCTGAGCCCGTCACGGGTCACGGAGTCGCGCGTGTCGCTGGTCGACCTGTCCCACCAGCCGGTCGCATACCGCGGCCGGCGCGGCGCTCTGCTGACCGATGCGACGATCACGGGCGGGTCGGTCGAGATGGTGGGCGAGACGCCGCAGGTGTGGTCAGCCACGGTCAGCATGGTCGGTGAGGAGTGGGTGCCGACGACGCCGGAGCATCCGTTGGATCCGCGTTCGCCGTTCCGGTTGGCCGTGTTCTGGCGGCTGCTGGTCGTCCCGCTGGGCGGCTGGGTCGAGGTTCCGGTGGGCGTGTACCGTCCGGGGCGTCCGCAGATCACCGACGACGGCACAGTGACCGTGACGGTCGACTGCCGGGACGTGCGTTCGGTCGCCTCGCAGGGCGGCTACGGCGGCCGAGTGCTCGACGTGGGCGGCCTGACCGTCGACGTCGCCCTGGCGCGTATCGCCGCAGTCGCCTGCCCGACCGTCCCCTTCCACGCCGAACCATCCTCGGTCACGCTGCCGGCCGTCTACGAACTGGGCGCGCGGACACCGACCGAGGACATGGACGAGATTGCCGGCATGGCCGGCCAGACGGTCCGCGCGGATCGTGAGGGGACGCTCAGGTCGGCGACGCCGGCCAGCCAGTCGGTGCCGGTGCTGGAGTTGCACGAGGGTGAGGGCTGCCAGATGGTCGACCTGACCCGCGAGGTGTCGGACGTCATCTACAACCGGGTGACCGTGACCGGCACCAACCCCGACCTGACCGAGCCGGTGTTCGGGATGGACGAGGATGACGATGAGTCGAGTCCGACGTGGGTGGGCCGCATGGGGCCGTACGAGCTGCGGATCGAGTCGGACGCCGTGACGACGAACGTGGCCGCGGACAGTCTCGCCCGGATGCAGCGCGGTCGGTTCGCCCGGCCGACGGAGACGACGAAGGTCCACCTTCGGGCGATGCCACACCTGAACTACCGCGACATGGTGCCGATGACGCGCAGGGCGTCCGGTGTGCAGGGCGACCATCTTGTGTCCCGCTGGGGTATGTCGCTGCCGGTGCGTGGCGAGGCCCCTGAGCTGATGGAGCTGACCATGATGTCACGTCAGGGGCTGGTCTAGGTGTGGTCGATCGACGCGGTGGCCGACCGCATTTCGGACGCGGTGGCCGCGGTCGCTGCCCGGTCGAAGCTGCTCGTCGGGACGGCGACGACTGACAGCGATGGGCACGTGCAGGTGCAGGTCGGCGCGCAGGTGTGGACGGCGACGGATGCGACCGGCCGTGTCGCTGAGGGTGACCTGGTGGTCATCTCGGAGCAGGCGAACACCCGCCGGGTGGTGATCAACACGACGACCGCCGGCGCGCTCGAGCTGCCGGTGGGTGGGATCATCCTGTGGCCGGGCTCGTCGGCGCCGTCCGGGGGCGTGTGGGCGATCTGCAACGGCGCCAGCTACAGCAGCACGGACTACCCGGCGCTGTACGCGGTCCTCGGGTCGACGTCGCTCCCGGACCTGCGGGACCGGTTCCCGCGCGGCGCGAGCGCGAGCGCGGCGGTGAAGTCGACGGGTGGCTCTACGACGATCAGCGCGAGCAACATGCCGAACCACTCGCACAGCATGGCCCACGACCACGCGATCCGGAACGAAAGCTCGAACATCGGCGCGTCCGGCTCTACGATCGGCGAGGAGTTCCTGGGCAGCTCGACGTCCCGCGGCTGGAGGACGGGTGCGTCGTCGGCGGCGAACACGGGCACGGCTGGGTCGGGGGCGGCGTACTGGCAGCCGTACTACTCGGCCCACTACCTGATCAGGATGGTGTGATGAACCGCCGCGAGGTGTTGCCGGATGGGCGGCTGGTGGTGTGGCGGCCGTGGGTTGTGACCTGGTACGACGCTGACGGGATGCCGCTGGAGTCGCGTCCGCTGACGGACGCCGAGCGGGACGCGCTGGAGGCGTGGCAGGACCTGCAGCCGGACGCCGCCTATGTGCGGGCGGCGCGCCAAGCGTCCGCGGCGGCCGAAACTGCGGAACGTGCGGCACTCGCCAGCGTGCGGACGCTGCCTGAGCTGGTCGCCGCCCTGATCGCGCGCCGGTCCCGCCCATGATCCGCGCTGTCCTCCGTCCGGCCTTGCCGGCCACTGTGCTGCTGGCGGTTGCCGGGTGGATGCTGGCGGGCTGGCTGGTCCTCGGGTCGGTGCTGGTCGGCTGGCCGCCTGTCGCGTCGCTCGTGCTCGAGGTGCCCGGCTGGGATGTTGCGGTCGCCGGTACGGGTGGCGCACTGGGGGTGGGCGGGCTGCTGGTGTTGCTCGCCGGCGTCCGGTGGCCGCGCGAGTCGACGCGGTGGGCGCTGGAGTTGACGGGCGAAAGCCTGCTAGCTGCTGGCTGGCTGGCGTACGGCGTCCTGTCGCTGTCGTCGGGCTCGGTGGGTGTGCTGCCGATCACCGCCGGTCATGCGCTGGCGGCGCTGTGGCGGATGCATGAGGTCAAGCAGGATGAGCGGCAGACGCGCGCCCGGATCAAGGGGGAGGCGTGACGGGCGCCGTGGCATTGCAACTTGTCCTCGCCGTGCTGGGTGGCGGCGTGGTGTCGTCGCTGGTGCAGGCGTGGCAGGCGAAGCGCAAGCTGCCGATCGAACGGGACACGGCGCATGCGGCGGCGTCGCGGGAGATCGTGGAGGCTGCGACCGAGCTGCTGGAGCCGATGCGCGCGGAGATTGCCGACCAGCGGCAGGAGATTGCTGCGGCCCGCGAGGACGCCCGGATTGCTCGCCGTGAGGCGGATGCCGCACGCGAGGACGCGCGGGCGGCTCGCCGTGAGGCTGAGGGGCTGCGTCGGATCGTGACGGACGCCGAGGACTACATCACCGACCTGCACGCCCACTGGGACGTGCACCGCAAGCAAGCCAAGCCGCCGTGGTGGCGCTGGCTCGACCCGACCAACTGAGGAGGCCACTGCGCCATGCCCACGATCGACCATCTGCTCGACCTCGCCCGTCAGGCGGAGTCCACGCGCGTCGGCTACGACCAGTCGCAGCGCTGGTCCTGGCTGGACGTCCCCGGACGCCGTGTCATCCCCGGCCGGGAGGCGGATTGCTCCTCCCTCACGATGGGCCTCTATTGGCTCGCCGGGTGGGGTGTCGACATCTCCGGCACCTGCTACACGGGCAACGCGGCCGCCTTGGCGGCCCGCGCAGGCTTCGAGGTGGTCGGCGTGTCCGGCTGGGACTCGGCGCGGCTGTACGGGGCGCTGAGGGCCGGGGACGGGCTCCTCGGGCCGGGGCACATCGTCCTCGTCGGCGACGATGGCCGCTGGCTGTCCGCGGAGGGCGACGAGGACGGCGACCGCGCCGGCGGGGAGGCGGGCGACCAGACGGGCCTCGAGGTCCGCTGGCGGGCGCCGTACATGCGCGGCCGCGGCTGGTCGCACATCCTGCGGCCGCCGGTGGAGGGTGAGGTGCCGCCTGCGGTGCCGCTCGCGTCGGCGCCGCGTACGTCGCTGGTCGTCGACGGCGACCTTGGCCCGCGGACCATCACCGCGCTGCAGCGATGGCTCGGCGTCACCGCTGACGGCACGGTCGGCCCGGTGACCCGGAGGGCCCTCCAGCGTCGTCTCGGCGTGCGTGCGGACGGCGAGTGGGGGCCGGTGACGGTCCGTGCCCTGCAGCGGCTCGTCGGCGCCCGCACGGATGGGGTGTGGGGCGCGCGGACGACCGCAGCCCTGCAGCGGTACCTGAACAGGCCGGGGTCGGCGCTGTGACCGCCCGCGTCCCGCGCCGGGTGCGGCGAATGCCTGCTCGCGCGCTACGAGCTGACCCGACGCGCACTGTACGGGGAGGGGGGGCGGTGAAGGCCGCGTTCGACCGCCTCGAGAAGGTCGTGAGCAAGATCCCCATGTGGGTGTACTACGCGATCGTCCTGGCCATACTGGCCGCCTTCGTGGTCATGCTGATCCGCCTCGAGGACCTGAACCGCAAGTCCGACGCCGCGCGGCTGCCCAAGCCGATCCCCGCGGTGGTGACCGTCCACCCGTCGCCCGACATGACCGTCGAGCGGATCGACACAACGTCCGGCGGGGCCCGCGTGGTCCGCGTCCGAACGGCGGAGGGTGTGGTCGGTATCTCCACGGTCGTCAAGCCGGGCGACGGGCTGACCATCACCCGGCCCACCCCGGCGCCGTCCCCGCCAACCCCAACGCCGAGCCGGTGACATGGGCGCCGAGGGCTGGGACGACCCCCTAGCAGCCCATCAAGAGGCGGACGGCGACTGGTACGTCGGCGACACCAGCCAGATGCCCGCCCTCCGCATCCCCACCGACCACAAGCCCACCCGCCTGCCGTGGTGGCTGCCGCTCGTCCTCCTGTCCGTCATCATCACCATTGTCGTCGTGTTGGCCTTCGCGCCGGACGCCGGCGGCAGCACTCTCACCCATCGCCTGCCGGCACTATGCCGTTGCGGGACCCGCTACTGAAAGGCTCGACCGTGACCGATCTGCCCACCCAGCTCGCCTACCCGCTCCGCGCCGTGCTGCGCACCGTCGTCCAGGCCATCATCGGCATGCTCCTGTCGTGGCTCGCCCGCAAGGGCATCACGGTCAGCGACGCCGGATTCGAGACCGCGCTGGTGGATCTCGTGGTGTCGGCCGTGTGGGTCGCCGGGACCGCGTTCGCGGCGTGGGTCATGACGCGACCCCTGGTGGCCGGATGGCTGGCCGGGACCCCGCTGGCCCCCGCGCCGTACGCGCCCGAGCGCGCCGCCGACGCCGATGCCTGAGGCGCCACGCTGCCCTGATCGCCGCGCCTGCCTCCTGCTCGGCGCGCTCGCCGGGCTCACCCTGCACTACATCCGCTAGGAGGACCCGTCGTGTCCCTGCTCACCATCCGCCTGCACGGGTCCGTCGAGGACGACCCCGCCGTCGGCGCAGTCGAGGTCACACCCCTCCAGCGCGTCGTCAAGCCCGGGCCGTCGCGGATCGTCACCGAGGAGACGCGCACCTACCCGCTCACCGACGGAGTGGCTGCCGTGGCTGTCCCCCTCGCGCCCTGCTACCTACGGATCCGGGAGTGGATCCCCCGCGGGCGCGTCCGGCACGTGTGGATGCCCAGCTCGGACGTCGACTATGCCGACCTCGCAGACGTCGACCCGACCAGCCTCGCCGCAGACATCGACGGTGGAGCCGCCGCCACGACCTACCCCGCCGACATCGATGGAGGAGAAGCCTAATGGCTACCCGTATCCGCCTGCGCCGCGACACCGCCGCCCAGTGGACTGCCACCAACCCGGTCCTCGCGGCCGGCGAGGTCGGCGTGGACCTGACCTCCGGAGAGCTGCGCGTCGGCGACGGCATCACCGCGTGGGCGTCCCTGGTCCCCATCGGAGGCGTGAGCCCTGAGGCGATCGAGGCCGCCGTCGAGGCGTATCTGACCGCCACCCCTCCCGGCGCGGTCGCCCTGACGGACCTGACGGACGTGGACGCGACCGGGCAGGCCGATGGTGACGTGCTGCTCCGGTCTGGCGGCGTGTGGGGTCCGGCGACCCCGCCCGTCGGCCCGGTGGGTCCGCAGGGTCCGGCGGGTCCCGCAGGTGAGACGGGCGCAACCGGCGCGACTGGCCCGGCCGGTCCCGCTGGCGAGACCGGACCGCAGGGCCCCCAGGGCGTCCCGGGCGAGACGGGCGCCACCGGACCCGCAGGGCCGCAGGGCGACCCCGGCGCCACGGGTCCCGCGGGCGCGGACGGAGCGGATGGCGCGACCGGGCCCGCTGGCCCCACCGCAGTGTCGGCCGACGCTGGGAACCTCGCCACACTCGGCACCGACTCACTCCTGATGGTGGCCCCCGAGGGCGTGCAGGACGTGATCGGCGCCATGGTGACCGCCGCGGGAGGCACCTACGACGACGGGGCGGGCACGATCACGCTGCCCGCCGGTGGAGGCGGTGGAGCCTCCACGATCACCGCCGACGACACCCCGGCCGCACCGGCTGAGGGCGAGAGCGCGTCCTACTTCGTCACGTCCGCCGTCTCGTGGCCTGCCGGGCTGGTCTGGTCGACGGACCCCGATGGCGGCGTGGCTCCCACCATCACGGGGACCGCGCTCGTGAGCATGTTCACCGTGGGCGGCACCACGCGCGCCATCCTCGGGGCCACGTTCCCGGCTCCCGTCACCCCTGACGTCGAGGTTACGGCGACCGGCCCGACGTGGACCGATGACGCTGTGGCCGGTGGTGGGACGTGGACGACGCCCACCGAAACGGGC
>CAZBIP010000033.1:22239-22694 GCA_964491885.1 uncultured Vicinamibacterales bacterium
AGCGGGCATCACCTACAGCCCCGCCTCGGGTACGGCGACGGGCGGCCAGTCGGTCACCGTCAACGCAACCGCGGCATCCGGCTACACCATCACCGGCACCGCCTCTTGGGCGCATGCGTTCCCCGCTGACACGACCGCGCCCGTGTGGACGGCCACCCTCACCCCTGGCACGCCCACCGAGACCGCTGTCGTGGTCGCGGCGTCCGCACTGGCCACCGATGCCAGCGCCATCACCTACGAGCGGACCCTCGACCGTACGGCAGGCGTCCCCGCCTGGGCTGCCGTCGTCTCGAGCGGGCTCAACTTCACGCTCTCCGGCCTGACCGCTGGCACGGTCTACGCCAACTGTGCACTCCGCGCGAAGGACGCGGCCGGGAACATCTCCGCCGTGCTCGCGGTCCCGAGCTTCACCACGGCCGCCGCCCCGGCCGTGCCGCTGCCAACTCTCCGTGGGA
>CAZBIP010000034.1:0-10349 GCA_964491885.1 uncultured Vicinamibacterales bacterium
TCCCGGCCCGGCGCGATGCCGGCCGGTCGGTCGTCAAGGGCAAGCAGTTCGAATTCGTACGCGTCGAGCAGGCTGGAGCGGATTCGGTCGAGCAGCGGTCCGACAGGCGGCTCCCCGTGGCAATCAGCCACGATGACGAGCAGGCGCGGCCGGGTGGTTCCGCTCATCGTGATGGCAGTCAGGGCCTGAACGGCGCAGCGACGCGGGTGTCCTAGTTTAGACTACCCAGGCACGTTTGCGATGGCTGGCCGGCCGGCGAGGCAGGAATCGCGAACCGCGCCCCGGCATGAACGGACGCCCGGCCTGCGTGCAGAGGAGAGGTCGCCATGCGTGTCAGACCGGTCGTGATTGGCGTCGCGGGAGGGTCCGGGTCCGGCAAGACCACGGTCGTACGCCGCATCGTCGAGAGCCTGGGGAACGACCAGGTGACCGTGCTCGAGCACGACCGGTACTACCGAGACCGGAGCGACCTGCGCCTCGAAGAGCGGGCGGCGCTCAACTACGATCACCCCGACTCGCTCGAGACCGACCTGATGGTCCGCCACGTCGAGGCCCTGCGGCGGGGCGAGGCCGTGGACGTGCCGGTCTACGACTTCGCGCGCTACGCCCGGGTGGCGGGCGTCGATACGGCGCAACCGAGGCGTGCCGTCATCGTGGAGGGGATCCTCATCTTCACCGACGCGGACCTGCGCCGCCTGCTCGACGTGAAGGTGTTCGTGGACGCCGACGACGACATCCGGTTCATCCGCCGGCTCCAGCGGGACGTGGCCGAACGCGGGCGGACGATGGCATCGGTCGTCGAGCAGTACCAGACGACCGTGAAGCCCATGCACCTCGAGTTCGTGGAGCCGAGCAAGCGGTACGCGGACATCATCGTGCCGCAGGGCGGCCACAACACGGTGGCAATCGAAATGCTGCTGACGCTCATCCGGAGCCTGGCGGGGTCGTAGGCTGGCGGGGTCGATCCACGGTTCTGCATCGACAATCCAAGACGCTGGATCGTCGCCAGCCAGGTCATGGGCCGGCGGGCAAAACTCTTGACAATTCCGCGCGGAAGGCTCACCCTCTCGCAGGCCTGCAGTTTGCAGGGCTATATTCCCGATCATCCCGGCTCAGATTCCTACCGTACGCGTCGGCGCGTCGCCCGTGTTTCGTTCGGCTCTTGACGTTGAAGGGTTGAGAGAGGAGGCGGTATGCGACTGAAGCGTGTAGCCTGCGCGCTCGCCGTGCTGCTCGTCGTAGGTGCCGGCAGCGCGGCGTGGGCCCAGGAACAGACCGGGGGCATCCAGGGAGTCGTCAAGGACTCGTCTGGAGCGGTCCTGCCGGGTGTGACCGTCGAAGCCCGCAACGCGGCGGGCCGGTCGCAGACGGCTGTCACGAACGAGAGCGGTGTGTACCGCTTCCCCGCCCTCCCGCCGGGAGTGTGGGAGGTCACGGCGACGCTGCAGGGGTTCAAGACCGCGAAGGTGGAGAATGCCTACATCGAACTGGGCAAATTGCTCTCGATCGACCTCTCAATGGAGGTGGCGGGTCTGACCGAAAGCGTCCAGGTCACGGGCGAGTCGCCGCTCATCGACACGCGCCAGAACGCGTCGTACGCGACGATGCGGCAGGACGTGATCGAGCGCATGCCCAAGGGCCGCGACTTCACGTCGATCCTGAAGCAGGCGCCAGGGGCGCAGGCCGAGTCGAAGGCAGGCGGCGAGGCGCAGATCGACGGGGCGTCGGGCTCCGAGAACCGCTTCGTCGTGGACGGCATGGACACCACGAGCCTGCAGACGGGCGTGTCCGGCAAGACGATGCTCCTCGACTTCATCCAGGAAGTCCAGGTCAAGTCGTCGGGGTACAACGCCGAGTTCGGCGGCGCGCTGGGCGGCGTCGTGAGCGCGATCACGAAGTCGGGCACCAACTCCCTCCGCGGGCAGGCGGGGGCGTACTTCCAGAGCAGCCAGTTCTACGGGGCGAAGCGCAACAGTCCGGGTTTTGACGCGTACAACTCCAACATCGCGATCCCGAACCAGACCTACCCCGACAACGACTGGCTGTACTACAGCCCGGTGGTGGACCTCGGCGGCCCGATCTTCAAGGATCGCATGTGGTTCTACGCCGGGTACGCGTTCACGCGGAATCAGTACGAGAAGGACGTGACCTTCTACAGCGATCCGAAACGCGTGGAACGCCACTTCGACTGGTGGTACAACGCCCACTATGCCAACTACAACCTCGCCACGCAGGTCACGAACAACCTGCGCGTGAAGCTGTCGGCGTCGAACCAGCGCAACAGCAACCGCAAGACGGCCCCGGGATCCGTCGCCGATGGCTACGCGTTCCCCGACGGCACGAAGGCGACGAGGCCATTCACGACGAACACCTTCGACAAGCTCGCTGACGGGTCGATCAACCAGACGGCGTTCAACAATCGCTGGATCAATCAGGGCGGGAACAGCAGCAACGACGTCTACTCGGGCAACATCGACTGGGTGGTGACGCCGACGTTCTTCGTCAACGCGGCGGGCGGCTACTACCGGGCGAACAACACGACGCCCGAGGAGTTCCGCGGCAACTCGATCCGCCACTACTTCGATCAGGCGAGCACGGACGCCTACATGACGGCCCAGGGCTATCCGACGGTCCCGGCCTCGTACCAGCAGGTGGCCGGGTACTCGGACGCGATCTCGTCGGCGGGCACGGTGAGGAACATCTACGACCGGGCGTTCTTCAACGGCAACCTGACCTGGTTCGTCAACCTGGCCGGCCAGCACACATGGAAGGCCGGCATGCGGTTCGAGCGCTTCGGCAACGACGCCCTCATCGGCTCGGCCCACCCGACCGTGTACCTCAACTGGGGGTCGTCGTTCACCAACCAGGACACCGGCCAGGTCTTCACGGGCAAGTACGGCTACTACTACGTGAACCAGACCGGGACGATCGGCAAGGTCAACTCGAACAACTACTCCTTCTGGGTGCAGGACAGCTGGACCGTCAACTCGAGGCTGACGATCAATGCCGGAGTCCGCGCCGAGAACGAGACCATCCCGTCGTTCAAGAAGGCCGATGACGCGATCACGATCAAGTTCGACTTCAAGGACAAGATCGCGCCGCGCTTCGGTTTCGCCTACGACGTGAAGGGCGACGGCAAGTGGAAGGCCTACGGGAGCTACGGGCACTTCTTCGACATCACCAAGCTCGAGCTGCCGCGCGGATCGTTCGGCGGCGACCACTGGGTCAACTACTACTGGACGCTCGACACCTACGACTTCTCCAGCATCAACTGCGGCGAGGGCACGTCGGGGTGCCCGGGCACGTACATCAGCCAGGTGGACTACCGGCGGAGCTCGAACCAGTTCGACCCGGTGTTGTCGAAGTACTTCGGCCGCGACATGACGGGCGTCGACCCGAACATGAAGCCGGTGCAGGGCCGCGAGCTGACGGCCGGCATCGACCACGAGCTGAACCCGACGATGTCCCTCAAGCTGCGGTACGTCCACAAGTGGCTCATCCGCACGATCGAGGACCTCGGCACGTTCATCGACGGCAACGAGGTCTACCTCATCGGGAACCCCGGCGAGAACTTCGGCGAGACGATGGAGCCGGTGTTCCCCAACTTCCCGACGCCGAAGGCGCAGCGCAAGTACGACTCGGTCGAACTGCGCCTGACCAAGCGGTTCTCCAACCGCTGGGCCGGCGACATCAGCTACCTCTGGAGCCGCCTCCACGGCAACTACAGCGGCCTGGCCAGCGCCGACGAGGGCAACCGGAGCACGGGCGGGCGCACGAGCCCGAACGTGAACCGCTACTTCGACTACACGATCCAGAACTACGACAAGAACGCCACGTCGGTCATCGGGCCGCTGCCCACCGACCGGCCGCACACCGTGAAGGTGTCCGGCAACTACGACTTCCCGTGGGGCACGCAGGTCGGCGCGTTCTTCAACATCATGAGCGGGACCCCGATCAGCACCGTGGTTCGCTTCTCCGGCTACCCGGTGTTCGTCAACGGCCGAGGCGATCTCGGCCGCTCGCCGATGTTCTCCCAGCTCGACCTCCAGGCCGTCCAGGAGTTCAACCTCGGCCGCTTCCGGCTGGCCGTCATGGCGAACATCGACAACGTGTTCGACCAGGACCAGTGGACGAACTACTACTCGCCCAACCTGTACGGCCCGCAGCCGTACCGCGAGAGCATGACGCTCACGATGCCGCCGGTGAAGGGCGACATGACCACGGTCGCGCGCCTCTACCAGCCGTACAACGTGGCTGAGATCGCGGCGTGGAAGCGCAGCACCGGCGCGACGCTGCGCGACAACCCGCTCTTCACGACGCCCGGCTACTTCCAGGATAGGCGGCAGATCCGCCTGTCCGCGAAGATCACGTTCTAGCGCGCGGCTGGAGCGTTCCCTTCAGGCCCTCCGGGTTCGCTACCCGGGGGGCCTTCTTTTTTGTTAGAGTCGTGGCCGGCGGCACGCAGGCCTGCAACAGCACGGGGGGAAACACATGCGCTGGCAGCGGGGGACGAGCGACCAGGACATCGAGGACCGCCGGGGGCAGTCGCCCGGCGGGTTCGGCGGATTCGGCGGCGGCGGGGGGCTGAAGATCGGCCTCGGCGGCCTGATTGTCATCGGTCTCCTGAGCCTGCTCTTCAAGCAGAACTTCTTCGCGCTGCTGGGCGACCTGCCGATGGACCCGGGCACGTCGGTCTCGGTGCCGTCTGGCCAGCCGGTGGACCAGACGGCGGAAGAGGCCGAGCGCGTCGAGTTCGTGAAGTTCGTCGTCAACGACGTGCAGGACACGTGGACGCGCCTGCTCCCCCAGGAAACGCGCGCGCAGTACGAGCGGTCGGCGCTGGTGCTGTACCGCGACGCGGTCCAGTCGGCGTGCGGGTTCGCAGACGCCTCGTCGGGGCCGTTCTACTGCCCCGGCGACAACAAGATCTACATCGACCTGAGCTTCTACGACGAGCTTCACCGGCGGTTCGGCGCGTCGGGCGACTTCGCGCAGGCGTACGTCATCGCCCACGAGTTCGGCCACCACATCCAGAACGTCCTCGGGATCGACGAGCAGATGCGGCGCGCGCAGCAGCGGCGGCCCGACCTCCAGAACGAGCTGTCGGTCCGGCTGGAACTCCAGGCGGATTGCCTCGCGGGCGTGTGGGGGCGATCGACGGCGGAGCGGAACATTCTCGAGGCGGGCGACGTCGAAGAGGGGCTGAACGCCGCCGCGGCCATCGGCGACGACCGGATCCAGCGCATGCAGGGCCGGGCTGTCCAGCGTGACTCGTTCACGCACGGGTCGTCGGCGCAGCGCGTCGAGTGGTTCAAGCGCGGCCTGGAGTCGGGACGCATCGCGGCCTGCGACACGTTCGGCAGCCAATAGCGCGAGGGCGCCCATGCACGTCGTCCACGTCCACGTGTGCGTGCGCCCGGACGCCGTCGACGCGTTCAGGGATGCGACGCTCGTCAACGCGGCCGAAAGCCTGAAAGAGCCGGGCATTGCCCGCTTCGACGTCCTGCAGCGGCAGGACGACCGCACCCGGTTCGTCCTCGTCGAGGCGTACCGCACCATCGAGGCCGTCGCCGCCCACAAGGAGACCGCGCACTACGCCGCGTGGCGGGATGCGGTGGCGCCCCTCATGGCGGAGCCGAGGCACGCCGCAAAGTACGACAGCCTGTTCCCGGACGACGGCCGGTACGCCACGCCGCCGGCCGTCCTGCTTCCGTGACCGCATTCGAGTTCGCGACCGCCGGCCGGGTCGTCTTCGGCAACGGCGCGTCGGCGTCGGTCCCCGAGATCGCAGCCGGGCTCGGCAGCCGCGTACTCGTCGTGGCCGGCCGCGACGCGGGTCGCGCCGAGTGGCTCGTCAAGGGCCTCGAGTCGCGCGGCGCGGACGTGGTGCTGCTGTGCGTCGACGGCGAGCCCGACGCGGCCTTCGTCTCGAGCGCCGCCGGCCTGGCGCGCCGGAGGGACATCGGTGCCGTCGTCGGTCTCGGCGGGGGGAGCGCGCTGGACGCCGCCAAGGCCATCGCGGCGCTCGCCACCAATCCCGGCGACGTGATGGATTATCTCGAGGTGGTGGGGCGCGGCCGCCAGATTGCGGTGCCTCCCCTGCCCGTCGTCGCCGTGCCGACGACGGCAGGTACCGGGTCCGAAGTGACGCGCAACGCGGTCGTGACCGTCCCCGACCGGCGCGTGAAAGCCAGCCTGCGGAGCCCGCTCATGCTGCCGCGCGTCGCGGTCGTCGATCCCGAGCTGACGCACGGCCTGCCGCCGGCCCTGACGGCGGCGACGGGGCTGGATGCGCTGACCCAGCTCGTCGAGCCGTTCCTGTCGGCGCGGGCCAACCCGATGACCGACGCGCTCTGCCGCGAGGGCCTGGCGCGAGCGGCGCGCTCGCTGGGCCGCGCGTGCGAGGACGGCCGGGACGCGGCCGCGCGCACCGACATGGCGCTCGCCAGCCTCCTGGGAGGCATGGCGCTGGCGAACGCGGGACTTGGCGCCGTGCACGGCCTCGCGGCGCCGATCGGCGGCATGTTCCACGCCCCGCACGGCGCGGTGTGCGCTGCGCTCCTGCCTCACGTCCTGGACGCCAACCTCCGGGCCCTGCGGGCTCGCGACGCCGGGAGCGCCGCCCTCTATCGGCTGGCGGAGGTCGGACGCCTGCTCACCGGGAGCGCGAATGCGGGCGCCGAGGACGCGGTCGCCTGGGTGCGCCGGACGGTGGCCGGCCTGGCGATCCCGGCGCTGTCGAACTGGGGCATCGGCGAGGACGCGCTCTCCGAGATCGCCGCGCAGGCGCAGCGCGCGAGCAGCATGAAGGGGAATCCGGTGGCGCTCACGCTGGAGGAACTGGCGGCGATCCTGGCTGCAGCACTCTGAAGGTGCGGATTCGGAGGCACTTTCCGATTCGTGAATCGGAAAGTGTCTCCGAATTGCGAATCGGAAAGTGCCTCCGATTCGGCGTCCCAGGTCACAGGCTCAGGATGAGCCCGTCGCTGGCCATGTCGTACCCGGCAATCGGGGCGCGCTTCAGCATGTCCTCCCCCATGTGCGTGAGCACGAGCCGGCGGCACGTCAACTCGTGCCGGTGGCGCTGCAGCGTCCGGAAGTCCAGGTGGTGCGGCGGGGCCTTGTCGTCGCCAAAGCACTCGCACACGAAGAGGTCGGCCTCCTCGGCAAGCGGGACCAGCGCGTCCGTCCACTCGGTGTCGCCGGAGAACGCCACGACGCGGCCCCCGATCGAGACGCGCAGGCCGAAACACTCCAGGGCCGGTGCGTGCCTGACGGCGAAGGGCGTGACCTCGGCCGGTCCGACAGTCAGGGCCCGCCGCTCCGTCCACTCGAGATACGTCAGAGGGAAGCGGAACGGCAACGCTCCCGCCCCGGGAAACAGGGCCTCCGCCAGCCGCCACACCGCCGCCGCGACGCCCGCCGGCCCCGCGATGACGAGCGGTTTCGCGCGGCGGGTCGCGTAGTGGGCGTCCATCAGGAAGAACGGCACCCCGGCGAAATGATCGCCGTGCAGGTGGGTGATCGCGATCGCGTCGACGCCGTCGGGGCCGTCCCCCTGGCGCCGCAGCGACGCGAGGGCCGACGCGCCGCAATCCACGAGGAGCCCGCCCGCGCCGGACCGCACGAGCGACGACGTGGGCAGCCGGCCCCCGCTGCCGAAGGCATCGCCGGTCCCCAGGAAGCACACGTCAACGGCGCTCACGTCGGCTCCTTTCCCGCGGCCCGAGTCCCTTCGGTCCGCACGCCCGCTGTCGGTCACCTGGCCGCCAGCCGCGCGACGGCGGCCACGGCCACGCGCACGGCGTTCGACTCTCCCATTTCGAGGTCCGCCTTGGTGATCGCCTCGCTGCGGGTGCGGTTGACGATCACGCCCGCAACGCATCCCCCGCGGAGCCCCATCGCGGCGGTCAGCGTGAGGACCGTAGACGACTCCATCTCGTAGTTCAGGACGTGGAGCCGGCGCCACTCCTCGGTGGCCCCCTGGAAGTGACGGGGCACGTAGCCCGTGTACGAGTCGTACCGCTCCTGCCCCGGGTAGAACGTATCGCACGACGCGCTCACGCCGGCCCGGTACGGGACGCCCAGCTCGACGGCCGCCGCCGTCGCAGCCTGGACGACGTCCGGGTGCGCGACCGCCGGGTACTCGATCGGGGCGTAGTGGCGGGAGGCCCCGTCGAGACGCACGGCTCCCGTTGTGATGATGACGGTGCCCACGTCGACGTCGGCCTGGATCGCGCCCGTCGTGCCGACGCGCAGGAACGTCCGCACGCCGAGCTGCGCCAGCTCGTCGATGGCAATCGACGCGGACGGCCCGCCGATGCCCGTGGACGTGACGAGAACCGGCGTCGCTCCCAGGTAGGCGATCCAGGTGCGGTACTCGCGCTTCGAGGCGAGCTCCCGCCCGCCCTCGAAGGGCGCGGTGCGGGCCAGCGCCTCGACGCGGCCGGGGTCGCCCGGCAGGAGCGCGATCGCGGCGCCTTCGATCCGCGACGAGTCCACGTCCAGGTGGTACACGGTACGCACGGTCATGGTCGGTCCCTCCCCGCCAGCGCCCGCCGCCGGCGCCGTCAGTCCTCGAACCTGGCCTCCACGCGCAGCGCGTCGCCCAGGTTCGCCAGGTACTCGCGCCGCGGGATTTCAACGGCGCCGCAGGAAGCCAGGAACGGCGTCAGCCATTGGACGTCGAGCAGCTGGAACCCGCGGTCGCGAAGCCGGGCGACGAGCGCCGCGAGCGCGATCTTGGAGGCATCGCTCGCCCGGTGGAACATCGACTCGCCGAAGAACGCCCCCTGCAACGCCACGCCGTACAGGCCGCCAGCCAGTTCGCCGGCTTCCCACACCTCGACCGAATGCGCGAGGCGACGCGCATGCATCTCGCAGTAGCTCTCGACGATGTCGGCGCTGATCCACGTGCCCTCGTCGCGCCCGGACGCGCAGGCATCCATGACGGATCGGAAGGCGCGGTTCACGGTCACCGTGAAGCGCCCGGTCCGCATCGTGCGCGCGAGCCGCCGCGACGCGTGGAAGCGATCGAACGGCAGCACGGCGCGCGGGTCGGGGGAGAACCAACGGATGGCGCCGTCGTCCATCGCCATGGGGAAGTAGCCGGCCTCGTAGGCGGCCGCGAGCAGCGTCGGCGACAGCATGATCGGCGACTCCGCGACACCCGACGAGGCTAGGAGATCGCCGCGATCTCCTCAGCGATCGGCCCGAGCGCCCCCCACATATCGGGGTCCTGCGCCGCCAGCGTGAACAGGTAGACACGCACGTCCGCGGCCGGGAACTGTTCCACGAGCGCCGATGCGGCCGCCCGGAGGCGCGCCTCGTCGGGCGCCTGCGCCGGCGAGTCCGCGATCAGGCCTTCTTCGTGCGCCACGCCGACGTGATCGAGAAACGCGGCCAGCATGGGACGGCGGGTGGCGAGGTGGTACGCCACCAGCGCCCGGCCGGCCAGCGATGCCGGCACCGTGCGGATGGATGCCAGGTGCCGCGCCAGGCGGTCCGGCGGCAGCTTGACGACGGTCTGGGGCCTCGATCTCAGGTGGTCCGCGATGGCCCGCACCGCCTCGACCTGCTGCGGCACCGAGTCCTCGTCGGCCCACAGGGCACCCGCCGCCGCGAGCCGCTGCTCAGGACTCATCTCCCGCCAGATCCGCGACAGGGTCATCGGCCCCGCGTTCGACGACATGCGCCTTCACTCCCCCGCCGCCGCCGCGGCGATCCGCCCCTTCTTTGAGCTTAGCATGTACCGTAAGATGCACGCGTACAGCCGGACTGGCGAGAGGTGATCCCATGGGTCTGTCCCGGTGGTGGCGAGAGCGGCACTTCGAGCGCGAGTACCGCCGGTCCGTCAAGCGTGACCTGGCGCGCATCGGCAAAGAGTACGAAGCGAAGTTCAAGACGCTGCAGACCGGCAACGACTTCGACGCGTCGATGGCGGCGTACCTGAAGGAGTGCCGGCTCCCCGACCTGCGCCTCGAAACGCTGCGCAGCCGGCGGCTGCGAAGCCGGGCCGACGCCTGCGGCATCGACTTGCCCCGGGAATGGTGGGAACACGACGAGGAGCACGACCTCTGGTATCTCACGCCCGACGGGCGCCGTCAGGTGAAGCGGCGCCTCACCCAGGAACGGCTGTGGGCGGTCAAGCAATGGTTCCAGGTCCTCACGCCGGTGGCGGCCCTGGCGGCCGGCCTGGTCGGCGTGGTCATCGGGTTGCTCGCCATGTGGCGGTGGCCGAGCTAGGGGCTAGGCGCTAGGCGCTAGTCAGACAGGGACAAGGGGCAAGGGGCAAGGCCTGCCGCGCCGAAGCCAGCCGTCAGGCTGTTCGGCGAAGGCGGGGGCAAGGG
>CAZBIP010000034.1:10449-14396 GCA_964491885.1 uncultured Vicinamibacterales bacterium
GGCCTGCCGCGCCGAAGCCAGCCGTCAGGCTGTTCGGCGAAGGCGGGGGCAAGGGGCAAGGGGCAAGGCCTGCCGCGCCGAAGCCAGCCGTCAGGCTGTTCGGCGAAGGCGGGGGCAAGGGACAGCGCGCATGCAGGTACGACGGCCGAGTTCGGCGGCAATGGCGCTCGCGTGCGTCTGCGCGCTGGCGGCCCTGGCAGGCGCTCAGGCGCCGAGGCCGAGGGCAAGGGACCTCGGGGTGGCGCCCGGCGTCTTCCCCCCGGCCCCCCTGAACGCGATCACGGACGTCGCCGGCGTCCGCGTCGGCCACGCGACGGTCATCAGCGGCACCAACGTCCGCACGGGCGTGACCGCGATCGTGCCCCACCCGGGCAATGTCTTCCAGGAGAAGGTGCCCGGCGCGGTCTTCGTCGGCAACGCCTTCGGCAAGCTCGCCGGCTCGACGCAGGTCGACGAGCTCGGCACCATCGAAACGCCCGTCGTGCTGACGAACACGCTGAGCGTCGGCGTCGCGATGGACGCGGTCGTCGCCTGGACGCTCGCGCAGGCTGGCAACGCCGGCGTGCAGTCGGTCAACGCGCTCGTCGGCGAGACGAACGACGGCGGCCTGAACGACATCCGCGGCGGGCACGTGACGAGGGCCCACGTCATGGCCGCCCTCGAAGGCGCCCGCAGCGGCCCCGTCGCCGAAGGGTCGGTCGGCGCCGGCACGGGCACGCGGTGCGTCGGCTGGAAGGGCGGCATCGGCACCTCGTCGCGCCTCGTGCCGGTCGGCGCGGCTTCGCACGTGCTGGGCGTCCTCGTCCAGGCCAACTTCGGGGGCGTCCTGACCGTCGACGGCGTGCCTGTCGGCAGGCGGCTCGGCCGCTACGCCTTCGCGCCGTCGCCTCCCGGCGAACAGGAGCACGACTCCCCGGACGGCTCATGCATGCTGGTCGTCGCCACCGACGCTCCGCTGGACGCGAGAGATCTCAAGCGCCTGGCGGCGCGGGCGGTGTTCGGCCTCGCGCGGACGGGGTCGTCCTTCTCCCACGGCAGCGGGGACTTCGCCATCGCCTTCTCGACGGCCCCGGGCCTGCGAGTCCGCCACGGCGCGACCGCGCCCGCGGCGCGCACGACGCTCCCCTCGGAAGCGGTCTCTCCCCTCTTCCAGGCGGCGCTCGAGGCCACCGAAGAGGCGGTCTACAACTCCCTCTTCCGGGCGACGACCATGGAGGGAAATGGGAGGACGGTGGACGCCATCCCCGTGGACCGCGTGCGCGCGATGCTGGACGAGCGCCGGCGCTGACGCCGGCGGACTGCGCCGCCGCCGCCGCCACCGCCGCCGTCGTCAGGCCGGTTCGGGGCGGCCCGGGAACACCGCCTCGCAGTCGAGCGACTGCGGCCCCTGCTCGGTGCACACGGCGAACTTCGACGAGTACATCGAGACGCCCGCGTAGTCGCCCCTGGCGTTCAGAACGTAGAACTGGATCTGGAAGCGCGGCTCGCCCTTCGAATCGAGCAGGCGCTTCTCGACGGTGTTCGCCCGGATCCGCGTGAGCGCCTCCATCCCGGCGTCCTTCGGCGACATCCCGCGCCGCATGTTCTCGACGATGAGGAACGAGCAGAGGTTGTAGAGGTTGGCTTCGCCGCGCCCGGTCGAGCCGGCTGCGCCCACTTCGTTGTCCACGTAGAGGCCGGCGCCGAGAATCGGCGAGTCTCCGACGCGGCCCGGGATCTTCCACGCGAGGCCGCTCGTGGTGGTCACGCCGCAGATCTCGCCCTTCGGGCTGATGCCGTTGCAGTTGATGGTGCCCCAGAAGTGATCGAAGTCGATGAGCCCGTCGCGCACCATCTGGAGGCCGGCCCGGTAGTAGGCCTCGGAGCGCTTGATCGGGTCGAGGTAGTGATCGCCGTCGGTCCGCCGCTTCCACTCGATCCACAACCGGCGCGACCGCTCGGTGGTCAAGTCTGCCTCGATCGGGAAGCCGAGGCGGCGGGCGAAGTCCTGCGCGCCCTTGCCGACGATGAGGTGGTGATCGGTCTCGTCCATCACCGCCCTGGCGACGAGCGACGCGGTGCGGACGCCTTCGAGGCACGCGACGCCGCCCGCGCGCTTCCTGGGCCCGTGCATGCAGCACGAGTCGAGCTGGACGATGCCGTCGGCGTTCGGAAGGCCGCCGTAGCCCACGCTCGTGTCGAGGGGATCGAGTTCGCAGAGGTTGACCCCGGCGATGAGCGCGTCGAGCACGTCGGCGCCGCCGGTGATGAGCCCGAAGGCCTTCGCCACCCCGGTCACGTCGCCGCCGTTCTTGTAGACGTTGCCGTTGTTCGACGCGATCACGACCGGCCTCACCGTCTTCCTGGTCATCACGGCCGGCGCCTGGGGCCGGGTCCTCGCGGTCCCGGGGGAAGCGGCAGCTCCGGGGGAAGCGGCGGCCGCCACGACGGCGGCTCCCGACAGTACGAACTCGCGGCGGTTCACTCGTGTGGGCATGCGTGACTCCATGGGGAACGGTCGCCGGGATTGTACCCGCCGCCGGGGGCCACGACAACGGCACGGGGCGGCGCGGGTCCGGCCGCGGGACCGCAGGCGTTGACGGCGGCGGGCGTGGGCCGGTACGATGACCTTTTGTCCCATCCCGCATCCCGAGTGACAGAGGGGTTACCAGCCTGATGACTGCGTCGTTTCCCGCGCTTCCCGATCGCATCAAAGACCTCGGAGAACTGGCGTCCGACCTGTGGTGGAGCTGGCACTTCCGTGCGCGGAGCCTGTTCCGCCGCCTGGACTACCCGCTCTGGCGGGCCAGCGCCCACAACCCCGTCGCCATGCTGCGCCAGATCTCGCCGGACCGGCTGCAGGCCGTCGCCCGCGACCGCGCGTTCCTGGCGCTCTACGACGACGCGATCCGCGACCTGAGGGCGGCCAGGGCCTCGCGGGAGACGTGGTGGGCCCAGACGCACGCGGAAGCCTCGACCAAGACCATCGCGTACTTCTCCGCCGAGTTCGCGCTGCATCAGTCGCTGCCGATCTACGCCGGCGGTCTCGGCGTCCTGGCCGGTGACTTCTGCAAGGAGGCCAGCGACCTCGGGATGCCGTTCGTCGGCGTGGGCTTCATGTATCCCCAGGGCTACTTCCACCAGCGCGTCTCGGCCGAGGGCTGGCAGGAGGAGACCTACGAACTCCTGGACTGGGACGACGCCCCGGTCAGGCCGGTGGTCACCCCCAAGGGCGATCGGTGCGTCGTCGAGATCCCGCTCGGCGGCCGGACGGTCAAAGCGCTCGTCTGGCAGGTCCGGGTCGGCAAGGTCAGGCTGCTGCTGCTCGACACGGGCCTCGAGGAGAACGCGCCGTGGGACCGGGACCTCTCGGCGCGGCTGTACGGCGGCAACCAGGAGACGCGGGTCCAGCAGGAGCTGGTCCTGGGCCTTGGCGGCGTCCGGGCCCTCCGGGCCGTCGGCGTCGAGCCGACGGTGTGGCACCTGAACGAGGGACACGCGGCCTTCGTCGCGTTCCAGCGCATCTGGGATCTCATCGAGCAGGGAGCGACCTTCGACTCGGCGCTCGAGCAGGTCCGGGCCACCACGGTGTTCACCACGCACACGCCCGTGCCGGCCGGGCACGACGCGTTCCCGTTCCATCTCGTCGAGACCCACATGGCGGGGGCGCTGGGCAGCCTGGGCGAGTTCCGGGACCGGTTCATGGCGCTCGGATCGCACGACAACGGGGCTGGCGCGCAGTTCAACATGACGGCCCTCGCGATGCGGACCGCGGCCGGGATCAACGCGGTCAGCCAGCTGCACGGTGAGGTGACCCGGCGCATGTGGACGGCCCTCTGGCCCGGCGTTCCTGCCGAGCAGATGCCCATCAAGGCCATCACGAACGGCGTGCACGCCAGCACGTGGGTGGGGGCGCCGCTGGGCAAGCTCTTCGACGACAGCTTCGGCACCGAGTGGCGCGACCGCCT
>CAZBIP010000034.1:14496-22641 GCA_964491885.1 uncultured Vicinamibacterales bacterium
CGGCCCGTGCAGATCATCTTCGCGGGCAAGGCGCACCCGGCCGACGACGTGGGCAAGCACCACCTGCAGCAGGTCTACCGGCGCGCCGCCGACCCGGCGTTCGGCGGGCGCATCGCCTTCGTGGACGACTACGACCTGCACCTCGCCCAGTACCTCGTGCACGGGTGCGACGTGTGGCTCAACCACCCGCGGAAGCCGCTGGAGGCCAGCGGCACGAGCGGGATGAAGGCGGCCATCAACGGCGTGCCGCACCTCAGCATCGGCGACGGCTGGTGGGCCGAGGGGTTCAACGGGACGAACGGCTGGCTGATCGAGGGCCAGGCGGGCTCCGAGGACCACGCGGCCGTGGACGCGGCCGACGCGGAGTCGTTGTACCGGCTGCTCGAGGAACAGGTGATCCCGACGTTCTACGAGCGGGACGCCCGCGACATCCCCCGGGCGTGGCTCCGCCTGGTCAAGGAAGCCATCCGGAGCATCATGCCGGTCTTCACGACGCGGCGCATGATGAAGCAGTACGCCGAGGAACTGTACCTGCCGGCCATCATGTCCACGATGCGGGTCGGCCTCGGCGACTGACCGCCCCGGGGGCCGCGCCCGGCGCGGCCCCTCGTCCGTCCGTCACCTCCCCGTGGACCCGCCCGAAGGGGTGATAGAATCCCGACCATGTCACGCAAAGCTGCCGACCGTGCCCGGTGCGCGCTCTGCGGCGCGAAGGACGTGTCCGAGCCCCGGGGCGACGAGCGGTACTGCCCGGACTGCTGGGACAAGAAGATCGCCGTCGAGGAGATCGTCGCGAAGGAGTTCGCGCTGAAGCGCTACATCCGCGCTCACAGCGCGGAGAAGTACCTGATCTACCACTCGACCCTGAAGCGGCCCTGCGGCCAGCTGATCGTCATCGACGACGGGTACGACCTGTTCCTGACGCTCACGATGTACCCGACCTTCGCCTGGGACGACCCGGCGTATCACCTGGAGAGCGACCCCGAGTCGCGGAGTTTCGCGGAAATCCTGGTGGACGTCGTCGTGACGGAGGTCATCGAGCCCTGGGGCGGCGGCAAGTGGCACCTGGAGGTGCACCGTTCCGCGACCGCCGAGCCCGAAGAATGGAATGGTGAGGTATAATCCTGCTGGACCGGTGTCCGGCCTGGTCTTCTTGGCCCCCTGGAGGGTGTATGGCTCGCCTAGTCAAGGTATTCCTGACAGTAGCAATCGTGGGCATCGGCGTCGCGGCGCTGGCGGCGCAGGCGAAGGTCTACCCGCCGATCCGGGGCGAGGCCGAAATCGGGTACCTCAGGCCCGTGACGTCGGTCGATCACAAGGCCGGCATGGTCGTCACCATCATCAAGGTGAAGAACATGTCGCTGACCAATTCCATCGCCGGCCTCAAGGTCGAGGAGAACTGGTACACCAAGTCCGGGGATCTGGTGACCGGTTCGAAATTTCGCTTGAAGAAGCCGCTGCAGCCCCTCGAGGTCGCGGAACTGAAGCTCGAGACGCCGCGCGACCCGAAGATGGATCGGAACAGCTACCTGTTCTCGCACACGAACGGGAAGATCAAGACCAAGCTGCTGAAGGTCTTCTAACCCGCCAGCCCGGTGATGACGGGCGCCGGCCGCTCGACGGGCGCCGGCGCCCGATTCGCAGTCCTCACCCTCAGCCCGCGACCCGGATCTGCACTTCCCTGCTCACGACGTTCACGTCGCGCAGGCTGGACTTGGCCTCCACCTTCAGCACGTAGAGCCCCGGCGCGAGACCCTTGAGGGGAATCCGGGTCGTGAACCCGTAGCCGCCCTTCTTCCCGCCGAGTTCGCGGCTCGACCTCGACTCCTCGTTCGAGAAGACCGACACGCTCCCGCCCTCGGCCTTCAGGGTCGTCGTCACGTAGACCGTGTGCGACTGGCGGGTGTCGTTGTCGTACACCTCCGTCAGCACCGCCAGTTCCTCGTTCGCGCCGAACGTGCGGGCGGTCGTCGGCGGCCCCGGCAGGACCTCCGCGACCTCCGGGATGCTGCCGGCGGTGGGCACCGCCGCGGCGCGGCTCGAGCTGAGCACCAGGCTGCTCATCGACAGCATGTACTTGCGGTAGTCCGGCACGTCGAGGTCGTAGTAGACCGACCCCAGGCGTCCCCCTGCCTCCTGCGCCGCGACGCGGAGCTGGTACTTGCCGGGCGCCAGTTCGAAGCGCGACAGCAGCCGGAACCCGCCGGCCATGACGCGCTCGTACGTCTCCGGTGTCAGCGAAAGGTCCACCCGCTCGCGGTTGCCGCCCGCGACCTTGCCCTGCCGGTCGATGGCCACGTAGGAAACCTCGAGCGCGTTGGCGCGCTGCTGGCCTTTCGGCACGAAGCCGATGTCCTGGCCGCGGAAGTGCGACGCGATCGTCACGGCGGTCCTCTTCCCCGACCCCTTGAGCGTCCCCGCGAACAGCGAGAAGCGGAAGTCCGCCGACGGGATGGGGTTGTCGAGGGCCGCACGCAGTTCCTTCGACGTGTTCGCGGCGGCCTCGACCGCCTGGGGCTTCGGTGCCTTCCCGCTCGGCGCGCCGTAGCCCCTCCGCGCCCGCACCTCGAGGCCCGGCCGCGTCGTTCTCACCTCGATGCGGCGGAACCGGCCGTCGCGCTTGTCGTTCGTCGGGTAGTAGCCCAGCATGTAATACGAGCTGTTCTCGGCGACGATCCGATCCAGGGCCGGGGTGAAGTCGTTGCTCGAGACCGACGCGAAGCCGCCGGTTTCGCCCGCCAGCACCCGGAGGCTGTCCTGCGCCATCCGCAGCTCGTCGGCCAGGTCGGTGGACCTGAGCCCGGTCAGGGGATCGTCCGGCACGATCCCGGACATCGTGATCATCTCCTCCTCGGGCACGGCCAGCCCTCGCGGGTCGATGGCGTAGATGCTGACGTTCGCGCGGGTCGCCGCGTCGAGCGCGTCTTTCGTGTCGGTCAGGAGCAGGTGCCCGTCGCCGCGGCTGGCGGCCACGCCAACCCGCTGCGGGCTCGACGTGCTGCCGTCCGAGGAACCGGAGTCCGACGACGGCGTGAAGGACGGCATCTCGCCGGAGCCGTACGTCGTCGTGGCGCCGAAGATGCTGTAGTCGATGCCCTCCCCGAACAGGATGACGGCCTTCCGCCTGCCGTGGATGCCCGACAGCCAGTTCGCGAGGTTCTTCACCGTGCCGAGCAGGTCTCTCGCATAGTGCAGCCGCTGGGCGTCGTCCGGGTCGGAGATCGGTATGGCGCTGCCAAGGACCCGGTAACGGTTGTAGGCGTCCAGCTTGTTCAGGAAGGCCGACCGCAGCTTCCGGCCCGTGAACTTGTCGACCGCCTGCCTCAGCAGCCGCCGGCTGCTGGTGAAGTCCTGCGCGGCGTCGTTCCTGCCGCTCGTGTGAATGACCGCCACGAGGTCGTTGGAGCCGAGGTTCCGCTCGATGAAGTGCCGGGCCGCCTCCCGCACGCGCGCGGACCTCGCGAACGACGTGTGCAGGTCGTCCAGCAGGAGCACGTACAGCCTCCCGCCAGGCCCGCCTTCGTTCGACCGCACGTCCGGCTCGATCTCCTGCGGCGCGAATATGGCGCGCTCCGCCGGCACGATGGGAATGTCCACGAGCGAGAACGCGGTGACCGCCTGCGGCACGCCGTCCTCGAAGACCTGGAATTCCTCCGGCTTCAGGTCGCGCACGAAGGCGCCCTGCGCGTCACGGACGACGGCATCGACCTCGACGTAGTTCACCTCGGCGCGGAAGGTGATCGGCGGCATCTGGGCGTCCGGCCGTTCCGGCCCCTGCGGGGCGGGAGCGGGGGCCTGCGCGGCCAGCGCGGCCGCGGTCGCGAGGAGGGTCAGGGCGCCGACGATGGATCTGTGCACGGGGCTTCCTCTGGGCATCACCGCCGGAGCGGCCCGGGCGGCTGCGGTTCCTTCATCCGATTATAGGACGCCCGAAGGGTGCGGCGGGATTGCGCGGCCGACGCGCAAGCCTGCGCGGCAGGCGCCGAAAACCGGCGGGCCCCGGCCTGCGTCAAAGTAAAAGCGGGCCCGCGACGCGCGGGTATACTGATCCCGGAGCTCGCCTCGGCGACCCGCTCGCTCCGGGCTGACGCAGGCTGAAGCCTGCGGGCTCCATCCGGCGGGGGCCAACGCAACTGAGCGCCGGCGTAGCGGGCAGCGGAGTGGTGGAGGAACGGCAATGTCCAGTCGGAAGACCACGGTTTTCTACACGGTACTCATCGCGGTGGCGTCGCTGGCGGTAGGAATGGTGCTGGCGTCGAGGCTCGACGTCTCCCCCCGGTCCGAGGCGGTGACGATCGAGCCGCAGGTCGCGCCGAGCGCGCCAGTCACGGGGGCCATCGACGCCCAGACCTTCCGCGACATCGCCAAGGCGATGACGCCGACCGTCGTGAACATCCGGACGATTTCGAAGCGGCGCACGCAGGAGATGACGGACTTCTTCGGTCAGGACGACTTCCTCCGCCGCTTCTTCGGCAATCCGCAGCAGCGCGAACGGCAGCAGCCGCGGGACGAGGTGACGCAGGCCGCCGGCACGGGGTTCATCATCAGCAAGGACGGCTACATCCTCACGAACAACCACGTCGTCGAGGGCGCCACCAAGATCGAAATCGCCTTCTTCGGCGACGAGGACGGCGAGGTCTATCCGGCCAGGATCGTCGGGCGCGACCAGCTCACCGACAGCGCGCTGCTGAAGCTGACGTCGATGCCGCCGCACCCCCTCCAGGAGGCCCGGCTGGGCGACTCGGCGCAGATGGCGCCGGGCGACTGGGTCATGGCCATCGGCAACCCCTTCGGCCTCAGCCACACGATCAGCGTGGGCGTCGTCAGCGCGATCGGCCGGCCGATGCAGATGGCCGAGCAGCGGTGGGAGGAAGTCATTCAGACCGACGCGGCGATCAATCCCGGCAACTCCGGCGGTCCGCTGTTGAACCTGCGGGGCGAGGTCATCGGCGTCAACACCGCGATCTACACGAGCGGGCAGGCGCCCACGAACATCGGGATCGGGTTCGCCGTGCCCATCAAGGCCGTCCGCGACGTCCTGCCGCAGCTCGAGACCGGCAAGGTGGTGCGCGGCCGCATCGGAGTCCAGGTCCGGGACGTCCCGCGCGACGCCCTCGAGGAATTCGGGCTGAAGGAGCGGACGGGCGCCCTCGTGTCGGTCGTGACCGCCGGCGGCCCCAGCGCCGAGGCCGGCATCGAGCCGGGCGACGTCATCGTCCAGTTCAACGGGAAGCCGGTGGCCAACCGCACGGTCCTGGTCCAGCTGGTGATGGCGACCAAGCCCGGCACGACCGTCCCGGTACGCATCATCCGGGACAAGGCCGAGAGGAACGTGTCGGTCACGGTCGAGGAGCTCGATCTCGAGGCCGAGAGCGGCGGCAGCCGCAGCGAGTCGCAGCAGGAAGAGGTCGGGAGCGGCTTCGGCATCACCCTCGGACCGCTCGGGACCGAGATGGCGCGGCGGCTGCAGGTCCCGTCGGGGACGCGCGGCGTGCTCATCACGGACGTGGACCGGGCCTCGACGGCCTACCGGGAGGGTCTGCGGGAGGGCGACATCCTTCTCAAGATCAACGGCCAGGCCGTGGAAACGGTGTCGGAGGCGTCGCGCGCGCTGCAGGCGATCAGGTCCGGCGGCGCGGCCAGGCTGCTCCTGTGGAAGTCGGGTGAAGAGACCTTCGTCGTCGTGACGAAGGAATGACCGGGTGACGGCCCGGAACCGATGGACAGCGGCTGCGCGGCGCTGATCGCCGACCGCATCAGGCAGCGCGGCCCGATCACGGCGGCCGAGTTCATGGACCTGGCGCTCTACGCGCCAGGAGCCGGCTATTACGCCCGCGCGACCCGACGATCGGGCCGCGCGGGCGATTTCTACACCAGCGTCGATGCCGGCCCCGTCTTCGGGGCGCTCCTGGCCGGGCGGTTCGCCGCGCTGTGGGGCGGGCCCGGCGAAGGCGAACGGCCGGGGCGGTGCGACCTCGTCGAGGCCGGCGCGGGTAACGGCCGCCTCGCCGCGGACGTGCTCGACGCCGCGGAAGCCCGGCATCCCTCGTTCTACCAGGCGGCGCGCGTGCATCTCGTGGAGCGCAGCGCGGAAGCCAGGGCCGCCCAGGCGCGCGTCCTCGGCCGCCACGCGGCGCGCCTCGCCCCGCCGTCGGACGAACTGCCCGAGGCGATCGAGGGCATCCTGTTCGCCAACGAACTCCTCGACGCGCTTCCCGTTCACCTGGTGGAGACGGGCCCCGCGGGTCTCGTCGAGATCCATGTCGATCTGCGCGACGGAGCGTTCACGGAGCAGCGCGGGCCGCTCTCGACGCCCGCGCTGGCCGCCTATCTCGCGGATGCCGGCGTCGTCCTGCAGCCGGGCTGGCGGGCCGAGGTCAACCTCGCGGCCCTCGCCTGGATCGCCGACGCGGCGCGGCGCCTCCGGCGCGGCTTCCTGCTGCTCGTCGATTACGGCCACGAGTCGGACGCGCTCTACTCCGGCGCGCGCCCGCGCGGCACGCTGACGTCGTTCCGGGGGCACGTGGCCCTCGGACCGGAAAGCGGCCCGGCCGGGCGCCCCTCGTGGCTCGCGTCGCCCGGCGAGCAGGACCTGACGGCGCACGTCGACTGGACGTCCATCCGGCGCGCGGCGGAACGGCACGGGCTCGACGTCGTCGCCTTCGAAAGCCAGACCCGGTTCCTGATGACCGCGCTCGAGGCGAGTCCCCTCGTCACGGAACTCGAAGCGCCCGGCCGGCTCGCCGACCGGCTGGCGCTCAAGACGCTGCTCATGCCTGGAGGGCTGGGAAGCACGCACCAGGTGCTGCTGCTGCGGAAGCGGTAGACTGGGAACGCGCGCCAGGATGGCCATCACGATGGGCTCCATGCTCGAACGGGAAATCAAGCTGAGGTTCGCCACGCCGGACGACGCCCGGGCGGCCGTCATGGGGATCGGCGCCCGGGCCGTCTCTCCGAGGCGCTTCCAGGACGACGCCCTGTACGACACGGACGACGAGGCGCTGCGGCGCCGGCGGTGCGTGCTGCGCGTCCGCCGCGAGGGCGAGCGCAGCGTCCTCACGTTCAAGGGGCCCGTGCAGCCGGGCCCGATGAAGCTGCGCGAGGAACTGGAGACGGGCGTCGCGGACGGCGCGGTGCTGCAACTGGTGCTCGATCGGCTGGGCCTGCGCGCGTGGTTCCGCTACCAGAAGTACCGGCAGGAGTTCGAGGGCGACGGCGTCGTCATCGCCGTGGACGAGACGCCCATCGGCACCTTCGTGGAGATCGAGGGCACCGAGCCCGGCATCACGGCCGCGGCCGCGGCGCTCGGGCGGACGACCGCCGACTACATCCTCGACTCGTACTACGCGCTGTTCCAGAAGAGCCGCGAGGGCCTCGGGTTCCGCGGCCCGCACATGGTGTTCGACGAACCAGACCGCATCACGTGACGGCAGCACCGCCGCTCCAGCGGCTTACCGGCGTGCCCTGGCCGGCGATGGTCCTCACCGCCGGGCGCGGGACGCGGCTGGCTCCGCTCTCCTGCCTGCGGGCCAAGCCCGCGTTGCCGGTCGCCGGGATCCCGCTCGCGGGCCGGATCCTCCGGTGGCTGGGCGGCGCCGGCGTGCGGCGCGCCGTCCTCAACCTCCACCACCTCCCTGACACGATCGTCGCGGCGATCGGCGACGGCTCCGGCTTCGGCGTGGAGGTGCAGTACTCGCGGGAGCGCCTCCTGCTCGGGAGCGCGGGCGGGCCGGCCCGCGCGTTGCCGCTCCTTGCGGCGGACCGGTTCCTCCTGGTGAACGGCGACTCGCTGACCAACGTGGATCTGGCGGCCTTCGCGGCGGCGCACCGCGCGTCCGGCGCGGCCGTGACGCTCGCGCTGGTGCCGAACCCGGATCCCTTGCACTACGGCGGCGTGCTGGTCGACGGCGAGCATCGAATCACGGGGTTCGCGCCTCCCGGTCCCGGGAACCAGGGCTGGCACTTCATCGGGATTCAGGCCGTGGAGGCGCGTGTCTTCGCCGCGCTCGATCCGGACCAGCCCGCGGACACGATCGGCGGCCTGTACCGCGGGATGACGGCGCGCGAGCCCGGCTCCATCCGGGCCTTCGTCTCGGACGCGACGTTCGCGGAGACACCGAACAAGCGATCGAGATACCGCCGCAA
>CAZBIP010000035.1:0-12169 GCA_964491885.1 uncultured Vicinamibacterales bacterium
GAGAGCCAGCCGTTCCTGGAGGCCGTCCGCCAGCTGCGGCAGGACCTCGGCCGCGAGAACACGCTCTTCGTCCACCTGACCCTCGTTCCATTCATCGGCACGGCGGGCGAGTTGAAGACGAAGCCGACGCAGCACAGCGTCCGCGACCTGCGGTCCGTCGGCATCCAGCCGGACATCCTGCTCTGCCGGACCGATCGGCAGCTGCCGCCGGACATCAAGAAGAAGATCTCGCTCTTCTGCGACGTGGCGGAGGAGGCCGTCGTCACGGCCCGGACGGTGGACACGATCTACCAGGTCCCGTTGTGCTTCGCGGAGGAGGGCCTGGACGACATCGTGCTGCGCTACCTGCGCCTGCCGCAGACCGAGCCGCACCTGGACGCCTGGCGGTCGCTCGTGGCTCGGATCGGGAACCCGTCGCACGAGGTGACGATCCACGTGGTCGGCAAGTACGTCGAGCTCGCGGACTCGTACAAGAGCCTGAACGAGGCGCTCAGCCACGGCGGGTTCGCCAACGACGCGCGCGTGCGGTTCCACTGGGTGGAGGCCGAGGCCCTGGAGCCCGAGGGAGGCGAGCACCTGCTCGACGGGGCCGACGGCATCCTCGTGCCCGGCGGGTTCGGCCTGCGCGGCACGCGGGGGATGATGCGCGCCGCGCGGGTCGCCCGCGAGCGGAACATCCCCTTCTTGGGCATCTGTTACGGCTTCCAGTGGGCCGCCGTGGACTTCGCGCGATCCGTGTGCGGGCTGGAGGGCGCCGACTCGACCGAGTGCGACGAGCAGGCCCGGCACAAGATCATCTACAAGCTGCGCGACCTGCTGGGCGTCGACGACCTGGGCGGCACGATGCGGCTCGGGCAGTACCCGTGCGCCCTGGCTCCGGGGTCGCTGGCGGCCCGGGTCTACGGGACCGATCTCATCCACGAGCGGCACCGCCACCGGTTCGAGTTCAACCCGATGTACGAGCAGACCCTGGTGGACCACGGCGCGCGGATCTCCGGCCGGTCGCCCGACGGCAAGTTCGTCGAGATCCTCGAATTGCCGGCGCACCCGTGGTACATCGCGGTCCAGTTCCACCCGGAGTTCCTGTCGAAGCCGCTCGAGCCCCACCCGCTGTTCGCGGGGTTCGTGGGCGCGGCCCTGGCCCATCAGGCGGCGCGCGGCGGCGGACCGGCCGCGGACGGGCAGGCGTGACCCCGGCGCCGGCGTTCCCCGGTCTATAATGGCGCCCGTGGAACCGGTCGCCATCGGCCCCGTGACGATTGGCGGGGGAAGCCCCCTCGTCCTCATCGCGGGGCCCTGCGTCATCGAGAGCGAGAGCCACGCCGTCGAGCTTGGCACGGCCATCGCGGAGGTCGCGCGGCGGCGGGGCGTGCCCTACGTGTTCAAGGCCTCCTTCGACAAGGCGAACCGGACGTCGGTGGACTCGTTCAGGGGCCCCGGGCTGGCCGAGGGCCTGCGGATCCTCGCGGAGGTCCGGGCGCGCGCGGGGGCCCCCGTGCTGACCGACATCCACGAGGCCGCCCAGGCCGCGCCCGCGGCGGAAGTGGCGGACGTCCTGCAGATCCCGGCGTTCCTGTGCCGGCAGACGGATCTGCTGCTGGCCGCCGGACGGACGGGGCGCGCGGTCAACGTGAAGAAGGGGCAGTTCCTGGCGCCGCAGGACATGCGCCACGCCGCCGCGAAAGTGGCCTCCACCGGCAACCGCCGCATCATCCTGACCGAGCGGGGGGCGTCGTTCGGCTATCACAATCTCGTCGTGGACATGCGGGCGTTTCCGATCCTGCGCGCCCTCGGCTACCCTGTCGTGTTCGACGTCACCCACAGCCTGCAGTTGCCGGGCGCCGGCGAGGGCGTGACGGCCGGCCAGGCCGAGTTCATCGACACGCTCGCGCCGGCCGGCGTCGCGGCGGGCGTGGACGGCGTCTTCCTGGAAATCCACGAGTCGCCGCACCGCGCGAGGAGCGACGCCCAGAACGCGCTCGCGCTCGACCGCCTGGATGCCCTGCTGCGCCTGCTGACCCGCGTCGATGCCGCGCGCCGGGGCGACGCGTGAGCCCACGCCGATGATCGACCTGGAACTCGCCCGGAAGGTGCTTCGCACCGAAGCTGCGGCCGTCCTGGGGCTCGTCGGCCGGGTGGACGGCCGCTTCGTGTCCGCCGTGGACATGCTCGCCGGATGCCGGGGCCGCGTCATCGTGACGGGCATGGGCAAGTCGGGCATCATCGCCCGGAAGGTGGCGGCGACGCTCTCGAGCACGGGGACGGCGTCGTTCTTCCTGCACCCGGCCGAGGCGGTGCACGGCGATCTCGGCGCGCTCCAGGGCGATGACGTCGTCGTCGCGTTGTCGCACACCGGCGAGACGGGCGAGTTGCTGCGGCTGCTCGAGACGATCAAGCGGATCGGCGCCCGCCTCATCGCGCTGACCGGCCGGCCTGACTCGAGCCTGGGCCGTGCCGCCGACATCGTCCTCGACTGCAGCGTCGACGAGGAGGCCTGCCCGCTCAACCTGGCCCCGACGGCGAGCACGACGGCCGCCCTCGCCATGGGGGACGCGCTGGCGATGACGCTGCTCGTCCAGAAGGGATTCCGGGAGGAGGACTTCGCGGGCCTGCATCCCGGCGGGGGCCTCGGCAAGCGTCTCCTGCGCGCCGAGGCGCTCATGCACGCGGGCGCCGACTTGCCGCTCGTGCGCACGGCGACGCCCATCCGCGACGTGGTGGCGGAGATGTCGGCCAAGGGCCTCGGCATGACGTGCGTCGCGGGCGACGACGGCCGCCTGGCCGGCATCATCACCGACGGCGACCTGCGGCGGCACATGGACGTCCCCGGCCTGCTCGATCAGCCGGCCTCGGCCGTGATGACCGCCGGGCCGCGTACGATCGAGCGGACCATCCTCGCCGTGCAGGCGCTGGCCCTCATGGAACAGCGGAAGATCACGTCGCTCGTCGTGGTCGCCCCGGACCGTCGCGTCGAGGGCGTGCTCCACCTGCACGACCTCTGGCGCACCCAGATGTTCTGATGGAAAACTACGCGCCGTTCCTCGCCGGACTCGTCGCGCTGCTCGTCGGCCTCGCGGTCGGCAAGGCGTGGGAGCGTTACAAGCTGCAGGAAGGCCGCTGGATCGACCGGCGGCGGGCCCGGGAGTCCCCCCACTACGTGCTGGGGCTGAACTCCCTCGCCGCCCACCAGATCGACCGCGCGATCGCCGAACTCGCGCAGGCGTCGAAGCTCCAGCCCGACGCGCTGGAAATCGACATGATCCTGGGGAACCTGTACAGGGAGAAGGGGCAGGTCGGCCGCGCGATCACCATCCACCAGGCGCTGTTGCAGCGGCCGAGGTTGACGAGGCTGGAGCACGCCTACGTCCTGCTGTGCCTCGGCCTCGACTACAAGCGGGGCGGGTTCGTGGACCGCGCGCTGGAGGCGTTCAACGAGGTGCTGCGGCTCGAACCGAAGAACCCCTACGCCCTCGCCAACCTGCAGAAGCTGCACGAGGAGCAGCACCAGTGGCGGGAGGCCTACGACGTGCGCCAGCGCCTCGTGGCCATCAGCGACGAGGCCGACCAGCCCGGGAACCGGCACATCCTCGCGTTCCTGGAGAACGAACTGGGCCGGGAACGCCTGAAGCAGGCGGACGCCGCCGGCGCGGCCGAGCGGTTCCAGGCCGCGCTCGAACTCGACCCGCGCAACGTGCCCGCGCACCTGAACCTCGGCGACGTCCGGCTCTCCCAGGGCCGGGCGGCCGAGGCCGCCGAGGCGTGGGAGCGTGTGACGCAGTTCGCGCCCGAGCGCGCGTACCTCGCGTTCGATCGCCTCGAGTCGGTGTTCGAGTCGCAGCGCGACCCGGCCAGGTTCCAGGCGCTCTGCCGCCGGCTCATCTCTGCCAACCCGAAAGACTGGCGGGCCCACCTCGCGCTGGCCCGCCACCTGACCGCGAACGGCCGCACGCCGGAGGCACTGGAGCTCCTTTTCGAGGCGCTGGCGCACAGTCCGCACGCGCTGACGATCCACCAGGCCATCTGGCACGCCTTCGACGAGGGCGGCCTGGATTCATCGCTCATCCGCCGCTACGCCGACCTGACGCGCCAGTCGGTCTTCTATCTCGACGCCCACGTCTGCCAGCGCTGTCATTACCGCAGCACGGAACTCCTCTGGCAGTGCCCGCACTGCCACGAGTGGGACACCTTCGTCGAGGACCGCATCGCCCCGGCGCAGGACGCCCCCGGGCCGGAGATCGCCGACACGCCCGGCGTCGCCCCGTAGGCGAGGCGCTGCGGCCCCGGCGCGACGCGGCCGGGGATCAGCGGATGAACGCGGGCGTCCGGATCGTCGATGTGGTGGTGCCCGACGGGAAGTCGCTGCTGCAGAGCCACCAGCGGCTGTTCCGGTAGACGGCCGTCAGGTAGTCCGGCCCGGACGTCGTGCTGATCGCGCCGGTGGGTTTGTACAGGTCCCGCCACAGGCACTGGACGACCGCGCACCCGTCGCCGTCGCGCGCGCCGCGGCCCGGCACGACGCAGCCCGCCTTGAAGCCGACGGTCACGTTCGTCGGCTGGCCGATGTTCGAACTCAGGATGGTGTAGTAGAGGCGGTTGTTGTTCACGTCCGCCAGTTCTTCTTCCTTGCCGGAGCACCCCTCCCAGAAATTCCGGACGACGTAGCTGCCCGGCATGCTCGAATCGGAGAAGTCCAGCAGGAACTGCCGCGAGATGTTGCCGATCTCGGCCACCGAATCGTGGAGGCTGAGCGTGGCCTTCGCGGTGGTGCTCTGCGACCCCCCGCTGCCGCCGAGCGGCTCGACGATCCTGAGCGTGACCGTCGCCGACCGGGGGGTCGACGCCGTCGCCGGCATCCGCCACGTCACCGACGGCCCCGTCCCGGTGATCGTGCCGACATCGGCGCTCCACTCGAAGGTCAGCTGGCTGACCGGCGTCTCCGCGTCGGTCACGACCGCCTTCACGGCGACCTCGTCGTTGAGGTTGGCGAAGTCGGCCGGCGCGTTCGACTGGGTGCTCTTCGCCGTGAGCGCGTTGACGACGGGGAGGAGGTTCTGCCCGGGCAACACGTAGGTGTACGCCTTCGCCATGGTGCCGGTCTGGCCGTCGACGGTCACCACCACGTCGGCCGCGCCCGTCGCGCGCGGACCGGTCACGGCGGTCAGGCTCGTCATGGAGGCCACCGACACGCTCGTGGCCGCCGCGCCTCCGATGGTCACCGAGGCGCCTGGCGCGAAGTTCGTCCCCGTGATCGTGACCGTGGTGCCGCCCGCCGACGAACCCGCGTACGGAAAGATCGACGTGACGGTGGGCGGGGGCAGCTTGATGTACGTGAACGCTGCCGGAAGCGTCGCCGAGAGGCCGCCCTGCGTCACCACCACGTCGACCGGGCCCAGCGCGTGCGCGCCAGTGACGGCCGTGATGCTCGTGGAACCGGCGACCACCACGTTCGTGGCGGCAACGCCGCCGACGGTCACGGACGCGCCCGTGACGAAGTTGGCGCCGCTGATCGTCACCGGCGTCCCGCCGAGCGAGGCGCCTTCCTTCGGCGCGATGCCCGTCACCGTGGGCGCGATGATCACGACCGGGCCGGTCGGTGAGGTGGGCGCGGTGGTCGAGCCGCCGCAGGCGGTGAAGGCCAGGGCCGCCAGCGTGGCGGCCGCGAGAATTGGTCTCGGCTGCATAACTCGTTAGGAGTATCCCATATCCGGGCGGCGGTTGAGCGCGATCCAGACCTCGGCGGCCTGCCGCCGGGTCTCCTCGACGGGCCCGTCCGTCCGGATCACGTAGTCGGCGCGCCGGGCCTTCTCGGCCACGGGCCACTGCGCGGCCACCCGACGCCTCGCCTCGGCTTCGTCGAGGCCGGACCTCGCCATGACGCGCCGCACCTGCTCGTCGGCGCCGCAGGCCGTCACGATGACGCACGAGAAGTCCCGGTCACGCCCGGTCTCGTACAGCAGCGGTATCTCCACGATGGCCACGCGCGCGCCCTCACGCTCGCGGGCCTCCAGCCAGGCGCCGACGGCGCCGATCACGGCGGGATGGACGATGGCCTCCAGGTCTCGACGGGCCTGGTCGTCGGCGAACACGATGCGCCCGAGCCGGGCGCGATCGACCTGGCCGTCCGGGCGGATGACGACGCCGCCGAACCGGAGGCGCACCGCCTCGTGACCCGGAGAGCCCGGCGCGAGCGCGTCGCGGGCCAGCGCGTCCGTGTCGATGACGGCCGCGCCCAGCTCCGCGAAGCGGGCGAGCGCCACGCTCTTGCCGGTGCCGATGCCCCCGGTGAGGGCGACCCTCAGCATGGGCGAATCACACGCCCAGCCGGGCTTCCGCCGCCCGGATCGTGTTTGCCAGCAGCATCGCGATCGTCAGGGGGCCCACGCCGCCGGGCACCGGCGTCAGGGCACCCGCAACGTCCGCGACGCCGGGATGCACGTCCCCGACGGTGATCGAACCGTGCCTGGCAAAGGCCGCGAGGCGGGGCGAGTCGGGCGGGAACCACTGCCGGACGAGCGCGTCGTCCGACACCGGGTTGATCCCGACGTCGATGACGACCGCGCCCGGCTTCACGAAGTCCGGCGTCACGAAGGCGGGCCGGCCGACGGCGGCCACCAGGATGTCCGCCGTGCGCGCGACGCCCGGCAGATCCTTGGTGCGCGAGTGACAGATGGTCACCGTCGCGTGGCGGTGCAGGAGCAGCAGCGCCATCGGCTTGCCGACGATGTCGCTGCGCCCGATGACGACGGCCCTGGCGCCCTGGATCGCGATGCCCTCGCGCGCGAGGAGGTCCATGACGCCGGCCGGCGTGCAGGCCACGAGGCCCGGGCGGTTCTGCACGAGGCGCCCGACGTTGACGGGCGTGAAGCCGTCCACGTCCTTGGCCGGGTCGATCGCGTCGAGCACCCGGGTCTCGGCGTCGGCCCCCATCGCGTCCGGCAGCGGCGACTGCACGAGGATCCCGTCCACGTCCGGCCGCGCGTTGAGTGCCGCGACCGCGGCGAGCACCTCAGCGACCGGGGCCGCGGCGTCGATCCGGAAGAGCTCCGCGCGCAGGCCGGCCTCCCCCGCCGTCTTCAGCTTGTTCCGGACGTAGATCTCCGAGCCGGGATCGTGTCCCGCGAGCACGATGCCCAGGCTCGGCGGGCGCCCGGCGCGGCCGGTGAAGGCCTCGACGCGGGGCTTCAGTTCCTCCCGGATCGCCTGCGCCGTGGCCGTCCCGCTCAACAGACGTGCAGCCATCTCACCCCCCCCACCCGGCGCGGACGCCTATCGGCCCCCAGCCTCGAGGCGCTTCCGGAGTTCGCTGTGGCGATAGCCGTAGCCGGCATAGATGGCGACGCCGATCGCCATCCAGATGAGCAGCCGCTCCCAGGTGGGCAGCGGCAGGCTCGCCATCAGGAGGATGGCGACCCCCGCAGAGAGGAGCGGCACCAGGGGCACCCACGGCGTCCGGAAGGGCGCGACGACGTCGGGCCGGTTCCGCCGGAGGAAGATGATCCCCAGCGACACGATCACGAACGCCATGAGCGTGCCGATGCTGACGAGCTCGCCGAGGATGTTGATGGGCGTGAAGCCGGCCGCGAGCGCGACCGCGCCGCCCGTCACCATCGTCGTGATGTGGGGCGTGCGGAAGCGCGGGTGGATCTTCTTGGCCCAGGCCGGAAGCAGGCCGTCGTGCGCCATCGAGTAGAAGATCCGCGGCTGGCCCAGCATCATCACGACCATGACGGAACTCAGGCCGGCGATGGCGCCCAGCTTGACGAGGAAGGGCAGGATGCCGATGAGGCCCGCCCACGCGGTGCCCTGCGCCTGCGTGCTCGCCGCGTCGATCGCGACCGCCATCGGGGCCGGCACGCCGAGCTGCGTGTAGGGCACGAGCCCCACCATCACCAGTGACACCGCCACGTAGAGCACCGTGCAGATCACGAGCGAGCCCAGGATGCCGATGGGCATGTCGCGCTGGGGGTTCTTCGCCTCCTGCGCCGCGGTGGACACGGCGTCGAACCCGATGTAGGCGAAGAAGATCACGCCCGCGCCCCGCGCGATGCCGCTCCAGCCGAACGCCCCGAACGTCCCCTGGTTCGGCGGGATGAACGGCACCCAGTTCTCGCGGTTGACGAACGCCGCGCCGGCGACGATGACCAGCAGTACGACCGCCACCTTCACGATGACGATGACCGAGTTGACGTTCGCGGACTCCTGGATGCCGACGATCAGGAGGAGCGTCACCGCGATGGCGATGAGCACCGCGGGCAGGTTGAACACGGCCGTGACCGTCGTCTGGTCGGCCAGCGTCACGATCGTGCCGGGCGCCGCGCTCAGAGCGGCCGGGAACTGGATGCCGAAATCGTGGAGGAAACTCACGACGTAGCCCGACCACCCGACGGCGACCGTGGCCGCGCCGAGGGCGTACTCCAGGATCAGATCCCAGCCGATGATCCAGGCGAAGAACTCCCCGAGCGTCGCGTAGCCGTAGGTGTACGCCGACCCGGCAATCGGCACGCTCGACGCGAACTCCGCGTAGCACAGGCCGGCGAGCGCGCTGACCGCGCCCGCCAACAGCATCGAGAGCACGATGGCGGGGCCGGAGTACTGCGCGGCGGCCTGCCCCGTCAGCACGAAGATCCCGGTGCCGATGATCGCCCCGATGCCGAGGGTGATGAGGTTCACGGCGCCGAGCACGCGCTTGAGGCTGTGCTCGCCCGTCTCGGCGGCTTCGGCCCGCAACTGCTCGATGGACTTCGTGCTGAAGAGCTGGGACATCGCGAATCCTCCAGAGGCCTACGCCGCACGGTCCGCACGGCGCCTGCGCACCCCGGCCGGCCGGCCCGGCAGGGCGTGGGCATTATATTCGGCGCTAGGGACTAGGCGCTAGGCGCTGGTCGGGTGCGAGCGGCAAGGCACGGGCCAGCCCCGTACACGCGGCGGCGTCAGGCGGATTCGGCGAGCCGATTGGCCTTCGGGGCCGGCAGGAATCGTTCCATGAACGCCGTCGTGATCCGCCCGGCCTGGAAATCGGGATCGGCCAGGATCCGCTGGTGCAGCGGGATCGACGTCTTGATGCCCTCGACAACCGTCATGTCGAGCGCCCGCCGCATGCGGGCGATGGCCTCGGCGCGGTCCCGCCCGTGGGCCATGATCTTCGCGACCATCGAATCGTAGTACGGCGTGACCGTCGCGTCGGCGTGCAGGGCCGTGTCCACCCGGATGCCCGGGCCGCCGGGCAGGCTCAGGGCCTCGATGGTCCCCGGCGAGGGCACGAACGTCTCGGGATCCTCGGCGTTCACGCGGCACTCGATCGCATGGCCCCGGATCGCGAGGTCGCGCTGCGTGAACGAGAGCCGGGCCCCCGCGGCGACCCGGAGCTGCTCCTTGACGATGTCCACGCCGGTCACGAGTTCTGTCACCCCGTGCTCGACCTGGAGCCGGGTGTTCACTTCCATGAAGTAGAAGTGCCCGGTCTCGTCCAGCAGGAACTCGAACGTCCCGGCGTTGGCGTAGCCGACCTGGCGCGCCGCCTGCACGACGACGGCCCCCATCTTCTTCCTCAGGCGGTCGGTCAGCGCCGGCGACGGCGCTTCTTCGATGATCTTCTGGTGCCGCCGCTGGACGGAGCACTCCCGCTCTCCCAGGTGCACCACGCGGCCGAAGTGGTCGCCGAAGACCTGGAACTCGACATGGCGGGGGTTCTCGAGGTACTTCTCCACGTAGACGTCGGGCACGCCGAACGCCGCTTCCGCCTCGCGCGAGGCCGTCCGGTAGGCGATGCTCATGTCCGCCGGCCCCCGGACGATCCGCATGCCGCGCCCGCCGCCGCCGGCCGTCGCCTTGATGAGCACGGGATAGCCGATCCCCGCCGCGACGCGCAACGCCTCCTCTTCCGACTCCAGCGTCCCCTCGGACCCCGGGAGGACCGGGACGCCGGCCTTCTTCATCGCCCGGCGCGCCCGTGCCTTGTCCCCCATCAGGCGGATGACCTGCGGGCTCGGCCCGACGAACTTGATGCGGCAGGCCTCGCACACCTCGGCGAGGTAGGCGCTTTCCGAGAGGAAGCCGTACCCGGGGTGAATCGCGTCCGCCCCCGTGACCTCCGCCGCGCTGATGATGGCCGGCACGTTCAGGTAGCTGTCGGCCGCCCGCGCGGGACCGATGCAGACATCCTCGTCCGCGAACCGCACGTGGAGCGCGTGCTCGTCCGCCTCCGAGTAGACGGCGACCGTCCGGATCCCGAGTTCCCGGCACGCGAGGATCACCCGCAGGGCGATCTCGCCACGGTTCGCGATGAGGACCTTCTTGAACATCACCTGAGCCTGATGGCGAACAGCCGCTCGCCGTACTGGACCGGCTGGCCGTTTTCGGCGTAAATGGCCACCACCTCGCCCTCGTGGTCGGACTCGATCTCGTTCATCAGCTTCATCGCCTCGATGATGCAGAGCGTCTGGCCCGGTTTCACCCTGGCCCCCGACTCGACGAAGGGCGGCGCCCCGGGTTCCGGCGCCCGGTAGAACGTCCCGACGATGGGCGACGTGACGATGGCGAGGTCCGCCGATTCCGCCGGAGTGACGGCCTCGACCTGCCGGCCTCCGGCCACGACCCTCGGGGATGCGGTGACGCCGCGCTCCGCAGGGGCCGGGGCGGCCGCGACATGAAACGCGGCAGGCGGAGCCGAGTGGACGGCCCCGGCCGTCCTGACCTTGAGTTTCAGGCCCTCGACCTCGACGTCGAGTTCCTGCAGGCCGTACTCCGCCGCCAGATCGAGCAGGCCCCGGATTGCGTCCATGTCCATCGCGTCACACCACCCGCAGTTCGCGGTCCGCGCCCGTCAGCCAGACCAGGCCGCCCGGGGTGACCAGCACGTCGTCCTCGATCCGCACGCCGCCGAACCCGGGCACGTAGGCGCCCGGCTCGATCGTGAACACGATCCCCGGCTCGAGCCGGTCGTCGCGGCCGGCGGGCGGCACTCCCGGGATGCCGGCCCGCCTCGGCCCGACCCGGGGTTCCTCGTGGATCTCCAGGCCCAGCCCGTGACCCGTCGCGTGGCTGAACGCCGGCCCCAAGCCGCGCGACTCGAGCACGGCCCTCGCCGCCTCGTCCACGTCCGTGACGGGGGCGCCCGGCGCCACCGCCTGCGCCGCCGCCGCATGCGCGGCAGACACCGCGTCGTATAGCCGGCGGGCTTCCGCCGAGGGCTCTCCCACGCTCACGGTCCGGGTGATATCTACGCAGTATCCGTCGTATACGCCCCCGAAGTCCAGCACGACCAGGTCGCCGGCCTGCAGCCGCCGGCCGCCCGGACGCGCGTGCGGCAGGGCCGAGTTGGGACCCGATGCCACGATGGTGTCGAAAGACGTGCGCTCGAACCCGCTCCGCCGGATGCGGTCGTCGATGTCGGCCGCCACCTCCCACTCGGGCTGGCCGGCTCGGACCCCGGCCAGCACTTCCGCCGTCACGGCATCGATCAACTCACCGCCGCGGCGGAGCGCCGCCTGCTCCGCCTCGTCCTTGCGGACGCGGGCCGCCTCCACCAGCCGCTCGGCCGGCACGAAGCTCACGGCGCTTCGGCCGCCGGCTCCGCCGTCCCGCAAGACCGCGACCAGGGCGTCGTACCGCTTGACCGTCAGGTGCGCCGACTCGAAGCCGGCGCGCACGGGACCGGCCGTGACGAGGACGCCGGCGAGCGTCGCGTCGTAGGTCGGGTCGACCTTGACCAGCCGCAGGCCCGGGCAGCCGGGGCGCACCGTCGCCTCGACCTCGGTCACGTAGCGGCCGTCGGTGATCAGGACGATGTCGCCGGCCGTGAGCACCGCGATGGCGGTGCTGCCGGCGAAGCCGGTCAGGTAGCGGATGTTGGGCAGGTGGAACACGACCAGGGCGTCAAGGCCTGCGGCCGCCATCGCAGCGCGCACCGACGCGTGCCGGGCCGCCAGAAGGTCGGCAGGTGGTTGTGGCATAGGTGAGGCGGAGAATCCCTCAGCCCGGGGCGCTTGTCAAGCGCGCGCCGCGTAGAGCCGGGACCTGCGGTCGGCCATGATCGCTTCGAGCCAGCGCTCCATGTAGGCCAGGGTGCGCCTCGCCGCCCGGTGCTCGTCGGCTGCGGCTTGAGTCCTCAGCCCTCCAGGACCGGAGGCGCGGCCCGCGACCGGCGCGTCTGCCCCCCGGGCCCCCGCGG
>CAZBIP010000035.1:12269-13346 GCA_964491885.1 uncultured Vicinamibacterales bacterium
AGGGTCACCCGGGCCGACAGGTAGCCAGGGTGCCGGGCGAGTCCCGACCGGCACACCTCGATGGACTCCTGGAAGCGTCCCGCGCGGCGATACTCCTCCGCCAGCTGGGCGAAGGCAATCGATCCGGGGTCCTTCTGAATCCGCTTCTTCAGCGCGTCGATGCGAGGGTCCTCGGCCACGCCGACATCCTACTACCAGCCGGGAAGGATCGTGAAGGCCGGAGCGAGGGTCCGGCCGTTGGATGCGCGAAGCCGGCAGCGCGGCCCCGAGGGCCGCGCTGCCGGCTGAAGGGTAAGGACTGCTGGGCGGCTAGGTGCCGCAGGCCGTGACGGACACGTTCTTCGTGGCCGTCGCCGTCGCGCCCGTGCTGTCCTTGATCGTCAGTTGCACCACGAACGGCACCGTGGCCGGCCCGCCCGGGCAGTTGAACCGGTGACTCGCGGAGATGCCCGTCGCCGTGGCGCCGTCGCCGAAGTTCCAGGCGTAGGCCGAGATGGGGTTCGCACCCGTCGATTCGGCCGCGCTGAAGTAGACCGTCGTGCCGGCAGCCGGCGCCGCCGGTGTGAACGTGAACGCCGCCGTGAGGTCGGGCTTCGCCACCGTCACCGTCTCGGTCGCCGTCCCGATGTTTCCGGCGTCGTCGGTGACCGTCAGCACGACCGTGTACTCGCCGGGCTGCGTGTAGACCTGCCACACGAGCTGGCCGGAGTCCTGCCGGCCTGACCCGTAGTCCCAGTCGTAGCGCACGATGGTGCGTCCGGGCGCGGCCGTCGAGAGGCCGCCGTTGAAGTACACCTTCTCGTTCACCCCCGGCGAGGACGGTGAAATCGAGAACGCCGCCTTCGGGTTCGCCGTCGTCACCACCGTCAGCGGCTTGGACACGGAGGCAGAGAGCCCGCGGTCGTCGGTCACGGTCACAGTGACGGTATAGGCGCCGGCGGCCTGGTAGCTGTGGCGCGCGACCGCGCCGGTGCCCGTCGCGCCGTCGCCGAAATTCCACGCGTAGGACACGATCGATCCGTCCGAGTCCTTGCTCAGCGAAGCGTCGAAGGTGACGTCCACTTCCGTGATCGGGGC
>CAZBIP010000035.1:13446-15658 GCA_964491885.1 uncultured Vicinamibacterales bacterium
GGGCGCCTCCTGCTTCTTCACCGTGCAGCCGGCCCCGGCCACCGCCGCGACCACCACGAGGAGTGCGAGTGCCTTCATTGTGCGCGTCATCATCGTGCCCTATCCTGGCAGTGCCGCAAGGACCCGGTCCCGCGGGACCCCCTGAAAGCCACAGTGCGCGGCGACTACGACGGGTCGCCCCAGTCCGCGAAGTTCACCGACATCGACCCCGTCACGGAGACCTCGTTGCCGTTCTGGTCCTTCCCGTAGAAGGTCACGTTGGCGATGGTCGAGATGACGACGGCGCCGCCGGCCCCGCGCAGCGCCCGGAGCGGGGCCTCGAGCTTGGCCTGGGCCCGGACGAGGACGAAGCTCAGCGTGCCGCCGCTGTCGCCGATGCTCCCGGTCGCCGCGCCGTCGAACGCGTAGGGGACGTCCACGCCGGGCGTCTTCCGCCCGTCCGATCGCATGAACTCCACCCGGTACCGCGTCACGGTGATCGTGTTCGTCGCGGTCGGCGCGGTCACCGCGTTCGCGGTGCCCTGGTCCTTGAGCGCCATCCGCAGGCGGACCTCGCCGATGTCCTCGTAGGTGGTCGGCTGGAGCACTTCCTCGGAGCCGACGGTCACCCGGACGTTGGTCACGACGTCCGACGCGAGGGTGTTCGAGAACGTCCCCGGGTCGGCGCCCGACGCCGCCGCGAGGTCCTCGATGATGAGGTAGGACGGCGAGCGGCCGTTCTTGTTGAGGTCGCCGCAGGCCGCTCCCGCGAGCGCCAGCACCATCGCGCCGATCGCGAGCGCGGGCCAACCGCGTGTCGTTCCGAGCCGTCTAGCCAACATAGCCCTCTCTCCTGCCCCGTTCGGTTCCACTTAGCGGCGGATGCGCGGCGTGATGAAGATGAGCAGTTCGCGCTGGTCGGAGGACCGCGTGTCGCGCCGGAACAGCCAGCTCAACAGCGGGATGCGCGAGAGCCCGGGAACCCCGTCCCTCGAAGAGGTTTCCTCCGACTTCATGATGCCGCCGATGACCATCGTCTCGCCGTCGTTCACGAGCACCTGGGTGAGCGCCCGCTGGGTGTCGATCGGCGGGATGCCGTTCACGGATCGGCTGTAGTCGGGCGACGCGTTCTCGAGGGAAACGTTCATCATCACCGTGTTCGAAGCGGTGATCTGCGGCTTGACCTTCAGCGTCAGGGCCGCGTCCTTGAAGGTCACCGTGGCGGTGTTGTTCGCCAGCGTCTGGATCGGGATCTGCACGCCCTGGGTCATCTCCGCTTCGAAGTTGTTCTGCATCATGACCTTGGGCTGCGACAGGATCTTGCCCTGGCCCTTCTCTTCGAGGGCCGAGAGCGCCGCGTCGAGCTTGAACGAACCCGTCAGGCTCCCCATCGAGAGGCCGAGGGCGGAGGTCGCCCCGGTCGCCGGCAGGTTGACCGCCGTCGGGGTGAAGCCGCTCTCGCCGAGCGTCGCGTTGCCCTGGCTGGTGGAGGTCCGGCCGCTCACGCTGTTCTGCGCCGGGAACGACACGGGAGCCGTGTTCCCCAGGGCGCTGTCCATGCGTCCGTTCACGCCCCACTGCACGCCGATCGCCCGCGCGGCCATCGTCGTGGTCTGGACGATCCGGGCCTCGATTTCGACCTGCGGCTCCGAGCGGTCGAGCGTCCCGATGAGGTCCTCGCACTGGTCGAGCGCCTCCGGCAGGTCGTTGATGATCAACGTGTTGGTGCGCTCGTCCACGAACGCGGAGCCGCGGCTCGACAGCACCCGGGTGTCCTTCAGGAGCTTGGCCACGACCGCCGCGCGCGCGTAGCTCAGGGTCTTCGTCAGCACCTTGAGCTGGCCGCTCATCGCCTGCGCCTCGACCAGCTTCTGGCGCTCCGTCTCTTCCTGCGCGAGCACCTTCAGCGGCGCGATGCGGACGACGTTGTTCTCGAGGACGTAGCCGAGCTGGTGGGAGCGCAGGATCACCTCGAGCGCCTGGTCCCACGGGACTTCCTTGAGCGACACGTCGACGGTCGTCGTCGGGATGTTCGGGTCGATGACGACGTTGAGGCCGCTGATCTCGGAGAACGTGCGGAGCACGGAGCGCAGGTCGGCCTGGTAGAAGTCGAAGGTCACGAGGTGGCCGCTGAACTGCTTCTGGCCCTCGGCGGCCTCGGTCGGCGCCGGCTTCTGGGCGAGGACGGCCTGCCCCGTGGCGGGCGCGGCACGGCGCGCGGGCCGCGGTTCGG
>CAZBIP010000035.1:15758-22219 GCA_964491885.1 uncultured Vicinamibacterales bacterium
TCGGTGGGTTCCACCCGGTGCGCGACGGGATACTTCAAGTCGATGACCGCGCGGGTCACGAGCGGGTCACGCCGGTTCACCCCCACGCGGATCCGATCGACCGGCCCCTTGCCCACGGGCGTCACCGCCGGCAGGGTCGATTCCAGGTCCGGGAAGTCCACCACCAGGCGCGGCGGCATGTCCCTCGCGGGCTCCACCGCGCCGGCGCGCCACGTGCCCGGGCCGCTGAAGGTGACCTTCGTGCCCCCGGGAACGGCCACCGTCTCCACCTTCGTCAACGCGGCGCCCTGCGAGGGCTTGACGGACTCGCCGGCAGGCTCGATCGCCGCGGCCGGCACGGCGCGCTGGCCGCCGGGCGCGGCGCCGGAGGCGCCGAATTCCACGATGACGGCGTTCTCGCGGCTCCGCACGACGGGCGTCTCCGGCCTGGCCAGCAGCATCCGCACGCGGGCGATCTCGGTCCCGTCGTCGCCGGTCGCGGATTCGACGGCCACGTCGGCAACGGCCCCCGACGGCCGGTCCGGGCGGACCCCGCCGGGCGACACGTTGCGCAGGTCGACCAGCAGCGTGAGCGGATCGGGCTGCGCCGCGACGTAGGCCACCGGCTCCGTCGTCCCGATGACGACCGTGGTGCCGACGCCTTCGGTCTTCGTGGCCACGCCGGTCAGGCGCGCCGTCGGTGCCGCGTGGCCGGCGGCGTAAACAGTGGACCCGAGCACCAAGGCTCCGGCCAGCACCCTCAGCAGTCGAGCTGACATCACAGTCACCCTCTCCGCGTTCACTTCGCTTCCGGCACGGCGCGAAGGGTCATCCGGACCTCGCGCTGCTTGGTCAGGGACAGCGGGTCGTTCACATCCTGGAGACACACGAGCGTGTCGGCCGTGATGGCGCGCACGCTGCCGTCGAGCAGGCGATCGTTGACCCGGACCGTGTAGGTCTTGTTGTCCGGGCCAGCCACCAGGGCCACGTGATCGCCGCGGCTCTGCATAATGCCCCGCAGCGAGAGCTCGCTGACCAGGAACCCCGAGACGCCGGTGGCGGGCTTGCCCTGCCGGGCGCGCGCTTCCGTCGCCCGCTTCAGGAGGCTCACGAACGGATCGCGGCGGCCCTCGGGGTTGTAGACGAACGGCGTCGCCGGGGCCGCCACGGCCGGGGCCGGCTTCGCCGCCGCCTGGGCGGACGAAGCGGCCGGGACGGCGGACACGATCGCCGCGACCAGAAGCGCGACGGCCGGCGCCCTCATGACTTCCCTCCTGCGGCGCCCGCGGCGGGTTTCGCCCCCGCCGGAGACGGCGCGGCGGCGGCCGGGGCCTTCACGGCGTCCAGCAGGACGAACGTCGTGGCCACGCACGCCACCGAGATGCTCGTGTTCTGGTCGGGCTTGTCCTTGGCCTTCACCGCGACGTTGCCCACGTTGATGATGCGGGGGAAGCGGCTGATCCGGTCGAAGAACAGCCCGAGGTTGTGGTAGGTGCCGTCGAGCTCGATGTTGATGGGCCACTCGGCGTGCATCGGCTTGGTCACGACCGGCGCCGGCTTGAACACGCGGATGCTCAGGTTGGACTGCACGGCGAGCGTCTGCAGGTTCCTCAGGAGCTCGCCGAAGTCCTTCTCGTCGGGCAGGATGGCCTTCAGGCCCTCGAGACGCCCTTCGAGGTCGGCGACCTGCGCCCGGAACTGCGGGAGCTGCCGCGCGATGGCCATGCCCTGGTTGATGTCGACCCTCAGGGCGGCCAGCCGCTGGCGCTGGGCGTCGAGGGCCTTTTCGGCCGGCACGGCGTACAGGTAGTGGAACGCCGCCACGCCGGCGATCGCCAGCGCGACGAAGAGCCCCACCTGGGCGTACCACGGGACTTTGTTCAGGTTCAGATCCATCGCGTTCCCGCCCCCACGCTAGCCCGCCGGGGTCGCGACCTGGGCCCGGACGGTGAACTTGATCACGTCCGCGCCCGAGGCCTGCCCGGATTCGACCTGGCTGTCGACGATCTCGACCGGCCTCGTGAACCATCCGGTCCGCCCGAGGTTGTCCACGAAGTCCGAAATCGACGTCATCGCCATGCACCGGCCGTGAATGGTCATCTCCGCGCCCTTCTGATCGAGGTCGGTCAGCCACAGCAGATCGGGGACGCTGCGGCTGATGGCGTCCAGCACGTGCACGGGGCTGCTCTGCCCGCGGCGCAGTTCCTCGATCAACGAGACGCGCTGCTGCAACTGCGCCTTGCGCTCCTCGAACTGCCGGACCTGCACGATGAGCGCCTGGAGCCTGGCCGTCTCCGCCTCGGCGGCGGTGATGTCGCTGGCCAGTTTCGTGGCCTCCTTGCGCAGGGACCAGTACCACCAGCCCACGCCGAGGGCGGCGATCGCGAGGATGAGCGTGCACGCGACGGTGATCTTCTGGCCGGACCCGACGAGCGGGCCCGCGGCCTGGCGCCGCGGCTTCTCCCGCCCCTGGCTGATGAGGTTGATGCGGATCATCGGTCACCTGCCCGTCGCAGTGCGAGGCCCACCGCCACGACGGAGGTGGGCGCGGCCTCGGCGGCCTCGACGCCGGCCGCCGCCGCGTCGAAGGCGATGCGCCGGAACGGGTCGAGCGGCTCGACGGGCAGGCCGAACCGGTCGGCCAGCGCGTCGGCGAACCCCTGCACCCGCGCGGCCCCGCCGCAGATCATCACGCGGTCGAGGCGGTCCGAGGCGGCGGTCGAGCGGTAGAAGTCGAAGGTCTTCTGGATCTCGAGGAGGACGTTGTCGCTCACGGCGCGCAGGACCGCCTCGACGTCCTCGGGGCGCTCTTCGGCGGCCCGCGCGCCGCATTTCACCTGCTCGGCGCGCTCGAACGTGAGGTTGAACTCCCGCTGGATGGCCTCGGTGTAGGCGTTGCCGCCGATGGACACGTCGCGCGTGAAGATCGAGGCCGGGCCCGTGACGATGTTGATGTTGATCGCGCTGGCGCCCATGTTCATGAGCGCCGTCACGGTGCCGGGGTCCGCCTCGTAGTTGGCCTCGAAGGCGTTCTGGATCGCGAACGCGTCGACGTCGACAACAACGGGAACGCGGCCGGCCTGGGCGATCACGCCGGTGTAGTCGGCGATCTTCTCCTTCTTCGCGGCCACGAGCAGGACGTCCATCGAGTTCGGCGCGGCGCCGTCGGCCCCGTGCATGATCTGGTACGCGAGGTTGACGTCCTGGACGTCGAAGGGGATGTACTGCTCGGCCTCCCACTTGATCGACTCGGCGAGCTCGGCGTCGGTCATCTGCGGGAGGTTGATCTTCTTCACGATCACGGCGTTGCCCGACAGCGAGGCCGCGACGTCCTTCGTCTTGGTCCCGAGCCGGTCGAAGACGCGCCGGATGGTGTCGGCCACCCCCGCGCCGTCGATGATGGCGCCGTCGACGATGCTGTCCGGCGCCATGGCCTCGCTGGCGTAGGCGACCACGCGGTAGGACTTGCCGGCCGAAGCGAGCTCGACGGCCTTCACCGCGCTCGATCCGATGTCCAGGCCCACCAGGCCTTTGCGTCTGCCGAACACCTTTGGGTCCTTCCCTTTCCGAGGCGCGCGGTGCGCCCGCTCCGGCCGTCAGCGCAAGTCGGGTGCCAATCGTGCCCAACCCGCCCGAATCGGCCCCTCGGCGGCCCAAACCACACGATGCGAGCCGCTTGGCGGCGGGCCGACGTGCCGGGCCACCGGCGATTTCCGAGGGGCGCATTCAGATTTGTCATCGCCGGACGGTCCGTCGGATGGCAATTTCTGCGCATGCCGCCCGGGGGAGCCGCCCGCACGCCGCGCCGGCCGGCCCCCTGGCCTGCCGTCTTATCGGCCCGATGCCCGGCGTCATGTAGAGTCGGGTCGAGGCGGCTCGCGAGCGGCCGCCGGCGGCCCCGCGGAGGCGGTCAGCGGCCGCGGTCGGGGTTGACAAGCCGCGGACACGCTGGTACGATTTTGGTTTGCCGTGGCTGAAATTGACTCAGGGATAGAGACTTGCAGATGGACACGTATACGGCGAACCTGAAGACGATCGAACGCCGGTGGCACGTCATCGACGCCGACGGCGTGGCGGTCGGGCGGCTGGCGACCCGGGCCGCCCGCCTGCTGATGGGCAAGCACCGCCCGACGTACACGACCTTTCTCGACACGGGCGACCACGTCGTCGTCGTGAACGCCAGCCGCGTGAAGCTCACCGGACGCAAGGACGCGCAGAAAGTCTACCGCAGGCACAGCGGGTTCGAGGGCGGCCTGCGCGAGGAGCGCGCGATGGACGTCCGCGCGCGCACGCCGATCCGCCTCGTGGAAGAGGCCGTGCGCGGCATGCTGCCCAAGACCACGCTGGGCGACGCGATGTATCGGAAGCTCAAGGTGTACGCGGGCCCGGACCACCCGCACCGCGGACAGAAACCCTCCAAGCTCGAGGTAGCGTAACGTGTCATCGATTCAGTACTACGGGACCGGGCGCCGCAAGACGTCCACCGCCCGGGTGTTCCTGCGGCCGGGCACCGGCGTCATCACCGTCAATCGCCGCGAGTTCGAAGACTTCTTCCCCACCGCCGTGCTGCGCACCGAGATCAAGCAGCCGCTGCAGCTGACCGACACCGCCGACAAGTTCGACGTGCTGGCGACGGTCGCCGGCGGCGGCGTGGCCGGCCAGGCCGGCGCGGTCCGCCTCGGGATCTCGCGCGCGTTGTGCGAGTACAACATCGAGCTCCGGCCGGCGCTGAAGAAGGAAGGGCTCATGACCCGCGACGCCCGGGCCAAGGAGCGCAAGAAGTACGGGCTGGCGGGCGCGCGCAAGCGCTTCCAGTTCAGCAAGCGGTAACGCCGGCATCCGTAGTCAGCAGGGAGACGACCATTGAGCGGGATCGCCATCAAGGAATTGCTGGAGGCCGGGGTCCACTTCGGCCATCAGACCAAGCGTTGGAACCCGAAGATGAAGCCGTTCATCTTCGGCAAGCGCAACGGCATCTACATCATCGACCTGGGCAAGACCGCGAAGCTCTTCGGCGACGCCGAGTCGTTCGTGGGCCAGCTCGCGGCCGACGGCGGCACGGTGCTGTTCGTCGGCACGAAGCGCCAGGCCCAGGACGCGGTGGCCGAGGAAGCGCAGCGGTGCGGCATGCACTTCGTGAACCAGCGCTGGCTGGGCGGGCTGCTCACCAACTTCTCCACGATTCAGCGCAGCCTCACGCGGCTGCGTGAGCTCGAGGCGATGCAGACCGACGGCCGGTACGAGACTCTGTCGAAGAAGGAAGTCGCCGGCGTCGAGAAGGAAAAGAAGAAGATCCAGAAGAACCTCGACGGGATCCGCCAGATGGCGAAGCTGCCCGACGCGGTCTTCGTGATCGACACGAAGAAGGAGCAGATCGCCGTCGACGAAGCGCGCAAGCTCAAGATCCCCATCATCGGCGTCGTCGACACCAACTCGGACCCCGAGCAGGTGGACTACGTGATCCCGGGGAACGACGACGCGCTGCGGTCGATCCGGCTCTTCACCTCGCGCATCGCCGACGCCATCGTCGCCGGGCGCGGGTTGCGCGAGTCGGCGCGTGCCGACGCGCACGCGGACGCCGGGGACGCGGGTGCGCACCCGCCCGTCCGGCGGCCCCGCCCCGACGCGCCCCCGCCCGCTCCGGCCGCGGCGCCCGCGTCGGCCTGACCTGCGCGCCGGGCCCGTCCCCGACGGGCGCCGGCCAGCGGTCGCGCGGGCGGTCGCCCGCGCGACGGACATGTCGAGCGCCGGCCGGGGACGTCCCGGGCCGGCGCGTCGTTCGTACAGCGGAGACCCCACAGCCATGGCAATCACTGCAGCACAGGTCAAGACCCTTCGCGAGAAGACCGGCGCCGGGATGATGGAATGCAAGGCCGCCCTCACCGAGACCGGCGGCAACATGGACGAGGCCGTCACGGTCCTGCGCAAGCGCGGGCTCGCCCAGGCGGCGAAGCGCGCCGGACGCAGCACCCTGCAGGGGCTCGTGTCCAGCTACATCCACATGGGCGGGAAGATCGGCGTGCTCGTCGAGGTCAACTGCGAGTCCGACTTCGTCGCGCGCACCGAGGGCTTCCAGACGCTCGTGAAGGAGATCGCGATGCACATCGCGGCGGCCGACCCGAAGTACGTCCGCCGCGAGGACGTGCCCGCCGACGTGCTCGAACAGGAGCGGGCGATCTACCGCGCCCAGTTCGAGGGATCCGGCAAGCCGCCCCAGGTCGTCGAGAAGATCGTCGAGGGCAAGATCGGCGCCTTCTTCAGCCAGACGGTCCTGCTGGATCAGCCGTCGGTGCGCGACCAGGCGGTCACGATCGGCGAGATGGTCAAGCAGGCCATCGCGAAGACCGGCGAGAACGTCGCGATCGCGCGCTTCGCGCGCTTCAAGCTCGGAGAGGCCCCGGAACAGGCTTAGCAGCCCGTGGTGCACGTCGGTCTGCATTCGACGAACGATGCATCCCGCCTCGCGGCGTTGCTCGACACTC
>CAZBIP010000036.1:0-8128 GCA_964491885.1 uncultured Vicinamibacterales bacterium
CTCGAATGGGCCCAGGACGCCGCCGGCAGCGTCGTCGTCCGGAAGCCCGCCGCGAAGGGCTACGAGAACCGGCCGATGGTGTGCCTGCAGGGGCACCTGGACATGGTCCCCGAGAAGCGGCCGGACAAGAAGCACGACTTCCTCAAGGACTCGATTACCCTCGTGCGCAAGGGCAACTTCATGATGGCCGACGACACGACCCTCGGCGCCGACAACGGCGTGGCGGTCGCGACCAGCCTGGCGATCATGGCCGACGCGTCGCTCGCGCACGGGCCGCTCGAGTTCCTCTTCACCGTCGACGAGGAAACCGGGCTGACCGGCGCCAACAACCTCCAGCCCGGCTTCCTGAAGAGCACGATCCTGCTGAACCTCGACTCGGAGGAGGAGGGCGAGCTCTACGTCGGCTGCTCGGGCGGCCGCGACACGATGGGGATCTGGGCGCTCGCGACCGAGCCCGCGCCCGCGGGGTCTGTGGGCTTCGAGGTCAAGGTGGGCGGACTGCGCGGCGGGCACTCGGGCCTGGAGATCGACAAGGGGCGCGGCAACGCGATCAAGATCCTCAACCGCGCCCTGGCGAAGCTCGGCGCTGCCGGCGCGCGCCTCTCGCGGATCGACGGCGGCAACAAGCGCAATGCGATCCCGCGCGACGCGTCGGCGCTGGTGTTCGTGCCGAAGGGCAAAGTCGCCGAGGCGAAGGCGATCGTGGCGGCCTTCAACGACACGTGCCGCGCCGAACTCGCGACGGTCGAGCCGACGCTCGCCGTCACCCTCGAGCCGGTGAAGGGCCGGAAGAAGGTCGTCAAGAAGGGGCTGCAGAAGAAGCTGGTGATGGCGCTGGCCGCGCTGCCGCACGGCGTGATCAAGATGAGCGCGGACATCCCGGGGCTGGTGGAAACCTCGACGAACGTCGGCGTCATCACGACGGGCAAGAAGGACATCTCCGTCGCGACGAGCCAGCGCAGCTCGGTGGCCTCGGAAATCGTCGAGATCGCCGACGCCGTGAAGGCGGTGTTCGAACTCGGCGGCGCGGCCGTGACCGGGTCGGACGGCTACCCCGGCTGGAAGCCGAATCTCGATTCGCCGATCCTGAAGCTCGCGATCGCGACCTACAAGGAGCTCTACGGCAAGGAGCCGGCCGTGAAGGCCGTCCACGCCGGCCTCGAGTGCGGCATCATCGGCGAGAAGTACCCGGGCATGGACATGGTGTCGTTCGGCCCCACCCTCGAGGGCGTGCACTCGCCGGACGAGAAGATCCACATCGACACGGTGCAGAAGTACTGGGACTTCCTGCTGGCGCTGCTGAAGAACGTGAAATAGGGGCTAGGGGCTAGGGGCTAGGGGCTAGGGGCTAGGAGAGGATTCTGTATTCTGACTCCTGACTCCTGACTCCTGACTCCTGACTCCTGACTTCTGTCTATCTGCCGAACAACGCCAGTCCGTGCAGGATCGACGCGGCGATGGCGGCGAGCGTGGCCACCAGGCACGCCGCCGCGATCGCCAGGTGATCGATGCGCTCGGGCTTGAGTGGATCGAGGATCTTCGCCATCAGCCAGCCGCCCGCAAATCCGCCGGCGTGGGCCCAGTTGTCGATGCCGGGCATGATCAGGCCGAACACGCCGAGCATCAGCGCGTAGTGCAGCCCCTCGCGCTTCGTCATGCTGCTGCCCGAGCGCTGGCCGTAGAGGACGATCGCCCCGAGGAGGCCGAACACGGGCGCCGACGCGCCCACGGTGAACCCGGCGCCGCCGAGCACCGGGATGTTCCCCAGCACGACCCACGCCACCGAGCTGGCGGTGAACCCCACGACGCCCGCAACGGTGTAGATGATCACCATGCGGCCCGCGCCGTAGAGGTCGGCGCACGCGGGCCCGAGCTGGCGGACCCAGAGCATGTTGAACAGGATGTGCAGCAGCCCGGCGTGCAGCCAGCCGGCGCTCAGCACGGTCCACCAGCGGTCGTACCGGAACACGGGCAGCCCGCCGCTCGCCCCGAACAGGAACAGGCTCGTCGTGTCCGGCGCGAGGAACGAGAACATCCCGTCCATCCGGACGTTCCTGCCCGACATGAGCAGCATCGCGGCGTAGAGCGCCGCCGACCCGAAGGTCACGAGAGGCACGAAGCCGAGATCGTTCCCCAGGCGCCTGAGCAGGGGCGCGAAGCCCCACAATCCGGGATTCCGGCGGCCGCAGTTCAGGCACACCGCGTCGTTCACGCCCACGAGCTGCCCGCAGGACGAGCACACCACCGATCCGTGCGTCTGTCTTCCGAACATGGACCCTCTCGGAAGGATCATATCGGGATTCGGGATTCGAGATCGGGGTTTGGGGGTTGGGGGTTGGATGCGTCACGCGGGTCACGCCGCCGAGCGGTGCGGCAGGACGCCACGCGGGCCCTCGAACCTGGCCGATCAGCGTCAGTCCGCAAAACGACGCGCAAGGGCCGAAGTCCGCGTTGGGTGACCGGGACCCAACGCTGCCGCCAACAGCACCCTGAAGCGCCGTTTTGCCGGCCAGCGTGAGCGGGACCGCGTGGCGTCCTGCCGCGCCGATCCTCGGCGGCAGGCGTGGTCTCGGCAAGCGCATCGCAAGGCCTGCACTATACTGGCGCGGTTGTACGGAACGCCGGACGTTCCAGCCGGAGGCTTCGCATGCGACGGACCCTGCTCGGCGCCACCGCCCTGATCCTGCTCCTCTCGCCGGCCGCTCCCCCGCTGGGCTCGGCGACGCCCTACGACGAGCTGTTCACGGCCGACACCATGCGGCTCGACTACCTGCACACCGGCGGGCGCGGCGTCGAAGCCGTCGCCGTCGATCGCCTCGTCAACGACGGGCCCTGGCCGGGCAGCCGCACGCGCCTCGTGGACGACACGAACCTCGGCAAGTACCTGTTCGAGATCGTCGATCGCCGCACGAACCAGGTGATCTTCTCGAGGGGCTTCGCCAGCCTGTTCGGCGAATGGGAAACGACGGCGGAAGCGCGCGAGGCGCACCGCACGTTCAGCGGCTCGCTGCGGTTCCCGTGGCCGAAGCAGCCGGTGCAGCTCGTGCTCAAGAAGCGCGACCGGCTGAACGCCTTCCACGAGTTCTGGTCCACCATCGTCGACCCCGCCTCGCGCCAGGTGAACCGGGCGCGCCTCGCGCCGGCCGGGAGGGTCTGGACGCTCTGGGAAAGCGGCCCGCCGGAGTCGAAGGTGGACCTGCTGCTCATCGGCGACGGCTACACCGAGGCCGAACTGCCCAAGTTCCACGCCGACGCGAAGCGCCTCGCCGAGAAGATGTTCACGGTGGAGCCGTACAGGAGCCGCCGGTCGGAATTCAACGTCCGCGCCATCGACGTGGCCGCGGCCGAGAGCGGCATCCACAACCCGCGCACGGGCGACATGCGGCGGTCGCGCGTCGGCACCGAGTACAACATCTTCGACAGCGAGCGGTACGCGCTGAGCCCGGACAACCGCGCCTGGCGCGACGTGGCGTCGGCGGCGCCCTACGACGCCGTCGAGATCCTGATCAACAACCGCTATTACGGCGGCGGCGGGATCTTCAACGACCAGGCCACGGTGGCCGTGGACAGCGGCTCGGCCGAGTACATCTTCATCCACGAGTTCGGCCACCACTTCGCGGGGCTGGGCGACGAGTACTACACCTCGGACGTCGCGTACGAGACCGGTGCCGCCGAGAAGGTCGAGCCCTGGGAGCCGAACGTCACGGCGCTCCACGACCCGGCGTCGCTGAAGTGGAAGGATCTCGTCGAGCCCGGCACGCCGCTGCCGACGCCCTGGGACAAGGACGCCTACGAGCAGCGCTCGACGGAGATCCAGGCCGAGCGGCGCCGGCTGCGCGCGACCGGAGCGCCGGAGCCGGAGATGGACGCCCTTTTCGCGAAGCAGCTCGCCTTCGAGAAGACGCTGCTCTCGTCGATGACCTATTCGGGCAAGGTCGGCGCGTTCGAGGGCGCCTCCTACGAGCCCAAGGGCCTGTACCGGCCCGAGACCGACTGCATCATGTTCTCGCGGAACCCGGCCGGGTTCTGCCGGGTCTGCCGGCGCGCCATCGAACGCGTCATCGACCTGCACACGGGAAGGTAGGCGGCCCATGCCCTGGGTGCAGGTCTACGATCCGCTGGGCCAGCCGTGGCTCAGCACGCTCGTCGCCGCGCTGCCGACCGGGCTGCTGCTCGTCGCGCTGGCGGCGCTCCGCTGGCCCGCGTACCGGGCGGCTGGGCTTGGCCTCGGTGCCGCCGTCGCGGTGTCCATCGGCGTCTTCGGCATGCCGGCGTCTGCGGCGCTGGCCACCGCGCTCTACGGCGCCGCGTACGGCCTCTTCCCCATCGGCTGGATCGTGCTGTGCGCGATCTTCCTGTACAACCTCAGCGTCAAGTCCGGCACCTTCGACATCGTCAAGCGCTCGGTCGCCAGGCTGTCTGGCGACCGGCGCGTTCAGGCGCTGCTCATCGCGTTCTCGTTCGGCGCGTTCATCGAAGGCTGCGCGGGCTTCGGGGCGCCGGTGGCCATCTCGGCGGCGCTGCTGGCCGGCCTCGGGTTCGCGCCGCGCTACGCCGCCTCGCTGGCGCTCATCGCGAACACGGCGCCGGTGGCGTTCGGCTCGATCGCGACACCGATCTTCACCCTCGCGGCCGTGACGGGGCTCCCGGCCTTCGCCCTCGGCGCCATGACGGGGCGCCAGCTGCCCTTCGTCTCGATCCTCATCCCGGCGTGGCTCGTCGTCGCCATGAGCGGCTGGCGCGGCCTGCGCGGCGTGTGGCCCGCGGTCGCCGTCTGCGGCGGGACGTTCGCGCTGATCCAGTTCGGGTGGAGCAACTTCATCGGGCCCGAGCTCGTGGACATCGTGTCGGCGCTCGCGTCGCTCGGCGCCGTCGGCCTGCTGTGCGTGTGGTGGCAGCCGAGCGACACGGCTCCCGACGCAACCTCCAGCGCGGTATCACACCAGGACGCGCGCCTCCAGCCGCGCGAACTGCTGCGCGGCTGGCTGCCGTGGATCCTGCTGACCGTGTGCGTGACGGTGTGGGGCGCGCCGCCGATCAAGGCGGCGCTCGGCGCGCCGTCGTGGAGCGCGCCGCGCCTCGAGGTTCCGGCGCTCCACACGCGGGTCTTCCGTGACTTCCCGGTCGTGCCCGAACCGGTCGATCGGACTCGCCTCGCCGAGGCCGGCTACCGCGGCGCCCGCGCCGAGCCGGCCGTCTTCACCGTCAACTGGCTCTCGGCCACCGGCACGAGCGTGCTCGCCGCGGCGCTCGCGACGATCCTGCTGCTCCGGATGCGGCGCCGCGACGTCGCCGACGTGGCCCGCCACACGTGGCGCCAGATGCGGATCCCGCTCCTCACCATCTCGACGATGATGGCGCTGGGGTTCATCACGCGGTACGGGGGCACGGACGCCACGCTCGGCCTGGCGTTCACGAAGACCGGGTGGTTCTACCCGTTCTTCGCCGCGATGCTCGGCTGGCTCGGCGTCGCCCTCACAGGGTCGGACACGAGTTCGAACGTGCTCTTCGGCAGCCTGCAGAAGATCACGGCCCAGCAGCTCGGCCTCGATCCCGTCCTCATCGCCGCCGCGAACAGCTCCGGCGGCGTGATGGGCAAGATGATCGCCGCGCAGACGATCGTGGTGGCGACGGCGGCCACGAACCAGCAGGGCGAGGAGGGGGCGCTCCTGCGCTCGGTCTTCTGGCACAGCGTCGCGCTGGCGGCCATCGTCGGCCTCATCGTGATGGCGCAGGCGTACCTGGTGCCGTGGATGGTTCCCAAGTACTAGGGGCTAGGCGCTGGGGATCGGGGGTTGGGGACTGGGGCTCCTGGCTTCTGAATTCTGAATTCTGAATTCTGACTCCTGACTCCTGACTTCTTCCGCTCCCTACTCGCTCCGTTTCGGCCTCATGTTCGCCGCGAGGATGCGCTTCCGCACGCGGACCGACTTCGGCGTCACCTCGACGAGTTCGTCGTCGTTGATGAAGGCGATCGCGTGCTCCAGGCCGAGGATGCGCGGCGGGACGAGCCGGATCGCCTCGTCGGCCGTCGACGCGCGCATGTTGGTCTGCTTCTTCTCCTTCGTCACGTTGACGTCGAGGTCCTTCGGCCGGGCGTTCTCGCCGACGACGAGCCCCTCGTAGACGGGCATGCCGGGCTCGATGAAGATCTCGCCGCGCTCCTGGAGGTTGTAGATCGCGTACGCCGTGCTGACGCCGGCGCGGTCGGCCACGAGCGCGCCGGTCAGGCGGGCCGGGATCGGCCCGAACCACGGCCGCCAGCCGTGGAACAGGTGGTTCATGATGCCGGCGCCGCGGGTGTCGGTGAGGAACTGCGACCTGAACCCGATCAGGCCGCGCGTCGGGATCTCGAACTCGATCCGCACGCGCCCGCTGCCGTGGTTCACCAGCTTCGTCATCGTGCCCCGGCGGCCGCCGGCCTGCGCGATGACCACCCCCTGGCTGTCCTCCGGGACGTCGACGACGAGCGTCTCGACCGGCTCGAGCGTCTGCCCGCCGGTTTCCCGCGTGACGATCTCGGGCCTCGACACCTGCAGCTCGTAGCCCTCGCGCCGCATCATCTCGATCAGGATCGAGAGCTGCAGTTCGCCGCGCCCGATGACCCGGACCTGCTCGGGCGCGTCGGTGTCTTCGAGGCGGATCGAGACGTTGCCGAGCAGTTCGCGCTCGAGCCGGTCGCGCAGCTGCCGCGACGTGACGAACTGGCCGTCCCGGCCGGCCATGGGCGACGTGTTGACGCCGAAGATCATCGACACCGTCGGCTCGTCGATCGCCAGCGGCGGCAGCGGGTCGGGGTGCTCGGCGTCGGTGATCGTCTCGCCGATCGTGATGTCCGCGATCCCGGCGACGCAAACGATGTCGCCGGCGGAGGCCTCGTCCACGTCCACGCGCTTCAGGCCGTCGAAGGCGAGCAGCTTGGTCACCCGCGTGGGGGCGAGGGCCCCGTCCACCTTGCTGATGACGACCGTGTCTCCCAGGCGCACCCGCCCGTTGAAGACGCGGCAGACGGCGATGCGCCCGACGTAGTCGCTCGAGTCCAGGTTCGCCACGAACATCTGCAGCGGCGCCGACGCATCGCCCGACGGCGGCGGCACGTGCGCGACGATGGCGTCGAAGAGCGGCCGGAGGTCGGTCCCGGGCGACGCGAGATCGGAGGTGGACGTGCCGGCGCGCGCGTTCGTGTAGAGCACGGGGAAGTCGAGCTGCGCGTCGGCCGCGTCGAGGTCGATGAACAGGTCGTACACCTCGTTCAGCACCTCCTCGGCCCGGGCATCCTGCCGGTCGATCTTGTTGATCACGACGATGGGAGGCAGCCTCCGCTCGAGGGCCTTGCGCAGCACGTACCGCGTCTGGGGCAGCGGGCCCTCCGAGGCGTCGACGAGCAGCAGCACCCCGTCCACCATCGACAGCGTGCGCTCCACTTCGCCGCCGAAGTCCGCGTGCCCGGGTGTGTCGACGATGTTGATCAGGACGCCGCCGTAGTGGACGGCGGTGTTCTTGGCCATGATCGTGATGCCGCGCTCGCGCTCGAGGTCGATGTTGTCGAGCGCGCGCTCGGCGACCCGCTCGTTGGCGCGGAACGTCCCGCTCTGCGCGAGCAGCGCGTCGACCAGGGTCGTCTTGCCGTGATCGACGTGCGCGATGATGGCGACGTTGCGCCGGCCGGGGTTGGCCACCGACGGGCGGGCGGATTGTGGATCGGCCATCCCACCAGTATAGCGTCCCGGGCCTTCGTGTAGACTGTCGGCGATGCCCGAATCCGTTCCCGCCCGAACCGCGCTCGTCACCGGGGCCTCGGCCGGCATCGGCAAGGCCATTGCCGAGGTCTTCGCGAAGGAAGGCTTCGATCTCGTCCTGACGGCCCGGCGCGCAGACCGCCTCGAGGCGATCGCAGCGGATCTCGGCCGGCGCTTCGGGCGCCGCGTCACGACGATCGTCGCCGACCTGGCGGACCCGGCCGCCCCGGCCCGGATCGTCCGCGAGGTCGCCCTGGCGGGCCTCACCATCGACGCGCTGGTCAACAACGCGGGCTACGGCGTGCCGGGCAAGTTCACCGACACGACCTGGGAGGCGCAGCGCGACATGGTGCAGGTGATGGTGATGGCGCTCGCCGAACTCACCCACC
>CAZBIP010000036.1:8228-21878 GCA_964491885.1 uncultured Vicinamibacterales bacterium
GACCGTCGCGCGCGAGGCGTTCGACGCGGTCATGGCCGGGCGGATCATGCACGTGCCCGGCCGGTTCTACCGGGCTCTGGTGTTCGCCGCGCACTACGCGCCGCGCTGGCTCGTCATGGCCGTCGTGAAGCGCGTCTCGACGACGTACCGCAGAACCTGATGCCGGCGCCGTGACGGCCATCCTCTCCGCCGTGCTGCTCGCGTCCCTGCTCGCGCTGGGACTCGCCGAACGCCGCGCGCGCGACCGCGCACGGGAGGCCGTTCGGATCCGGATCCACGTGAACGGAACCCGCGGCAAGAGCACGGTCACGCGCCTCATCGCCGGCGCGCTTCGCGCCGCCGGCGTCCGGTGCGTCGCCAAGACCACCGGCACCGAGCCGCGCCTCATCCTCCCCGACGGCAGCGAGCGCGCGATCCGCCGCCGCGCGCCGGCCAGCATCCGCGAGCAGCTCTGGGCCCTGCGGCAGGCGCGGGCCCTCGGCGCCGACGCGGCCGTTCTCGAGTGCATGGCCGTCGAGCCGGACCTGCAGGGGGTGTCCGAGCGGGCCATGGTCTGCTCCACCATTGGCGTGATCACCAACGCGAGGCTGGACCATGCGGAGGTCATGGGCGCCACCGTCGACGACGTGGCGTCGGCGCTCGCCTCCACCATCCCGGCGGGCGGAACCGTCGTGGTTGGGCCGACCGGCGGCCTCGAGGTTCTCGACGCCGCGTGCCGCGAGGCCGGCGCGCGCCTCGTGCTCGCCGCCGCCGACCCGCCGCCCCCGACCGCAAGCTTCGAAACGGCCGGCGAAGGATTTCTGGCTGGATGGGCCGCCGACAACGCCGGGATCGCCCTGGCCGTGACGCGGCTTCTCGGCATCCCGGACGACGTCGCCCGCCGCGGCATGGCGGACGCTGCGCCCGACCCGGGTGCCGTGACGCACGGCTCGGTCACGGTGGCAGGTCGCCAGGTGGAGTACATCGACGCGTCCGCCGCGAACGATGCCGAATCCCTGCAGCGCCTGATCGCGCCGAGGCAGCAGGACGCGCTGTTCGTGTTCAACCACCGGCGTGACCGCCCGCTGCGCCTGCGGCAGTTCGGCGACGCCGCCCCGTGGTCCCGCGGCGCGGATCGCGTCGTCGTCACGGGCGACCGGCCGGACTGGACGACGTGGCGGCGCCTCCGGAAGCGGCTCCCGGGCCCGAGGCTCGCGTTCGAGCGCAGGTCGCGGCTGGAGTCGGGCCTGCGCACGCGACTGCGCGGACCGGCGTCCGGCGGCCTCGTGGTCTTCTGCGGCAACACGAAGGGACTCCAGCGGGAGCCCCTGCTCTCGGCGCTCCAACGGACCTGACATGGTTGAACTCGCGCTCGGGCTCGGCATCGCGCTCAACCTGCTCTTCACGGAGGTCCTCGGGCTCGCGTCCGGCGGCCTCGTCGTGCCGGGCTACCTCGCGCTGCACCTCTCTCAGCCCGGCCGCGTCGTCGCGACCCTCGCCGTGGGAGGCCTCACCTTCGCCGCCGTCCGCTACGGGTTCGCGCGCCTGGTGATCCTGTACGGGCGCCGCAGGTTCGGCGTCACGATCCTCACCGGCTTCGTGCTGCACGGCCTCTACACGGCGGCCCTCGCCTCGAGCCCCGCGCCGGCTGATCTCCGGGTCGTCGGCTACATCGTGCCCGGCCTCATCGCCAACACCGCGCTCACGCAGGGTTTCTGGGCCACGGCCGGGACGACGCTCGTCCTCGCCGTGCTCGTGCGCGTGCTGCTCGCCGCCGCCGGCGCGCTCTTCCTGTAGGGCAGCCAGGCATGTCCGCACGAAAGGGCCGCGCGCGCCTGCCGTCGTGGGTGCCGACCGTGATCGGCATCGCGCTGACGGCGGGCCTCGCGGCGCTGGCGCTGGCGGGCGCGCCGCTGCCCGCGTGGCTGGCCGTCCGGGACCCGGCCCCGGCCTCGGACGTCGAGCAGCGCGCGGCGCGTGCCGAACGACTGTGGCGCCGCGCGGTCGAGGACGTCGCGCGCGCGCGGGGCGTCGCCTTCGACGACGCGCTCATCGGCAGCGAACTCACGCCGCTCGTCACGACGCTCGGCGAACTCGAGGCCAAGCGCGTCGGCGCGTCGCCGGCATGGGCGCGCGTGCTGACCGCAGAACTGCACCGGGCCGGCGTCGGCGCCGGCGATGACGTGGCCGCGTCGTTCTCGGGATCGTTTCCCGGCCTGAACCTCGCCGTCATGGCCGCGTGCCAGGCGCTGGACGCCAGGCTGGCCGCCGTGTCGTCGGTGACGGCCTCCTCGTTCGGCGCCACGGTCGAGGGATTCACCTGGCCGGAGATCGAGGCGCGGCTCGTTCGAAGCGGAAGGCTGCAGCCGGCGTCGGTGGCCGTGTCTGCGGGCGGCGCTGGAGACCGGGCGCTGGACCTCGACGAGGAGGGCCGCCTGCTGGCGCGGCGGATCGCGGCCACGACGGCGAAGGCGCTCGGCGCGAGGCTGATCGAGCCGGCGTCCTTCGACGGGGCGATCCGGGAGCGGCTCGCGGCCTACGACGCCGCGAGGGGCGCGCGCCCCCTGGCCGCCTTCGTGAACGTCGGCGGCACACAGGCCAGCCTCGGAACGTCTCCTGCCATCCTGCGCGTCCGGAACGGGTGGATCGAGCCGGTCGTGTTCGACCGGTCGCCGGGCCGGGGACTCGTCGCGCGCATGGTCGAGCGCGGAGTCCCGGTGCTGCACATGCTCAACGTGCGCGACCTGGCGGTGCGGTGGGGCGTGCTCTGAGACGTGAACGCCCGCACCTGGCGGGACTCCAGGCGAAGGCTGCGCGGATGGAGGCGAACGCTGCGCGTCAGCGGGCGGATACGGGCGCGCGGCCCGCGGGGGAGCGGTTCCCGCTGGAGGCCGTCCGGCCGAGCCTCCGCTGCCGGTGGCAGGGGTCCTCAGCCATCACCAGGCCGCGGGACGTGTGGCCGCAGACCTTGCAGCGCAGGAACATCCGCGTCCCGTCCGACTTGACGGAGTAGTCGTGGCCGGTAAGGCAGCAGCTCAGCCGCTGCAGGATCAACGCGGTCATCACCCTCCCCAGAGTTCACGTGTCCGGGTGGACGGCAAGGCGCCCAGGGTTACTGTCGGCAGCAACTCCTGTGTTGTCAAGCACATCCGGCAGTGAATCCGCCGATTCCGTGCAGGACTGCGCACTCACGTGCAGCGCGCTGGCCCGAAACCCCTCGCCCGCGCCAGCCCGCGCGGTTTCGAACGGGTGGCCCCGGCGGGCGCGCCGCCGCGTTATCCGAGCCGCTCGCGGATGTCCCAGCCCCGGGCGCGCCCCTCGCGCACCACGAGGTCGGCCGGCACCCGCTCGACGGGGACGACACCCGGCGCGAGCCGGCCCTTGGCGGCGAGTTCCAGGCAGATCGCGGCGTGCCAGCCGGTCAGCCGTTGCATGGCCGTGAACCCGGTGGACTCGTCGTAACGATCCACGAGTTCGACGACGGCCTCGGCCGGGCGTCCGCCCCGCTCGCCGATGGCTTTCACTCTCATGACGCAGACGTCACGCACCACGGCGCCGCCGGACCCGATGCGGGGCTCGAGCAGGGCGTGAAAGACATCGCGCGGCACCACCGGCGTTCCACCGACGTCGATGGGCTCGAGTCCCATCAGCCCCAGGTCGCGGTACGCGGCGAAACGGGCGCAGTGCCCCGGATAGCGGAGCGTCTTGTTCTCGAGCCGTTCCAGCGTGCCGCGCCAGCTCCACGGGGCCGTGGAGAGCCCGCCCGACGTGACGAACGCCTCGAGCGTGCCGATGGGTTCGTCGAACTCCAGGCGCTCGAGATCCGCGAAGCACGGCACCTCCGTCAGTTCGCCGCCGCGCAGGAACGTCGCGTGGCCGTCGTACTCGTTGGTGAGGCCGCTCATGGCGAACGTGCTGACGTAGTCCCACGGATGCACGGGGTCCTGGGGCAACCCGCCGTCCCAGATGAGCACTTCCCGCGCGCGGTCGAGCATGCCCATCGCGTACGCGGCCAGCGACACGTTCAGGCCCGGCCCCATCCCCGTGTCGGGCACGACGGTCACGCCGGCCCGCTTCGCCTCTCCGTCCAGCGCGTGCTGCTGCCGCACGACGCCGGTGTGGCCTCCGAGATCGACCATGTGCGCGCCGAGCGCGGCGGCGACGCGCGTCAACCCAAGGTTCACGTTGTAGTGCGCCGCGGCGAGCAGGGCGCGGACGCCCGCCAGTTGCGCGGCGACCGCCGGAGGATTGGCGGCGTCGGCCCGCCGGCCCTCCGCGACCTCGCGTCCCACAAGCGTGTTGATCCTCGCCGCGGCCGCCGCGGCGGCGTCCTCGTTCGCGTCGAGGAACAGGATGCTCGACGCCCCGCCGCGCACGGCAAGGTCGTACGCGGCCGCCACACCCTGGCGGCCGGCTCCGATGACTGCAAACGTGTTGGACACGCGACCCCCTGACTCCCGCGCCTGGCGGGAGCGCCATCATCGAGTTGATCGAGCGGGTGGAAACGCGGCGGGAGCGTGGGGTCAGAGCCCGGCCGAGAGCGCGCAGAGACGCCGCGGGGACCAGGTGACGCGCCGGTCGGTCACGGACATCAGCGGCATTATGGCACAGCCGCCGGCGGCCGGGCCGGACGGCTCCCTCGCGGCGGTCCCGGCCTACTCTCGCCGAGGGACCGAAGGCGGATAGTCCGGGGCGTCAGGGATCGCCACGCGCGTCAAGGCATCGGCGGCGCGGTCCTTGGCGAGGCGCGACCCGGTGAGGCAGGCATCCAGCTTGGCGCGAAGCCGCTCGAAGGGCTGCAGGCCCTCCACGGTCGAGCACGGGCCCGCCTTCGAGGCGTGCGAGCCGTCGATCTCGACGACGTCCCCGTAGAACCGAGCCGTCGCCGAAATGCCGGGAATGACCTCTTCGAGCGAGTCGAGCTCGGCTCCCCCGAAACACGTGGATCGGCCCGGTTCGTCCCAGCTCGGATGGTGGCGGTACCCGTACACCAGCTCCACGCAGATGCGAGCCACTTCCCCGGCGGCCCGCGCGGTCTGCACATGGCACAGGTCCATCAGCGTCGGCACCAAATCCTGCGCGCGAGCCCCGATGGACGCGTCACGCTTGCCTGCCCGCTCGAGTTCGACGACGTCCAGCGCCTGCTGCCGGGCGGCGAGCAGCCAGGCCAGCGCGTCGGCCATCGGGAAGCTGACGCCCTGGCGGGATGCCTGGTAGAGCTTCGCGCCGCCGGGGTCGGTCGCGCGCTGCAGGTGCCGGAGCGTCCAGAGCCACAGGCCCATCGCCGTCGCGAGCACGCAGGTTCCCGTGCCCGGCCGCTCGGACGCGAGGGCTCGCATCTCGTCCACCCATCCCTCGAATTGCCGCAGGAAGAGCTCGTCGGTCATGGCGTGCGCGAGCTGGCGGCGCTGCACGGCCTCCGGCCCCTCGTACGTCGCCTCGAGCTGCGCGTCCATCCACTTCTGTCCCAGGAATCCCGGGCTGTCTTCCGTGACACCGAGGCCGCCCAGCAGGCTGACCGCTTCGCGGATGACGTTCGCGCCGTGCCCCGTGTTCCAGAGCTTCACCGCCGGCGACAGCACCTTCGCCACCGCGTCCAGCAGCGCCGTCCGCACGTGCGGATCGCGTCCGAGCGCCGCGAAGCGCTCCGGCTCGCGCTTGTGGGCGGGCCTCGCGGCGAGTGCGAGGTACTCCAGTGCGCGGCCCGACACGCCCGGGCCGGACGGGCCGTCCTCCGGCGTCAGGCCGTCGAGTTCGTCGAACACCCGGGCGGCCGCGAAGCCCAGCGAGGCGGCCGCCTCGCCCGTCGCCCAGACGTCGACGAGGCGGTGGACGACATCTTCCTTCTGCTGCAGCCCCAGCTCGAAGCGCGGCGATCCCGGCTGGACCGTCCGGCTCCCGCGGAACCGGCCGCGCTGATAGCGGATGATGGGCTCGACGGCCGAAAGCAGCTTGGCCGCGGTCATCAGCCCGACAATCACGCGGGTCCGGCGGAACACGGATTCGACGACGTCGCCGTGCGGCACGCGCGGCACGATCGTGCCGTCCTTCACGTCGTATCCGCCGACGATCCGGCTTGCGGGCACGCGCAGGCTGAACACGGGATTGCGCGTCGACGACAACTGGTGCACGAGGGTGCGCGCCGGCGCCCCGCGATCGAAGACGCCCGGATCCGTCGGCTCGAGCAGGACGACGCAGCTGCCCTTGATGCGGTCGTCGGCCGAATCGACGGCCGCGGTGACGAACTCCGCGAACCCCATCCCGGTGGTGAACCGGCCGCGCTTCTCGACCTGGAGGACGGGCTCCTGCCCCTCGATCCACTCGGCGATGCGGACCGTGCCTCCCAGGAGCCCCGTCTCGACGCCGGCATCGGGGATGGGCTCCGTCAGGGCGAACGCGCCCCGCTTCGGCCGCCTGCCGCGCGCCGCGTCGCCCGCCGCCGTCGCCGTGTACGACTCACGCTGTCGCTCGGTGCCGAACACGCGGACCGGCTCCGCCGCAAGCGCGCACGCCAGGTAGGTGGTGGCGGCGCCGGCATCGACCCACGCCAGTTCGAAAGCCGTCAGCGCCGACGCGAGGTTCCGCGATCCGTCCAGCGATCCGCCTGGGGCCCCGGCTCCTGCCGACCCGGTGAGCCCGGCCTCGTCGAACGCGTCCAGCATGGCGCCCTTCTCGGGCGTCCACTCGTGCGAGTGGCGGCCTCCGCCCGCCACGAGCGCCGCCACCCGGCCGCGCGCGACGCGGCGCGCCTCGATCGCCAGCCGGCCCAGGCCGGCGCGGTCCGAGAACCGCCACAGGATGGCGCGCGCGTCGTCGTCGGGGAGGCGGTGCAGCATCTGGACAGTCCTTCCGTGACTAACGTACTTCCGTTCCCCGGGGCGATCAATGGCCACCACGGCGCGCGTAGCGGGCGGAGCCTCGCGCCCGTTTCGCGTTGCGGCGGCCGCGCCCCGCAGGGTATCTTGGGGAATCCAAGGAGTGCGACATGGCCGATGACCTCTCCCGACGCGACTTCGTGAAACTGGGCGTCGCCGGCGCGGCGGCCCTCGCGGCCGGCCCCGCCCTCGGCGCTGCGGCCCCGCCCATGCCGGAGCGCCCGCTCGGCCGCACCGGCCACAACGTGCGGCTGTTCAGCCTGGGCGGCCAGGCGTCCATCGAGCAGGCCGACAAGCACGACGTGTCCATCGCGATCATCAACCGCGCGATCGACCTGGGCGTGAACTACATCGACACGGCGGCCTCGTACGGGCGGCCGCGCGCGGCGGATACGCCTCGCTGGGAGTTGAACGGGATCAGCCAGACGTTCATCGGCGAGGTCATGGCCACGCGCCGGAAGGAGGTCTTCCTCGCGAGCAAGACCGACGACCGCACGCGCGACGGCTCGCTGCGCCTGCTCGAACAGAGCCTGAAGCTGCTGCACACCGACCATCTCGACCTCTGGCAGCTCCACAACGTCATGCGCGACGATCAGGTCGAGCAGATCTTCGCGAAGGACGGCGCGCTCGAAGCGCTCCTGAAGGCGCGCGACCAGAAGATGGTCCGCTTCCTCGGGATTACCGGGCACTTCGACCCGGCGCCGCTGATGAAAGCGCTCGACCGCTTCGAGTTCGACACGATCCTGCTCGCGCTCAATCCGGCCGACCCGCACCGCTTCCCGTTCAAGACCGAGCTGCTGCCGCTCGCGAACCGGAAGAAGATGGGCGTCATCGGCATGAAGATCCCGGCGCGAGACCGCCTGCTCCGGCCCGACGGCGTGTCCACCATGAAGCAGGCGATGGGCTACACGCTCACGCTGCCCGTGAGCACGGTCATCGTCGGGTGCAAGACCGTCGAGCAGCTCGAAGAGAACGTGGCGATCGCGAAGAGCTTCACGCCGCTGCCGGCCGCCGAGATGGCGCGCCTCGAGGGGCTGACCGCGAGCTACGTGGCCGAGGCGGCCTGGTTCAGGCGTGCGCCTGCGCCTGCCGGACCGGTCGAAAACGACCAGAACACGGACTGACGAAGGCGGGCGGCGAGGCCGCCCCGAGGGAGAAGCGCCGATGCGCGCCATCGTTCTTCGCGAACTCGGCGGGCCCGAGCGCCTCGCGCTCGAAGAGGTCCCCGACCCGAAGCCTGGCCCGGGCGAAGCCGTCGTCCGGCTCCGCGCCGCGGCGCTGAACCACCGCGACGCGTTCATCCGGCAGGGCCTGTACGCCGGCATCAAGCTCCCGGTCATCCTCGGCTCCGACGGGGCCGGCGAGGTCGAGGCGGTCGGCGAAGGCGTGGACGCCTCCTGGGTCGGCGCCCCGGTCGTCATCAACCCGAGCCTGGACTGGGGAACCGACGATCGCGCGCCGGGACCGTCGTTCCGCATCCTCGGACTGCCCGACGATGGCACGTACGCCGAGCGGATCCGGGTGCCGGCGGCAAACCTGCACCGCAAGCCGGCCGCGCTTGGCTGGGAAGCCGCGGCCGCGATCCCGCTCGCGGGCCTGACGGCGTACCGCGCCGTGGTGTCGCGGGCGCGCGTGCAGCCGGGCGAGACGGTGGTCGTGACCGGCATCGGCGGCGGCGTGGCCACCTTCGCCGCCCTCTTCGCGCTCCGGCTCGGGGCGCGGGTCTTCGTCACGTCGGGCAGCGATGCCAAGATCGCGCGGGCGCGCGATCTCGGCGCGTCCGGCGGCGTCAACTACAGGCTGCAGGACTGGGGCAAGGCGCTGGTGTCGCTGACGGGCGGCGGTGCCGACGTGTGCGTGGACAGCGCCGGGCGCGACTCGCTGCCGGGGTTGCTGGAGGCGGCGCGCCCCGGGGGGCGCATCGTGACGTTCGGCGCCACGACGGGCTCGCCGACGACGCTCGAAGTGCGCCGCATCTTCTGGAAGCAGATCAGCATCCTGGGAACCACGATGGGCACGCCCGGCGAGTTCCGCCGCATGCTCGAGTGCTTCGAGGGCGGGCTCCAGCCTGTCGTGGACCGGGTGTTTCCGCTGGCCGACGCGGCCGCCGCCCACGCGAGGATGGACCAGGCGGATCAGTTCGGCAAGCTGGTGCTGAGCGTCTGAATCTGGGGTCAGACCCCGGATTCCGGCCTGCGCGAACCGGGGTCTGACCTCGATTCCGCGGGCGGGACGCTCCGCAAGAGGACGAGGCCGAGCGCCAGCACCACGACCGCCGCCATCGTGGGCTTCCATCCGAGGTAGGTCTCCGACCCCGCGTTCAACGCCGCCGCCAGCCCCTTGTCGAAGACGAGGGTGGCCGCGATCCCGTTGTTCAGCGCGTGCGCGACGACGCCGGTCCAGATCGAGCCCGTGCGCCACACCAGCCACGACAGCAGCAGGCCGAGGAAGACCGTCGGCAGCAGGCGGTAGACCGAACTGTGCGCCGCGCCGAACAGCAGCGCGCATCCGATGAGCGCCGGCCAGACGCCAAGGCGCCGGAGGCCCGACAGGATCAGGCCGCGGAAGAAGAACTCCTCGCAGATCGCCGGCGTGACGGCGATGACCAGCCAGACGACCCAGAGCGGGACGGGCTTGCCGTCGAGGAGCAGGACCTGCTCGAGGGCGCGGACGAGGGATTCGGGCGGCGGCAGCAGGCGAATCAGCAGGCCCGACACCACCGCCCAGGCCGAACCGCCGATGAGCACGGCCGCGGCGAGCCCGCGGAGAGACGGCATGCGCAGCGCGAGCGTGCGGCGGGGGGAGAGCCCGAAGGCGGCCACGGCCAGCAGCGTGGGCGCCAGGAAGAAGCCGTACTCGGTCACGAGCAGCGACACGACGGTGCCGGCGTCCTGGAGCAGCAGGCTCCCGTAGAACGTCACGACCAGCACCACCGCGAAGGCCGTCAGCGCGAACGCCGGGCTCGCGTCGCCGCCCTTCGCGCGGCTGAACCCGAAGACGGCGCGGAGCGACTCGCGGCCGCCGAGCAGCACCTGCTCCCGCGCGAATACGTGCGCCGCCAGCAGGACGGCCAGCATCGCGTAGGCGGTCGAGGAGAGCAGCGAGAGAAAGACGAGGTCCGGCGAGGCCTCTCCCACAAGCAGCGCCTTGATGAGCAGCGCGATGTTGACCACCGGCACGAACGCCGTCCAGGCGTTCAGCTCGATGCCACGCAGCATCGTGACGCCGGCGGGCATCGCCAGCAGCATGTAGACCGGGGTCAGGAAGTTCTGCCCGTCCTTGAAGTCCTTCGCGAACACCGCCAGCGCGAGAAAGACCGCCGTCACGAGGCACGTCACGGGCAGCAGCATGACGAACGCGAGCGCGAAGGTGGACGGCGCCACGCTGAACGACTCGCCCGGCAGGATGCGCAGCATGGTGGCGCCGAGCGACAGCACGTTGGCGAGGGCCGCGATCAGGCTCGTCACCCACACGGCCAGGTACTTGCCGGTGACGATCTCCAGCGGGCTCACCGGCGCGCAGAGCAGCGTCTGCATCGTGCCCCGCTCCTTCTCCCCGGCGGTGAGATCGATCGCCGGGTAGAAGCCCCCGAGCAGCGACATCGTCACGAGCAGGAACGGCAGGAAGAGCCCGAGGATCTGGCCCGCCTGGCGCTGCTCGGCCGCCACGTTCGTGGCGCGGACGTCCAGCCCGGTCGAGAATCCCTCGTCGAGGCCCCGGTCGCGTTCGCGCGCTCCGACGAGCGCCTCGCGGAAGCTGTCGAGCTTCTCCAGGGTCCGGCGCTGCGCCTCGAGCGAATCCTCCCGGACGGAGTCGAAATAGACCGACACGCTGCCCGCCGCGGTTCCTGCCAGTGCCGGTCCAACGTCGGGCCACAGGACGACCACGGCGTCGACGCGCCTGGCGGTGACCAATTCGCGGGCGGCAGCCAGAACCGGCGTCTCCGGCTCCGGCGCATCCGGAACGCCGCCGTTCGCGTCGCCGCGGCGCGCGCGTGCGGCGCGGTCTTCGCCGGACTCGCGGGCCGCCAGCGGGGGCCGCGACAGCGTGCCGCGGCCGAGCCCCTCCGCGACGGCCGGCGGCGGCTGCACGGACCGATCGATCGCGATCTTCCCGCCTTCGGCGAGCGCCTCGGGCAGGCCCGGCACGGGCGCGCCCCACAGCGCCACACTCGAGACCCGCTCAGCCGTCGCCTCCTCCTGCGACACCTGGAGCTTGCTGAAGCCGATGATCAGCAGCGGGTAGATGAGCACCGGCAGCGCGATCATCATCAGCAGCGTGCGGCGATCGCGCAGCGTTTCGGTGAGTTCCTTCCTCAGGATTTCGACGACGACCGCAGGTCTCATCGGCTGACCGCCTTGCCCGTCCTGGCTTCGAGCGCCTCGAGGATCGCGTCAACGCGATCCTTGTCGAGCCGCAGCAGGAGTGGACCACTGGCGGTCTCGATCGTCAACACGTGCTGGGTGCTGGAGATGAGTCCCAGCCGCTTCCGCTCGATCTTCGTGTACGACGCGCCGGCGAGGTCCCGGTAGCGGACGCTGCGCAGGGCCGCCCCGCCGCCGTCCGGCGTCACGCTCAGGCGATCGGGGCCGAGCAGCAGCACGACGTCGGACGACTGCTCCGCGTCCGAGGGCCCCGTCACGTGCTTCACCCCGTGAAACGACACGTCGTGGGCGGGATCCCCGGCGGCCCCAACCGCACTCTTCGCCTTGTCCTCCGTCGCGCGGCCGCCGGCGAGCGGCGCGATGTGCGCATCGGGGGGGAGCGGCTTCGCTGCGAGCGGGGCCCTCGCGCGCGGCTTCGGAGCAGGCGCCGTCGATGCGGGCTTCACGGCCGGCTCGTCCGCCGTGCCATCAGCCGCCGGCGTTCCCGCCGGGGCCAAGGCGCGGGCCTTGGGCACCGCCGGAGCCGGGGCGCTCGAGGACTCCGGCGCCGCCGGTTCGGCGCTCCGGTTCCAGTAATACGCGCCGGCGGCCGCGATGCCGATCACGAGCGTCAGGGCGAGGAAGAGCCCCCACCTGGAGCCCGACGCCGCGGTGGCGGCGCCGCCCTGCGTGTGGCCCTGCACCGCACCGGTCGCGCGGGCGGCCTGGGATCCCTGCGCCGCCGGCGTTGGCCCCGCGAAGCGATGTGACCCGGACCTCGTCACGCCCGTGCCCTGGGCGGTTGGCTGGACCAGGACGGGAACGGCGGGTTGAGACCCGGTCGCGTGCCCCGCCCCGGCGTGCACACCCGGGACTGGCGGCGCCGTCCCGAAGGGGTCTGGCGCTGACGGGCCTCGCGACCGCACGGCCGCCGCCTCCCGCGATGTCGTCAGCCCCAACGCCGCGTCGAGCACCGCGCGGAACTCGGTGGCGTTCTGGAACCGCGAGGTCGGGTGTTTCGAGAGCGCGCGCAGCACGGCCCGGTCCAGCCACTCCGGGAGGTCGGGTACGAGGAAGCGCGGCGAGGCCGGCGGTTCGTTCAGGTGGGCCTGACGCAGCGCGAATTCCGTCCGGTGGTCGAAGGGCCGACGGCCCGTGAGCAACTCGTAGAGCAGGACGCCGACCGCATACAGATCCGATCTGGCATCGCCCGGAAGGTTCTGGATCTGCTCCGGCGCCAGGTAGGCCAGCACGTCGAGCAGCCGGTCCTCCCGCGTCTTCCGGTTCGCGCCGAAGGCGTGGCCGATCCCGAAGTCCATCACCTTCACGGCGCCGCCTGGCATCACGATGACATTGGTCGGGCGGATGGCGTGGTGCAGGATGCCGCGGCCGTGCGCGAACTCGAGCGCACGCAGGATTTGGACGGCGCAGCCGACCGACGCGTTCGTGTCGAGCCGGCCCGGCGCCTGCCGCAGCCGATCGAGTGTCGTGCCGGGCACGTACTCGAGGAAGAGCGCGAGGTCCGCGCCCGCCGTCACCAGTTCGTACACGGCCCCGATGTGCTGGTGGTGGAGTTTCCTCAGGGCCGGGGCCAGCGATCGAAGGCGGTCCGCCAGGACGGCATCGCCCGACACCTCGCGGGCGAAGACGCGAAACGCCGCCTCCTTCCCGCTCCCCTCCTCGACCGCCCGGTAGACGTCGCCCAGCCCGCCGTTGCCGATCGCCTCGACCAGCCGGTAGGTCCCGATGCGCGACCCGGGCGCGAACGCTCCGCTCATGGCGGCGCCCCGTCGCGTCCGACGTGGGCGAGGAACGCGTCGGTGAGGTTCCTCCGGTCCGATCGCTCCAGGAGGTCGTCGAGCGTCCCCTGGTCGACGACGCGCCCCCGGTGGAGCAGCAGGATCCGGTCGCAGAGGTACTCGGCCTCGCTCATGATGTGGGTCGAAAACAACACGGCGCGCCCGGCCTCGCGTTGCCGGCGGATCGACTCGACGATGAACTGGCCGGAGATGACGTCGAGGGCGACGGTCGGTTCGTCGAGGATCAGCAGGTCCGGCTCGTGCAGGAACGCGCGGGCGATGTTCGCCCGCTGCTTCTGCCCGCTCGACAGCGTGCCGCAGGGGCGCGCGGCGAAGTCCGACATCTCCAGTTCCCGCTCGAGCCGAGCGGTCCGCCCGGCAATCCGATCGTCAGGCATCCCGTAGAGCCGGCCGAAGTACCTCAGCACCTCCCGCGTCGACAGCCGCTGGTAGAGCTGGGTGTCGCCGGAGAGGAACCCGAGGCGCCGCTTGGCTTCGAGCGGATGCTCGTGGATGTCGAGGCCGCCCACCGTCACGCGGCCCCGGTCCGGCGTCAGGATGCCGGCGAGCATGCGGAGCGTGGTGGTCTTGCCGGCCCCGTTGGGGCCGAGCAGCCCGACGATCTCGCCCGCG
>CAZBIP010000037.1:0-9136 GCA_964491885.1 uncultured Vicinamibacterales bacterium
TCGAGGGGAAGTCCTTCGGCGCGGAGCGCGGCCTGGATCATCGGCAGGTACGCCGCGCCGCGGTGCAGCGATGTCTGGAACCAGTCGCGCAACCGGCCCTGGAACAGATCCACGTACGAGAGCACCTTGGGGTTCGGCGGGATCGGCACGTCGTGAACCGTGCTCTTCAGGTCGTTCTCCACGACCTCGCGCAACCCGGTCGGCGGGGCGGGGAGGTCGAACGTCGCGATCGCCAGCAACTCGTCCAGGGACGCCGGAACGGTCGGGCGTTCGGCGAACCCGTCGCCCTCCGCCAGCGCCCGGAGTTCGTAGGCGCTGATGCGGTCGACGAGCCGATCGAAGTGCTCGCGGACGCGGGGGGCCGTCCGGCCCCCCCCGGGCGACTGCAGCAGCAGGTCGAGCGCAGCGTCGAAGAGCGCCCTGGCCCGATCGAGATGCCCGAGGCGCAACTCCGCCTGCCCCTGCTCGAACGTCGCCTGTGACTGGTCGATGAGATCCTGCAGGACGTCGCGCTGCGGGGCAGGCGCCTGGTCGGGCTTCGGCGGGACGGCGTCGGTCACGAGCCCGGCCGGCGCCACGACGGGCCGCTGGACCACGGCCGCCGGCGCGCAGCCAACGGCCCACGCGGCAACAGCCACGAAGACGGGAAGCACCGGTCCGGCTCGTCGCGTCATGCGCCGCCGCAATCTAGCACGCCGTCTCGACGACGGTCAATCGTAACCCCCGCCGCATCAACAGTAGCAGCCGACAGCAAACCGCGGCGGCGTTGCCAAGGCCGCGCGCCGGCGGCTATCATGGCAGCTGGTCCGCGAGTCATCACTCGCTCGCGGGAGGTGGGGGACCGATGCCCGTCCGACTGATTCCGGTGATGCTCCTCGTCGCTGCCCTCGGGGCGTGCGGCCCGAAGACGGACGGCGAGACGCCGCTGGCGGCGGCGTCCGCGACGCTCAGCACCGCGCGGGTCCCGCTGGGGAGCCCCATCGGAATTACGTACCGGTTCCAGGTCGCTCCCGGCGCCCGCCTCGAAAAGGACTTCCGGGTGCTCGTGCACTTCCTCGACGCCGACGAGGAGATGATGTGGGCGGACGACCACATGCCGCCGGTCCCGACCAGCGCCTGGAAGGCCGGCCAGGTGGTGGAGTACACGCGGACGCTCTTCGTCCCGCTGTACCCTTACGTGGGCGAGGCCGCCGTCGTCGTCGGCCTTTATGACCCCGCGACCGGGGCGCGCGTGCCGCTGTCGGGGGAGGCGGTCGGCCTGCGGGAGTACCGGGTGGCCCGGCTCCGGCTGCAGCCGCAGACGGACAACATCTTCCTCGCGTACCTCGAAGGCTGGCACGGTCCCGAGACGGCCGTGGACAACCCCGCCGTCGAGTGGCAGTGGACGAAGCGCGAAGCGGTGCTCCGCTTCCGGAATCCCAGGAAGAACGCCGCGTTCTACCTGCACTACGACGGCCAGCCGGCGATGTTCGACAGCCCGCAGACGGTGACCGTGTCGCTGCGCGACGAGGTGATCGACACCTTCCAGGTGGCGGGGGCGGAAGAGGCGATCCGGAAGGTCGCCTTGAAGGCCGCGCAGTTCGGCACGGAGGACGTCGTGGTGTGCCGGATTTCGGTCGACAAGACCTTCGTGCCGTCCGTCGCGACGCCGGGAAGCAAGGACACGCGCGAACTGGGGATCCGCGTCTTCCACGCGTTCGTGGAACCCGAGTAGTCGAGGGTGCCGGCGCGCCGGCCGCGGGACGGGTTCGTCGGTCCAAAGGGCTGGAGGGCGTCCGGCGCGTCCATCGGCGCGAGGCGAGTCTGCTATAATCAGCGGACTCGAGACGATGGCCTAAGACCCTGACCTGCCAGTGGCTTGCGATGGAGTATCGCTGTAGGCTCGGAACCCCGACCGGCCAGGTACTGGAGGAGGTTCACGTCTCCGACAGCGAGTCCTCGCTGCGCCACGCCCTGGAGCAGAAGGGCTTCTGTGTCCTCGCCCTGCAGCCGAAGGGGCTGCTCGGCCGGATTGCCTTGCCCGTCCGGCCCCGCCGGCGGGTCCCGATGCGCGAGTTCCTGGTGTTCAACCAGGAACTGGCGACGCTGCTCAAGGCCGGGATGCCGCTGGTCCAGTCGCTCGACATTCTGCGGAGCCGCGTGGATCACCAGGTCTTCCGGCCGGTGCTCGACGAGGTCTACGAGAAGGTGAGGGCCGGCGGGTCGCTCTCGGAGGCCTTCTCGGCGCACGGCACACTCTTTCCGCCGGCGTACAGCGCGTCGCTGCTGGCAGGGGAGAAGAGCGGCAGCCTGGATGGCGTGCTGAGGCGCTACGTGGCGTACATGAAGGTGGTCGCCGGCGTGCGGCGCCGCACGCTCTCGGCGCTCGTCTACCCGGCGGTGCTCGTCGGGCTCGCCTTCGTCGTCGTCTCGATCATCGTGTTCAAGGTGTACCCGGAGTTCACGGCGTTCTATGAGAGCTTCGACGCGGAGCTGCCGCTGGTCACGCGCGTGATCGTCGGCTCGACGGCGTTCGTCCGCAGCCACGCGCTGCTCCTCGCCGGGGCGGCGCTCGTCGCGGCGGGCGCCGCGTGGGGCTGGCTCAGGCAGGCGGGCCAGCGGGCGCGCTTCGATCGCACCGTGCTGCGCGTCCCCTGGGTGGGGTCGGCCATTCGCCGGTTCTCGACGTCCCAGCTCGCGAGGACGCTGGCGACGCTGCTCGGCGGCGGAATGCCGCTCGTGAACGCCATCGACATCGCCTCGCGGTCCATGGGCAACCGGTTCCTCGCCGGGGAGATGCAGGCGGCGGGCCAGCGCGTGCGGGAGGGCGAGGGGTTCGCGGCGGCCGTCGCCGCGCGGCACGCCTTCCCGAGCGTGTTCGTGAAGATGGCCGAGGTCGGGGAATCGACCGGCGCGCTGCAGGAGATGATGACGAGCGTGGCCGACTTCTACGACGAAGAGGTCGAGGCGGAACTCGGCCGCTTCGTGGCGCTCGTCGAGCCCGCCCTGCTCATCGTCATGGGGCTCGTGATCGCGGGCCTGTTGCTGGCGCTGTACATGCCGCTGTTCCAGCTGACGTCGGTCGTTGGCACGCCGTGAGGCAGGCAGACGTGGAGCGAGTCGTGGATGATCGTCGCACCGCCCGGGCGCCCTCGCCGGCCGGTGACCCGTACGTCGACCGACCGGCCGACGTGCCTGCCGACCCGGGCGCCGAGCGGGCGGAGGCGCAGCACCTGGCCGCGCGGTACGGCCTGGAGTTCGCGGACCTGGAGCACTTCCGGATCGATCACGATCTGTTCCGGTCGATCCCGGCCGACCTGATGCTGCGCTACGGCTTCGTGCCGTGCCGGCGTGACGGGCGATCGCTCGTGATCGTCGTCTCGGACCCGAGCGACCTCCCGATGATCGATGAGCTCGAGGTCCTGCTCTCGACGCCCCTGCGGGTGACGGTCGGGACGCGGTCGGCAATCGAGGCGATCCTCAAGAAGAGCGAGAGCTCGCAGCGGGTGCTCGAGGAGGCGACCGAGGGCTTCCAGATCCAGCTGCTGAGGGACGAGGAGGGCGCCGAGGACAACCTGACGGTGGAGCGGCTGACGAGCGACATCAGCCCGATGATCCGCCTGGTGGACTCGACCATCTTCACGGCGATCCAGCGGCGCGCGTCCGACATCCACATCGAGACGCAGGACGACGCGGTGGTGGTGAAGTACCGCATCGACGGCGTCCTGCAGGCTGCGATGCGGCCTATCGCCAAGCAACACCACAGCGCCATCATCTCGCGCATCAAGGTGATGGCCGAGCTCGACATCGCCGAGAAGCGCGTCCCGCAGGACGGCCGCTTCAAGCTGCGGGTGCCGGGCAAGACGATCGACTTCCGCGTGTCGATCATGCCCAGCGTGCACGGCGAGGACGCCGTCATCCGCATCCTCGACAAGGAGTCCATCAGCGAACAGTTCAGCGAGCTGCGGCTGGACATCCTGGGCTTCCCGGACGCCGAGCTGCGGCGGTTCCGGAAGTACATCGCGGAGCCGTACGGCATGGTCCTCGTCACGGGGCCCACGGGCAGCGGCAAGACCACCACGCTCTACGCCGCCCTCTCCGAAATCCGCTCCCCGGAGGACAAGATTGTCACCATCGAGGACCCGGTCGAGTACCAGCTGAAGGGCATCACCCAGATCCCGATCAACGAGAAGAAGGGACTGACGTTCGCCCGGGGGCTGCGATCGATCCTGCGCCACGATCCCGACAAGATCATGGTCGGCGAGATCCGCGACCCCGAAACGGCGCAGATCGCCATCCAGTCGGCGCTGACCGGCCACCTCGTGTTCACCACCGTCCACGCCAACAACGTGGTGGACGTGCTGGGCCGGTTCCTCAACATGGGCGTCGAGCCCTACCAGTTCGTGTCGGCCCTCAATTGCGTGCTGGCGCAGCGGCTGGTGCGGATGATCTGCCCGCACTGCAGGCGGCCGTCGCCGCCGGGGCGGACGCTGCTCGAAGAGTCCGGGATCGACCCGGCGACAGTGGCGCAGGGGACCTTCTACGAGGGCGCCGGCTGCATCGAGTGCGGCGGCACCGGGTACAAGGGGCGCACGGCCATCTGCGAGCTGCTGGACCTGTCGGACGCCATCCGCGAGCTGATCCTCGCCAGGAAGCCGACGTCCGAGATCAAGAAGGCGGCGCGGGAGGAGGGCATGCGCTTCCTCCGGGAGAGCGCGGTGGAACGCGTCATGCAGGGTATCACCACGCTGCGCGAGATCAACAAGGTGACGTTCGTCGAATGAAACTGCCATCGTTCCTCCGCACGCCGCCCCCGCGCGTGGCCCTCGAAATCGGCCCGTCGCGGGTGACCGCCGTCGCCGTGACCGCGGCCCCGGGCCGAGGCGCGGCCGTCGCGGGATGGGCCGTCGAGCCGCTGCCCGCGAACGCCGTCGTCCCGTCGCTGACGGCCGCCAACGTCCCCGACCCGGCCGCGCTCGAGCAGGCCGTGGGGCGCGCGTGGGATCGGCTCGCCGTGCGGCCGAAGCGCGTGGCGCTGCTCATCCCGGACGCGGCGGCCAAGGTCTCCATCGTGCGGTTCACGGACGTGCCCGCGCGGGCGGCCGACCTGGACGAACTCGTGAAGTTCCAGATCCGGAAGGCCGCGCCGTTCCGCATCGAGGATTCGCAGATCACGTACACGCCGGGCGAGCGGACGGCCGACGGACAGGATTTCGTCGTCGTGCAGGCCCGGAGGGACATCATCGAGGAGTACGAGCGCGCCTGCCTGGGAACGGGCGCGTCCCCGGGGCTCGTCGACCTCGCGACCTTCGGGCTGGCGAAGTGCGCGCTCGTGACGAACGGGGGCATCAGCGGGGACTGGCTGCTCATCCATGCCGGATCGGACGGGGCCACGATCGCGATCTTCCGCGGCGGCCACCCCGTGTTCTTCCGCAATCGCGGGGCGTCCGGGGACGGCCACCTGGGCGAACTCGTGCACCAGACGGCGATGTACTACCAGGACCGGCTCGGCGGCGGGGGATTCGGCCGCGTGATGGTGGGCGGGGTCCGGGCCGGCGACCTAGCGAGTCCCGAGTGGGTATCGATCCAGGAACGCCTCGCCGTCAGGGCCGAGGTCGTCGGCGCCGGGGGGAGCCTGGCCATCGGAGCGCGTCGGGCGCTCGAGGCCGGCGACATCGAGGCCATGACGCCGGCCCTGGGCGCCGTCGCGGCGCTGTGGGCGGAGGAGTAAGGCTGTGGCGATGCGACGCCTCAACCTCTCGACGCGGCCCTTCTACAACGAGCGGGCCGTCCATGCGGCGCTGGCGGCGGCGGCGGCCGTGGTCCTGGCGGTGTCGGCATTCAACCTCTGGGAGGTTTACGTCCTCTCCGGCCGGCGCGCTGAACTGGGCGCACGGGTGTCCCGGGCTGAAGCGGCGGCGCGGGACCTGCGCCAGCAGGCGACACGCGTCCGCGCATCCGTCGATCCCCGCGAACTCGAAGCGACGGCCGCGGCGGCGCGGGAGGCCAACGCGCTCATCGGGCGGCGCCTCTTTTCGTGGACCGAGGTCCTCAACCAGTTCGAGACCACGCTGCCCCCGACCGTGCGCATCGCGTCGGTGAGGCCGCGGGTGGAGCGCGACGGCACGATGACCGTGGGCGTCGTCGTGCTGGCCCGCACGGTGGAAGCCGTCGAAGCGTTCATCGAGAGCCTCGAGAAGCAGGGGGCCTTCACGGACGTCCTCTCGCGGGAGGAGTTCGTGAACCAGCAGGGGCTCATCCAGGCCAGCCTGGAAGGGCGGTATCAGCCGAAGCCGGCCGGCGACGCCGGGCGTGAGGAGGCGCGGTGACCGGCAGCCTTGCGCGCGTCTTCCGGGACCGGCGGGCGATCGTGCTCCCGCTCGCCGTGGCGCTGGTGCTGAATGCGGCGGTCTTCGCCCTCGTCGTGCTCCCGTCGTCGGACCGGGTGCGCCGCGCGGAGCAGCGGGAGCTGATCGCGCTGGAGGAACTCGCCGCCGCGCAGCGCGAGCACGCGGCCGCGTCCCGCACGCAGCAAGACAGGGAGCGGGCGGAGCAGGACCTGCAGACGTTTTACGGCGAGGTGCTGCCCGCCGACCTCGCCGGGGCCCGGCGCGCGACCTACGTGCACCTGGCCGAGCTCGCGCGCGAGGCGGGCCTGCGCTACCAGCGGCGGCTGGAACAATCGAAGGCGCCCTCGGCTTCCAGCGGAGAGGCGGCGTCCAACCTCGCGCGCTTCGACATCTCGATGGTGCTGGAGGGCGACTACGAAGGCGTCCGCCAGTTCCTGCGGGAGATCGAAGCGTCGGACTCGTTCATCGTGATCGACAACGTCGGGCTGGCGGAGGGCACGGAAGCCGCAGGGGACCTTGTGCTGACGATCGACATGTCCACCTACTACCGGACGGCGACTCGTGGACGCTGACCGCCGCCAGATCGCCCTGCTCGGGGCCATTCTGGCCGTGCTCGCCTCGGTGCTGTACTGGCAGTTCACCCGGGGAGGGCCGTCGCCCGCGGAACTCGCGGCAGCCGCCGGGCCGGCCGCGGGGCCTCCGTCGCCGCTGGCGGGACGCGGAGCGGCGCCGGCGATTCCGGCTGTGGCGATCGCGGCGCTGGGTGGCCCGCAGCCCGAACCCGCGGACACGGGCCGGGACCCGTTCCGCTTCGGCGCCGCGCCGGTCGAACGGCCGACTGCGCCTGCGCCGATGGGCCGCGGCGGCGCCTTCAGCGGAGCCGGGGCGTCCGGCGGTCCGCCGGTTCCGACCGGCCCGCCGCCCCCGCCGCCGATCACCCTGAAGTTCATCGGCACCGCGCGCCAGGGCACCGGCCGCCTCTACGCCGTGTTGCGCGACGACCGCGGCGTCTACTATGGTGCAGATGGGGACGTCGTCGAAGGGCGCTACAAAGTGCTTCGCGTGTCGGCCGACGCGGTCGACGTGTCGTATCTCGATGGACGGGGACGCGTGAGCATCCCGCTGTCCGGGGGCCGGCCTGAGGCCGGGCCGTGATGGAGAGTGGCATGACGGTGGTCGGCAGGCGAAGCGGGCGGTGGCGGGGCGCGGCGGTGCTGCTCGTGGCCGCCTGCGCTCTCGCCGCGTGGGGCTGCACGTCCGGCCGGGTGTTCCAGCAGGGGAACCAGGCGGCCATGCGGGGAGACTGGGACCTCGCGGTGACGTTCTACGAGCGGGCCGCCAAGGCCAGCCCGAAGCGGGCCGACTACAAGATGGCCCTCGACCGCGCGCGGCTCTCGGCCGCGCAGGGGCACTTCGAGAAGGCGCGCGAGTTCGAGAAGCGCGACCAGCTGGACTTGGCGCTCGTCGCGTACCGGCGGGTGGTGGAGTTCCACCCGGGCAACCAGGAGGCGCGGGCCAGGATCCAGGGGCTCGAGCAGACCATCCGCGACCGGATCGAGGCGGCGCGGCCGAAGCCCGCCGCGGAGATCCTGCGGCAGAGAGCCCGCCAGGCCATGGAGGCGCCGGCGCTGAACCCCGCGTCGCGCGAGCCGATCGAGCTCCGGATGATGAACCGGCAGATCCAGGAAGTGCTCGACTTCCTGGGCTCCTCGACCGGCATCAACATCGCCTACGACAAGGACTTTCCCAAGACCACCCAGGTGAGCGTGAACGTCTCGGGCATCACCCTGGAGGAGGCGCTCGACCAGATCCTCACGGTGAACCAGGCGTACTACAAGGTGCTCAACCCGCGGAGCATCATCATCATCGCCGACAGTCAGGCGAAGCGGACGGCGTACGACGAGCAGGCCGTCCAGACGTTCTATCTCTCGAGCGCCGAGGCGGGCGACATCGAGCAGCTGCTCACGAAGGTGGTCGCCGCCCAGCAGGGCGGCGTGCGCCCGTCCTTCGCCGCGAACAAGGTCGCCAACTCGGTCACGGTGCGGGCCACGGTGCCGATGCTCCAGATGATCGAGCGCGTGATCGCGATGAACGACAAGCCGCGCGCGGAGCTCAGCATCGACGTCGAGATCCTCGAGGTGAACCGCTCCAACGCGCGCAAGCACGGCCTCGATCTGTCGTCGTGGTCGCTCGGCCTCGCGTTCTCGCCGGAGTCCAGGCCCTCTGAAGACTCGTCGGCGTTCAACCTCAACACGGTGTCCGCCGGCATCAGCACCCTCGATTTCTACGCGGCCGTGCCCTCGGCCACCATCTCGTTCCTCGCCTCGGACTCGAGCACCAAGGTCATCGCCAAGCCGAACCTCCGGGGCTCGGAAGGCGAGAAGCTCTCGCTGAAGCTCGGCGAGGAACTGCCCGTCCCCTCGACGACGTTCTACAGCGGTTATGGCGGCCCCGGCGCCGTGGCCACGAACCCGATGACCTCGTTCACCTACAAGAACGTCGGCGTGAACCTCGACATCGAGCCCAGGGTCACCTACGACGGCGAGATCATCATGAAGCTGACGCTGGAGGTCAGCTCGCAGAGCAGCGACCGCAACGTGGCGGGGCAGAACCTGCCCGCGTTCTCGACGCGGAAGGTGGAGACGCGGCTGCGGCTCCGGGACGGCGAGTCGAACCTGCTGGCCGGTCTGCTGCGCGAGGACGAGCGCACGTCCCTCCGGGGGTTCCCCGGGGCGACTCGTGTGCCGATCCTGAAAGACCTGTTCTCCGCCAACGACAACCAGGTCGCGCAGACCGACATCGTGATG
>CAZBIP010000037.1:9236-12585 GCA_964491885.1 uncultured Vicinamibacterales bacterium
GCAGGCTCCGGCGGGCCAGTTGCCGCCCATGGTGGCGACGCCTGGCGTGGTGCCGGCACCCGCCCAGGCCGTCCCTGCGGCTGCCCCGTCGGCCGCCGCCGCACCCGAGCCTGAGCCGCCAGCAGCCGTACAGCCCGCCGAGCCTGCGGCGGCCGCTCCGGCGCAGGCTGCCGCTCCCCAGGCCGAGGCGCAGCCCCCGGCCGACAACCTCCGGGTGGTGCTGACGCCTCCAGCCGCCCCGGCGACGGTGGCGGGGCAGGCGATCACCGTCCCGGTGTCGGTGTTTGGCGCCTCGCGCGTGAGCACCGTCACGCTGTCGCTGCGGTTCGACCCGAAGGTGCTGCGTGTCAGGCTGGTGCAGCAGGGCACGTTCCTCGCGGCGCAGGGCGGACAGGTGACCGTCGCCCAGCAGACCGACGAGGCGGCTGGACGCCTCGACTTGACGCTCGCGCGCACGAACGACACGACCGGGGTGTCCGGTGACGGCGTGCTCGCGGTCGTGGTGTTCGACGCCATCGGGGCGGGCGCCTCGTCGCTGGGCCTGGGCGGCGTCATCACGGGGCCGGGCGGAGTGCCAATCCCGGCGCAGTTCGGCCAGGCCTCGGTGACGGTCCGGTAGGAGTCGACGCAGTGGTTGGACGACGCGCGCGCGGCGGACCGGGGTTCTCCTTCGTGGAACTCCTCGTCGTGACGACGCTCATCCTCGTGATGGCCGGCGCGGTGCTGCCGCTCGCCCGGATCACGATCCAGCGGCAGCGGGAAGCGGAGCTGCGGCGGGTCTTGCGCGAGATGCGCACCGCCATCGACAAGTACAAGGACGCGGTCGACCAGGGCAGGATCGGCGGCACCGACAACCAGCTCGGCAGCGAAGGCTACCCGCCGGACCTGGAGACGCTCGTCGAAGGCGTGACCCAGGTCGGCGACGCATCGGGGAAGAAGCTCAGGTTCCTGCGGCGGATCCCGCAGGACCCGATGACGCAGTCGGCCGAGTGGGGGCTGAGAGCGTACCAGGACGAGCCCGACGCCCGAAGCTGGGGCGGGAAGAACGTGTTCGACGTGTACTCCAGGAGCGAGGGCACGGCCCTCGACGGCACGAAGTACAGGGACTGGGACTGACATGCACACCGGCATCCGGCGCCTCGGCGCGGGGCGGGGCTTCACGCTCATCGAGCTGGTGGTCGTCGTGTCGATCGTCGTGATCCTCGCCGGCATCGGCATGGCGCAGTACAGCAACGCGGTGAAGCGCTCGCAGGAAGCCGTGCTCAAAGAGGACCTCTTCCGGATGCGCGACGTGATCGACCAGTACTACGCCGACAAGCAGCGCTACCCCGAGGCGCTCGACGCGCTGGTGACGGAAGGGTATCTGCGGCAGATCCCCAAGGACCCCTTCACCGGGTCGGCCGACACGTGGGTGCCGGTCGAAACGGAGCCCGACCCGGCCAATCCGTCGGCGGAGATGGGCATCCAGGACGTGAAGAGCGGGTCGGACAAGACGGCCATCGATGGCAGCAAGTACTCGGAGTGGTGATGGATCAGGGAGCGTGGCCCGTATGACACGACGATTCCCCCGGTGGCCCAGTCGCCCGGGCGCGTCCGGCTGGGGCCTCGCCGCCCTCCTGCTGGCGGCGCTCGCGGCCCCGGCTTGCGACAAGATGCCGCTCGTGGCGCCGACGGACACGTTGATCACGCTGTACGCCAGCAGCACGACGGTCGGCCTGAACGGCTTCGTCGACATCACCGCGACGGTGATCGAGCCGGCCGGCACGCCCGTTCAGAACGGCACGGTCGTGACGTTCACGACGACGCTCGGCACGCTGTCGCCGACGGAGGCCCGCACCTCGGGGGGCAAGGCCACGGTCCGGCTGACCGCGGGCGCGAAGTCGGGCACCGCCGAGATCCAGGCGTTCTCCGGCTCGTCGAGCGCCGACGGGCTGGCCATCGCCGTCGGCGCCGCCGCCGCCGGCAGCGTGACCTTGCTCGCCAACCCGACGGCCCTGCCCGCCAGCGGCGGCACCGTCATGCTGACGGCCGTCGTCAACGACACGTCGGGCAACCGGCTCGCGGGCGTGCCGGTCACGTTCTCGTCCGACGCGGGCATGCTCTCGCAGACGGCCGTGACGAGCGACGGGAACGGCGAGGCCCGGACCAGCCTGACGACGACCGCGACGACGTCCGTGACGGCGACGGTCGTCGGCGGGTCGTCGAGCACGCTCTCCGCATCACTGAGCATCAAGGTGCGGGTGGGGCCGACCGTCACGATCTCGATCCCGTCCGGCAACCTCGTGCCTGGCGTGCCCGCCATCTTCAGCGTGAGCGTGACGGCGGGCGGCGCCGCCGTGCGGCGCGCGACCATCGACTTCGGCGACGGCGACAGCCAGCCGGTGTCGGCCTCGGGCATGAGTTCTGTGAGCCATACGTACGGGTCGAGCGGGACCTATGTCGTGACCGCGACGGCCACGGACGCGGCAGGGGAGACGGCCACCGCGACGGCTTCGGTGAGCGTCCAGAACGTCGTCGTCGCAGTCACGCTGACCGTCGGTTCGTCCACGGTCACGACGGCCGCGCCCGCGGAATTCACCGCCACCGCCACGACGACGCCGGCGGGCTCCGCGATCGAGCGCTACGAGTGGAACTTCGGGGACGGGGCCGCTCGGGTGACGTCGTCCGGCACGACGAACCACTTGTACCAGTCGGGCGGCGGGCGGCGGTACACCGTGACCGTCCGGGCCGTCACCGTGAGCGGCGCGTCGGGCTCGGCACAGCGGGAGATCGTGGTCCAGTAGCGGCGGCCGCATGCGCGAGTCGTGGCGCCGGGGGGAACGCGGATACGCGATGGCGGCGGTGCTCGTCGCCGTCGCGGTGTCCGGCGTCCTGCTCGGCGTCGCGATGCCGGTCTGGCGCACGGCCGTCCAGCGCGATCGCGAGGAGGAACTCGTCTTCCGCGGCCGGCAGTACGCCCGCGCGATCCAGCTCTACCAGCGCAAGTTCGCCAACGCGTATCCGCCCAGCGTCGACGTGCTCGTCCAGCAGCGGTTCCTCCGCAAGAAGTACACGGACCCCGTGAACAAGAACGGGGACTTCGAGATCCTCTACCAGGCGACGCTCGCGCAGCGGTTGGCGGCGCAATCGGGCCGGGGCGCGCAGGCCGGCCAGTTCGCGGGCCGCGCCGGCCGGCAGGGCGCCACGGCGGGCGGCTTGACGATGCAGGGCTCCGCGTTCGGCAGCCAGGTGGCGGGCCCGCAAGGGGGCGTCGTCGGCGTGGCAAGCAAGAGCACCGCGACGTCGATCCGCACCCTCGACGGCCGCACCAAGTACAACGAGTGGCAGTTCGTCTGGGTGCCCTCCGCAG
>CAZBIP010000037.1:12685-21874 GCA_964491885.1 uncultured Vicinamibacterales bacterium
CCGGGCGGCGCGTTCACGCCTCGGTAGCGTCCGCCAGGGCGTCGTGGAACGCCCGCCGCACCTTCTGGATTGCCTCGACCGGACCCGCGTCGGGGTGCACCCGGTTGGTCAGGAGCACGGCGTACCTGTCGCGCGCCGGGTCGATCCAGAGCGACGTCCCCGTGAATCCCGTGTGTCCGAACGCGGCCTCCGACATCCGCGACCCGCAGGACGACGCCGGCCGCATCAGGTCCCAGCCCAAGGCGCGCGAACTCCCGGGAACCACCGACGGCGCGAGGAATTCCCGAATCGTCTCCGGCGCGGCCACGGCCTCCGCTGACGGCGCGTCACCGGCCAGCGCCCGCATCAACGCGCGCGCGAACGCGCCCACGGCGGCAGCCGTCCCGAACGCGCCCGCGTGGCCGGAGACGCCGCCCATCGCCCAGGCGTTGTCGTCGTCCACCTCGCCGACGAGCAGGCGGTCGCGCGACTCCGCGAATCGGGTGGGCGCGATGCGGGAGCGCCACGCGGCAGGCGGGTGGAAGGTCAGGCCACGCTCCGCGCCCGCGCCGTCGGGCAGGGCGCCGGACACGGGCTCGAAGAGCCGGTCGAGGCTGGCTCCTCCCGCGCGCGCGAGGATCGCGCCGAGCACGATGAAGCCGAGGTCGCTGTAGACGCTGCGCGACCGCGGCTCGTACTCCAGCGGAGTCGCGGCCGCCGCTTCGACGAGGGCCGCGCCTCTCGACTGCCGCCAGAGCGGCGCCCAGGCGGGCAGGCCGGAGGCGTGTTCGAGCAGGTCGCGGATCGTGACCGACGCCTTGCCGGCGCCGCGCCACGCGCGCTCGTGATCCGAGACGGCGTCATCGAGCCCCAGCACGCGGGACTCGACGAGGCGCATCGCGACCGTCGCCGTGACGATGGGCTTCGTCAGCGAGGCGAGATCGTAGAGGGTGGCCGCCCCCGCGGATGGCGCGTCCGGGTCGTACGTGAGCGTCCCGAGGGCGTCCTGCCAGTCCGGGTCGCCTGACGATCCGGCCTCGGCAGCGCACCCCGGAAACACGCCGGCCCGGATGGCGGCCACGAGGACGTCCCGCGCGCGGTCGAACCGGCTCACGGCGTCCGCGCGTCGCCCTCGCCGAGCAGCCGGCTGACGAGCACGCCGATGGCAAACGTCACCACCGACCCGATCAGCACGTACCACTGCCACGACGTCAGCTGGAGGAGCTTCACCGCGAGCATGACCGCCGTGCCGGCGACGATGCCCGCGAACGCGGAACGCTGGCGGACGGCGGGAGCGAAGGTGCCCAGGAGGAAGACGCCCAGGATGATCCCGTTGGTGAACGAGGCGATGCCCAGGACTTCGTCCACCACGCGCGTCGAGAACTGGATCGCGGCGACGGCCACCGTGATCTGCACGGCGCCCCAGAACGCGGTCAGCGCCTTCGACACCCGCAGGTAGTGGGCGTCCGACGCGCCCGTCCGCCACGGCATGTAGAAGTCCGCCACCGTCGTCGCCGACGACGAGTTGAGCGACGAGGCGAGCGTGGACATCGCGGCCGCGAACACGGCCGCGATGACGAGGCCGACCACGCCGTTCGGGAGGTGGCTGACGATGAAGTGCGGGAAGATCCGATCGCTCTGGATCTGCCCGTTGAGCGTGAACGCCGCCGCCTCGGACGCGCCGGGCCCGCTGTAGAAGACGTAGAGCATCACGCCGATCAGCAGGAACAGCGTGAACTGCGCGAACACCACCACGCCGCTCGTGAGCAGCGCCACCCGGGCCTGGGTCGGGGAGCTGCTGCACAGGTACCGCTGCACCATGAGCTGGTCCGTGCCGTGCGTGGCCGTCGTCAGGAAGGCCCCGCCCACGACGCCCGACCAGAACGTGTAGCTCCGCGCGAGGTCCCACGTGAAGTCGAACACCGTGAACTTGCCGGCAGCCTGTCCCGCGCGGACCACCTCGGCCCAGCCACCCGGGATCTTCTCGATCAGGATCGCCGCCGCCAGCCCGGCGCCCACGAGGTAGACGACGAGCTGGATCACGTCGGTCCAGATCACCGCGCTCATCCCGCCCAGGTACGTGTAGACGATCGTCGTCAGGCCCATGACGGCCACGGACGCGAGCAGGACCGTGACCGTGGGCGGCAGGCCCGGCACCCACGAGCGCGCCAGGTCTTCCGTGCCCGGCATCGCCATGAGCAGCGCCGCGAGCACGAGCCCCGTCGCGAACAGCCTGACGCCGTCCGCGAGGCTGCGCGTCAGCAGGAACAGCCCGGCCGCCAGGCGCTTCACCTCCGACCCGAAGCGCGTGCCCAGGATCTGGTAGACGGTGAGCAGTTCGCCGCGGAAGTAGGCGGGCACGAACACGATGCACACGACGATGCGGCCGATCATGTAGCCCATGACCAGCTGGAGGAACGTCATGTTCCCGGTGAAGGCCACGCCGGGCACGCTGATGAAGGTCACCGTGCTGGTCTCGGTGGCGACGATCGAGCCCATGATCGCCCACCACGGCACCCGGCGCCCCCCGACGAAGTAGTCCTTCACGTCCCGCTGGCTGCGGGCGAACCAGGCGCCGAAGGCCACGGTGCCCGCCAGGTAGACGACGATGACGGCGAGGTCCAGCAGGTGCATGGGGTCCGAATCCTCCGGAAGCGGGCGGGGCGCGCGGCCGTGCGGCCGCGTCAGGGCTTCGGGGCGTCCGCGCCGAGCAGGTCGCGCAGGCGCGGCTCGATGTCCTCGCCGACGGCCTCGCGCACGAAGCCCCCGGCGCGCCGCAGCCGCGAAACGGCCTTGGCGTAGGGGAGCCCGGTCTTCTGCATCACGATGGCGGCCTTCAGGTTCGAGTGGGCCCGCCGCAAGAGCTTGTCGGCGCCGTCCCGATCGACGCCGGTCGCGATCATGAGGATCCGGCGGGCGCGATCCTTGAGCTTCTCCGAGGTGGGCTGCACGTCCACCATCAGGTTGCCCCAGGTCTTCCCGACCCGGATCATCGAGGCCGTCGTCAGCATGTTCAGCACGAGCTTCGTCGCGCTCCCCGCCTTGAGCTGGGTGCACCCGGCGATCACCTCCGGCCCGACGCCCATCGCGATCGTGAGATCCACGAACGTCTGCAGCTCCGCGGCCGGATCGCACGTCACGAAGATGATCCGCGCGCCCGCCTTCCGCGCGACCGACAGCCCCCCGCGCACGTACGGCGTGATGCCGCTCGCCGACACGCCGACGAACACGTCGCGCCGCGTCGGCCGCAGCCGCGACACCGAGCGGACGCCCTCGTCGTAGCGGTCCTCGAGCCCCTCGCGCGCCACCGACATCGCCGACTTGCCGCCGGCGATCACCGCCTGCACCAGGTCGGCCCTCGCGCCGAACGTCGGCGGGATCTCGGCGGCCTCGATGATGCCGAGGCGCCCGCTCGTCCCCGCGCCCACGAACACCAGGCGGCCCCCTTTCCGCAGCCCCTGGGTGATAATGTCCACGGCGAGTGCAATCCGCTCGCGCTCGCGGGCCACCGCCGCGAGCATCCGCCGGTCCTCGCTCAGCATGACGTCGATGATCTCGGCCGAGCCGAGCTTGTCGATCGAGAGGCTCGCCGGGTTGATCGCTTCGGTGGGCAGTTGCTGCCACCTGGAGTGGAGAGTCATGAAGGTCCCCGGGTTCGCGAGAGCGCGCCGGCCGATACTAGCGCCCGGGGGTACCCCTGTCAAACCGGGCGGAGCGCCCGGCGCCGCGCCGGCCGGCGGCGAATCCGCGCGGACCCTCGACGCCTACCTCGACTACCTTCGCGTCGAGCGCCGGCTCGCCGCGAACTCCGTCGAGGGCTACGCCCGCGACCTCGCCAGGCTCGCCGCCTTCGCCGGGCACGAGGGCGTGGCGGTCGTCGAGTTGACGCGCCCGCAGCTCGAGGCGTTCGTGCGCGGCCTGCTCTCGCAGGGGCTCGCGCCGCGATCGGCCGCGCGCGCCGTCGCCGGCATCCGCGGCTTCTACCGCTACCTCGTCCGCGAGGGCCGCCTCGGCGCGAGCCCCGCCGAGGACCTGCACGGCGCGCGGCCCTGGCCGGCCCTGCCGCGGTACCTGTCGCCCGGCGACGTCGACCGCCTGATCGAACAGCCCGACACGTCCACGCCGCTGGGGCTCCGCGATCGCGCGATGATCGAGGTGCTCTACGCCACCGGCCTGCGCGTCTCCGAACTCGTGGCGCTCCGCGCCGTCGACGTGAACCTGTCCGCCGGCTACCTGACCTGCACCGGCAAGGGCGGCAAGCAGCGCCTCGTCCCGCTTGGCGACCGGGCGGTCGCGTGCCTGCGCCGCTATCAGTCCGACGCGAGGCCCGCGATCGCGCGCCCGGCCTCGCCCCCGACGCTCTTCCTGAACGCGAGGGGAGGGGCGCTCTCGCGCGTCGGGTTCTGGAAGCTGCTCAAGGCGCACGCCCGGCGCGCCGGCCTGAAGCCGGACGTCAGCCCGCACGTCCTCAGGCACTCGTTCGCGACGCACCTGCTGGACCACGGCGCGGACCTGCGCGCCATCCAGCTGATGCTGGGGCACGCCGACCTGTCCACGACGCAGATCTACACGCACGTGATCGAGACGCGGATGCGCGCGGTCTACGATCGGTTCCATCCACGGCAGTAGGGGAGCGGACGGAGGCACGACGGATGACGACGGGTAAGCGGATTGCGCAGATTGGCCTGACCGGCGCCGTCGCCTGGGCCGCGTGGGCCGCGCTCACGCTGCCGCCCCGGTCGAGCCGGCTCGCGCCGCCGCCGACGCACGACGCCGGTGCCGCGCCCGCCGCGCGCGGCGCGTACCACATCCATTCGCGCGCGTCCGACGGCACGGGCACCGTGGCGGACATCGCGGCCGCCGCCGCCCGAGCCGGCCTCCAGTTCGTCATCCTGACCGACCACGGCGACGGCTTCCGCCGCACGGCACCCCCGCGCTACCTGGGCGGCGTGCTCTGCATCGAGGCCGTCGAGATCAGCACGACGGGAGGGCACTACGCCGCCCTCGGGCTCCCGCCGCCCCCGTACCCCCTCGGCGGGGAACCCCGCGATGTCGTCGAGGACGTCGCGCGGCTGGGCGGGTTCGGCATCGCCGCGCACCCCGACTCGCCCAAGCAGGCCCTGCGGTGGGACGAGTGGGACGCGCCGTTCGACGCGATCGAGTGGCTCAACGCCGACTCCGAGTGGCGCGACGAGGCGCGGTGGCGGCTGCTGCCGGCACTCCTGCACTATCCCGGGCGTCCCGCCGAAACCGTCGTCTCCCTCTTCGACCGGCCCGGAGGCACGCTCGATCGATGGGACCGCCTGACGCAGGCGCGCCCCGTCGTCGGCCTCGCCGGCGCCGACGCGCACGCCCGGATGGGACTGGGAGGGAAGACCGACCCGTACGACGAGACCTTCTACGTGAAGGCGCCGTCGTACGAAGCGACGTTCCGGTCGTTCTCGCTGCGCGTCGAGCTGCCTGCGCCGCTCTCAGGGGATGCCGGAACGGACGCGGCCGCCATCCTCGGGGCCGTCCGCGCCGGCCGCGTCTACACCGCCTTCGACGGCGTGGCGGGCCCCGCGTGGCTCGATGTCCGCGCGGAGTCAGGGGGCCAGGTCGCGCGGCAGGGCGGCCGGCTCCCCCTCGACGGACTGGTGACGATCCGGGCCAGGAGCAACGGGCCGCCCGGATCGACGATCACGCTCATCCGGAATGGCGAGCCAATCCGAATCGAGCCGGACACCGAACTCGTGTGGGAGGGGCATGAGGCCGGCGTCTACCGCGTCGAGGCCTTCGTACCCGGCGCCCCCGGGGACCCGCCGCTGCCGTGGATTGTCGGCAATCCCGTCTACGTCGGGCCTGTCGCCGGGACCCGGCCCTCGCCGCTCCCGCCGGCCCGTGACCGGCTCGTGCTGCCCCCCGGCGCCTGGCACGTCGAGCGGGACCCGTCGTCCACCGGCGCCTTCGAGTCCGCCCGGAACGGCGAGGTGCGGCACACGTTCCGCTTCCAGCTCGGCGCCGGCGCCGGGAGCCCCTTCGCCGCCCTCGTCACGCGCGACGTCGGACCGCTCCGCGACGCCGCGCGGATCGCGTTCCGCGGGTCCGCGTCGAGGCCCCTCCGCCTGTCCGTGCAGGTCCGGATCGTCGAGGGCGCCGTCGAGCTGCGCTGGCACCGATCGGTGTACCTCGAGCCGGAGCCGCGGGAGGTGGCCGTGCGTTTCGACGAGATGCGCACCGCGGGCGCCGGCGAGCGGCGGGCGTTCGATCCGCGCCGCATCGAGTCGCTCCTGTTCGTGTTCGACACCGTGAACGCCAGGCCCGGCGACGGGGGAGTCGCCTGGATCGAAGGCCTGCGCACGGAACGCTGACGGGCCCCGGCCCCTCGCGGGCGCTCAGGTCCGCACGGTCAGCAGCAGGTAGGCCGCTCCAGCCGAGAACAGGACGTTCGGGGCCCACGCGCCGAGCAGCGGCGGGACCACGCCGCTCGCGCCGACAGCGCCGAAGACGCTCGTCGCGAACCAGTAGGCGACCGCGATCACCAGCCCCAGGCCGATGCCGTACATGGCCCCCCGCCGTCCCGTCGTGACCGCGAACGGCACGGCGATCAGCGTCATGATGATCGTGACCCACGGGAACGACACCTTGCGGTGCAGCTCCACCTCGTAGCCCGTCACGTCGATGCCGCTGGCGCGCAGCTCGACGATGTAGCGCTTCAGCTGGGCGTAGGTCATGCGCTCGGCGTCGGTGTCCTCGGTCATGAAGTACTGCGGCGGCTCGACGACGAGGTCCGCGCGCTCCGCCGGCCGGTAGGCACGCTCCTCCGCCTGCCGATCGAACTCGCGCACCCATCCGTCGCGGCCTTCCCACACGACCGCCTCCTCGAACCCGGTGGCGCGCCCGGTGAACGCCGCCGTCCGGTAGAACGCCCGGCTCTGCAGCCGCCACGCCTTCGGCGCGAAGCGGAACACGGAGAACGCGGTGAGCTCAGTGCGCCGCGGGTCGAACGCCAGGTAGTTGTAGATCTCGCCCTTCCGGCCGACGATCCACTTCCGATCCAGGATGTCGAACGTCCGGGGTGAGCCCCCGCGGATCAGGTGGATGAGGGCGTCGGCGCGCCGGTTCGACGACGCCAGCACGTATTCCTGCATGCCGAACAGCAGGCCGCTCGCCGCCACGGCGAGCACCAGCAGCGGTGCCGTCGCGCGGTAGAGCGAGATCCCGCACGCCCGCATGACCACCAGCTCGCTCGTGCGCGTCAGGATCCCGACCGTCACGAGTCCCGCCAGGAGGACCGCGATCGGGATGCACCAGAACACGAACTGCGGCGTCTTGAACCACAGGTACTCGGCCAGCATCCCGGCCGACGCCGTGCCCTTGAAGAGCTTGTCGGACAGGTCGATGAAGCTCGACAGCTCGAACAGCCCAAGCAGCGCCGCCAGGGAGAGCACGAACACGCGCAGGTACATCGCCCCCACGTAGCCGTCGAGGACGTTCACCCGCAGCTGCCACGACCGCGACCACCGGCTGCCCGCGGCGGCGGCGCGACGATAGGCGCCCCCGCCCGCGGCCGTCGCGCGCCTCCACGACGCCGGAGCCGGCACGAGGGCCCGCAGCCGCCCGGCCGTCCGCCCCAGGGCCGCGGCCCATCGCGAATCGCGGCGCGCCCGCCGCAGCACCAGCACCACGCCGAGCGCGCCGAGCACGATGTTGGGGATCCAGGTCGCCAGCCACGGCGCCACCCACGCGCCCTTGGCCGCCGACTGCGAGTTGCCCAGGATGACGTAGTACGCGTAGATGAGGGCGACCCCCTGGACGAAGCTCGCGAACTTCGCGTCCCGCCGCGTCGTCAGGCCCAGCGCCGCGCCGAGCAGCGCGAACACCAGGCAGGCCGCCGGGATCGAGAACTTCTTCTGGATCTCCATCACCGCGTTGTGCGTCGAAACGCCTTGTTTCTCGTACGTCTCGATGAGCGCCCGGAGCTCGGCGATGGTCATCTCGCGGCTGCCCCTGGCGGGGCCGGACCTGGGGAAGACCGTCTCGGGGTCGAGGTTCAGCACCAGCTCCTCGAACCGCGCCACGCTGTAGTCCTGGGGCGCGTCCGCCTTGCTCGTGTGCTGCGTGCCGTCCTCCAGGATGAGCCGCACGGACCGCTCGGCCCGGTTCAGGGCCATCCGGCCACGGTCGGCCAGGTAGACGACGGGGCTCTCCGGGGTCGTCGTGTCGGCGAGGAACACGTCCCGCCAGACGCCGCCGCCCGCGGGCACGTCCCGCACGAACAGGACGCGGTTGGGGAAGTGATCGAAGAAGACCCGCGGCTTCACCTCGCCCTCGACGAGCTGCGCCACGACGCCGTAGCGGATCTCGCGGGCCGTCTGGTTCGCGTCCGGCACCGACCAGATGTAGACGTAGAGGGTCGCCGCCGTCGCGACCACGCCCAGGAGGAGCACCGGCCTGAGGAGCCGGCCGATCCCGACGCCGCAAGCCTGCAGCGCGACCCACTCCCGGTCGCTGGACAGCCGGCCGAGGCCCACCAGCAGCCCGACGAGCAGCGACATGGGAATCGTCACGGCGAGCGCCTGGGGCACGAGGGTCCACATCAGGGACAGGACCACCGTGAAGGGGACGCCCTTGGAGATGAGCGTCTCCGCCAGGTCCATCAGGAACGGCATGACGAGCATGAAGGTGAAGATCAGCAGCGCCATCAGGAGCGGCGGAATCACGCCTCGGATGACGTAGCGATCCAGGACGGTCAGCATACGCAGGTGCGGACACGATACCACACGGAGCGCGGGCGGCGCGCCGCCGGGCCGGACCGCGGACGTGGCCGGGACGGCGCGGGCCAGGTCGGCGTGCGATCCGGCGCGCGAAGGCGGACTCGGCGGCTGTGGCGTCGAAACGAGCCGGCCTGAAGCGTCATCGAAAGCGTAACCGGGGCGGCGCGGGCAGCGGGTTTGCGGGCCGTCGTCCCGAGGAGCGGCGCAAGGCGAGAGGGCTGCGGGGGAGTGCACACAGTTCATCCACAGGGGGCGTTCTGGAGCCGGATCGATAAAGTCTGATAATATATGTTATGTTAACCTACGACCGTGCTACAGGCCAGGACCACGCACGAACGCGCCCCCGAGGGGCCAACCCGGATGCGCCCCCGCCGGCGCCAGGGGCTCGCCGCGCACCGCCGTCCGCATCCGTCCGCCTCGCCCCCGCAAGATGGCGCACCGGGAGCGCCGCGCA
>CAZBIP010000038.1:0-14516 GCA_964491885.1 uncultured Vicinamibacterales bacterium
TCTCCGATCGGGCCACGACGGCCAGCACCGCGGGCCCGGCGAGGGCCGCGTAGCCTCGCGCGTCGAGCGTGTAGCGGTTGACGGCCCAACCGCTGTCGGGGCGCAGGACGTCCCACGCCGCGCTCGCGAAGACGGCGTTTCTCGGAAACGCGGGATTCGCCCGGGTGTCCAGCGTGATGCCGGCGCCGTACGACACGAAGCGGTCGCGGACGGCGCCGAACGCCACGTCGGCCCACTTCGCGCGGGCGCCGACGCGCACGGCCCCGGCGACGGGACGGCTCGCCGACAGGGTGAGTTCCTGGCGCAGGTCCCGGACGCCGTAGGCGGGATTCTCGCGGCTGGCGACGCCGGCTCCCGCCTGGACGCGCCGCACGGGACCGGATCGAAGCGTCTTGTCAATCTCGACCCCCGCCCCCCGCGTCGATCCCAGCGTCATCGGCACGGCGACGTGGCCGCCCTTGCCGAACACGTCGGCGAAGGCGACACGCGCGCCCGCGGTGACGCCGTAGCCGTCCGCGTACTCGAGCGTCGGCGAGGCCATGAGCGCGTTGCGCACCCGCTTCAGCGGGCCCGGCATCACGCCGCCTTTCTCGACGCCGGGGCGCTCCGAGACGACGATGACGATGGCGACCAGCGCCTCGTCGGCGAGCGATCGGTACCGCTTGCGCACGTCCGCCGTGTCGAACCGACCGCTCTGCCGCAGCCGATTGGCGGCGGCTTCGACGCCGCCGGGTTCGAGCGGCTGGCCCACGCCGATCCCCGCGAGGCGCAGCACCTCTTCGTCGGGCGTCCGGTAGTTGCCGTGAACGCGCACCTCGGACACGACCTCCTGCGGGCCGGGCTGGGCGGCGGCCGCAGCCGGCCAGGGCGCGGCGAGCAGTCCCGCCACGGCGGCGGCCACGACGACTGAGGCGGCACGGCCGGGCGTCACGTCAGGGTTCCCTCGGGACGTACGCGCGGATCCTGGCGCTCACCTCGCCCTTGCGGTAATCGTAGAACTCCCGGGTGTACCCCACGGTGTAGGACCCGCTCGCGAAGGTGGCACCGAAGCGGAACGTGATCGCTTTCGGCAGCCACACGCCGTCGAAGAACCTCCCCATCGTCATCGACGCGCGCGCCTCGTCCACGCGGACGATCGCGCGGCCCGGCAGGTAGCCCCAATCGGCGTTGTCGAACGTGAACCTGACGATCTGGTGCTCCTGGGGATCGATCCACATGGTGACGAGAGTCACCTTGTTCATGGCCGCTTCGATCTCGCGATCCAGGTCGTCGTCTTCACGACGCGGCTTCCTGGGCGGCTTGACGCTGGTTTGGCCAGCGGACTCGCCGGTCTTCCGCACCGTGACGTCGCCGGTCGCGGCGCCGACCGTGACCTCCGTCTTCTCGCGATCCGGTTCGTCCTTGAACAGCCGCGACGGGTAGTACTCGACCTTCAGAACCGCCCGGCCGTCCATGGTCTCGCGGCCGGCCAGGTAGTAGTTCCCAGGCTCGAAAGGGAACTTCATGAAGTAGGCCTCGGAGATGAACCGGGGCTCGCCGCCCACCATGTCGACGGCCTCCTGCCCTGAGCCCGGTTCGATCGTCCGCATCTCGCCGACGACGGCCTGTTCGACAGCCTGTCCGGTCTCAGCCTGGGCCCGGTCCGCCGCCGCGGCAGGCGCGCCCTCGTTCTTCGCGGCCTTCAGCCTGGCCTTCTCCTCGCGCTTCCGCTCCTTGGCCAGCCAGTCCGCTTCGTACGCGCGGCGCTCGTCCTCGCCGAGCGTGGCGCCATTCGCCTTGACGGGACTCCGCACCAGGTAGCCGTCGCGGACGAACCAGCTGAACTCGCGGCGCTGGCCGACGAGCGGCACGTCGCCGGGGCCGAGGATCCGAAAGGATTCCCGTTCGCTCAGGATGTAGTCGTGCAGGGTCTTCCAGTTCTCGTTCCGCCGTTCGAGCACGCGCGCCATGAACGCGTCGAGATCGGTCAGGGGCGCCTGCGGCTTCGCTTGCTGCGCCCGGAGGGGCGTGACGCCCTGGATCGACCAGACGGAAACGGCCGCCGCCGCGAGCAGGGTGATGGGCCTGATCTGACGCATGGGCACCTCGTGGGCCGACGCCCAGCCGGCCCTCCTTCTACTACGGTGCCCGCGAAGGAGTAGTTCACGGGACAGGCCCGGGACCCGGCGCGGATCGCCGGGCGCCCGGCGGCCCTCAACGCCGCAGGCAGTCCTCACCGAGGACCTGGTCCAGTTCCGTGACGAGGCGGTCGGCGTCCGTGTCCGCGAAGCAGAGGGGCGGCTTGATCTTGATCACGTTGTGAAACGGCCCGTCGGTGCTGACGAGCACGCCCCGGTCGCGCATGCGGTTGGCCACGAGGCCGGCCTCCCGGCCGCCGGGCTCGCGCGACTCCCGGTCGAGCACCATCTCGATCCCGATGAAGAGGCCCAGGCCCCGCACGTCGCCGATGAGCGGGCGGCGGCGCATCAGGTCCCGCAGGCCGGCGAGCAGGCGGTCGCCGACGGCTGCCGCCCTCGCCTGGAGCCCCTCGTCGCGGATGACGTCGAGGACGGCGAGGCCGATGGCGCAGGACACGGGGTTGCCTCCGTACGTGTTGAAGTACTCCATGCCGTTGGCGAAGGCATCGGCGATGGCGCGCGTCGTCACAACGGCGCCCAGCGGGTGGCCGTTGCCGATGGGCTTGCCCATCGTGACGATGTCCGGCACGACGCCCTGGGTCTCGAACGCCCAGAAGTGCGAGCCGACCCGGCCGAAGCCCGCCTGCACCTCGTCGGCGATGCAGACGCCGCCGGCATCGCGCACGTGGCTGTAGGCTGCCTGGAGATACCCGCCGGGCAGCACGATCTGCCCGGCGCAGCTCAGGACCGACTCGGCGATGAACGCGCCCGCGCGGCCGCCGGCGCGGGCGACGCGACCGAGGGCGTCGGCGACGTGCGAGGCATAGCGGGCTCCCGCGTCGGCGGCGCCGTCGCGGTACAGCCCGCGGTACGCGTCGGGAGTCGGCACCACGTGCACGTGCGGCGGCGCGCCTTGTCCGCCCGGTCCGTTGAATTTGTACGGGCTGACCTCGACGGCGGCGTTCGTATTGCCGTGGTACGCGACGTCCACGACGATCGTCTCGCGGCTCCCGGTGAAGACGCGGGCCAGGCGCAGCGCCAGTTCCGTCGCCTCGCTGCCGGAGTTGACGAAGTAGCAGACGCACAGCGGATCAGGAAGCGTGGCGCAGATCCGGCCGGCGTACTCGACCAGCCGCTCGTGCAGATAGCGCGTGTTCGTGTTCAGCAGCGCCATCTGGCGCCGGCCCGCCTCGACGACGCGCGGATGGCTGTGGCCCACGTGCGCGACGTTGTTCACGGCGTCGAGGTACGCGCGGCCGTCCGTGTCGAACAGGTGCTGCATCCACCCGCGGACGATGGTCAGCGGGCGGCGGTAGGCGACGCTGAGCGACTTGCCGATCAGGCCGCGGCGGGCAGCGAGGATGCCGTCGCCAGCCGCGGCGCGAGGCGCGGCGGCGCCTTCCGGGAGAAGGGCCACGAGGTTCGGGTCGGGGCTCAGGCTCAGCCAGACCTCGCGTTCGGCGGGGTCGGCGACGCCGGGAAAGTCGGCCTGCCTGTCGAGGAGGTCGGTGACGATCTGGAAGTGCAGGTGCGGCGGCCAGCCGCCGTTCTCGCCGGGCGCGCCGACGCGGGCGATGACGTCGCCGGCGGCCACGCGCGCGCCCCCGGCGAGCGGGGAGACGGACTCGCGCGACAGGTGCCCGTAAAGCGAGTAGAAGGCCGGCCCCTCGCCGCCCGCCCGGTGCTCCAGGATGACCGTCGGTCCGTAATCGAGCGGACCCGCGTTGTCGGCCACGTCGTGCACGGTTCCGTCCAGGGGTGCGAGGACGGGCGTGCCCGGCTCCACGAAGAGATCGAGGCCCAGGTGCACCGTCCGCCACGCGGGGCCGTCGTTGCCGGGCTTCTCGAACAGCGCGCTCGTGTAGACGCCGCGGACCTCGTCGTAGCGGCCGACGCCGACGCGTGCGCCGGCCCCGGACATGCGGGTTTGGACGTCGCGGGAGAAGCGCCCCAGGTCGTTCCACGTGGCCGGCGTGCCCGCGTCCGGGCTGCCGACGCCGAGGTCGCAGACGACGCGCCGTTCGGTGCGGGCGTCTGGCGCGAGCAACGGGCCGATCGCCGGGGCGCGGTTCGCCAGCCACTCCCGCACCGCCAGAGACGACGGGCACGGCTCGAGGCCGCACGCGCGGCGGAAGACGTAGTGCGCGAACCTCGGGTGGATGGCCGCCAGTTTCCCGAGGAGGTCCCACGCGGGCCGCTCGCTGATGGTCAGGTACGCGTTTGCCGGCTCTTCCCGGCGCTGGTACGCCGAGTTGACTACGCTGACGGCGAGGCGGAGGCAGACGAGCGGGAAGATCGCCTCCACGTCGGCTTCGCTCAACGGACGCGCCGCGTGATAGCCCTCGACGATCGGGAGCATGGCCGCCAGCGGGTCGGGCTTGTCGAGGGCCGCGTAGGCGGCCGCCACCGCCGCCTCGTTGACCGTCCACGTGCGCTGGCAGTCGCCGAAGTCCACGACCGCCGCGACGCGGCGCGTGTACGGATCGCCGCCGTCCACGATCACGTTGTAGTCGTTCGCGTCGTTGTGCACGACGCCCGTCCGGAGCGCGGGCGCGAGGCGCGCCACGGCCGCGTCCGACTCGCCGAGCAGGCGTGCGGCCAGGTCCCGCCGGGCCGGGTCTTCGACGAGCGGCAGGTAATCCCGGACCCAATCCGTCCGGCGCGGATCCCACCCGAGGTCGCGATCCGCGGCGGGGTGGTCGAAGCCCTCGAGCGCCGCGTCGAGCGTACCGAGGAGGGTGCCAAGGCCGTGCAGGAGCGCCGGCGTGTGCGGGCGCACGGCGGCCAGCACGCGGCCGGGGACCCACGTCAGCAGCCGCACCGCGTGGGCGCTGCCGCCTGGGGCCCGGAGCGTGGCCATGGCGGCGCCGTCCGGGGCGAAGCGGACGTGCGGCAAGCCCAGCGCCGGGGCCTCCGACGCGAGCCGCGCGAGCACGGCGTTCTGAAGGTCGAGCGCCTGCGGATCCTCCGCGGCGCTCGAGATCTTCATGACGAACCGCTCGCCCCCGGCCGTCGTCAGCAGCACGTTCTGGTCGCGTTCGCCGGGCAGGGGCTCCGCCGCCGCCTCCAACCCGTACAGGTGACGCGCCGCGAGGGCGGCCGTCCCGAGATCGAACGACGGCTGGTCGTGCTTGAGGTGTGGCATGACGGCGGCCCCGCGGATCGAGCGACGGATACGGCATTCTATCCGCATCCGCGGCGGCTGCCCGGGCGGCCGGCCGGACCCGGACGCGGCGCCGGGGAAGCGTGATGTAGACTGGCTGAAGGAACCGGATGCGGGTGCGGAGTCGCGGGTCGAACGTGTTGGCAGGGTGTCTGCTGGTGGCCGCGGCCGCGGTTGCGGCGCCGGCTCCGTCGTCCGCGCAAGACAGGCCCGTGTCGATCACGATCGGCGGCGCCGTCGTCGGCCCGCTGTCGGACAGCGCGGACCGCTTCTCGCCCGGCCCCGGCGCCACCGTCGGCGCGGCGTGGAACCTCACCGAGCAGGCCGTCTTGCGATTCGACTGCTTGTGGTCCCGGTTCGGCACGCAGGGCGATTGGCCCAAGCCGCCTTTGGGCCTGGAGGTCGGCGTGAAGCCGCGCTTCCAGTTCGTGTCGGCGGCGTTCATGTTCCAGGCGCCGCCCGGGCGCGTCCGGGCCTACATCCTGGCGGGCGCCGGCCTCTACCGCCGCTCGGTGACGCTTGCGGCTTCCGGCGGCGGCAGCGCCAGCGTGTGCGACCCCTACTGGTTCGTGTGCGAACCCGGTGGGGTGAGCGCGGGCCGCCTGTCCGGTTCGCGGTCGAGTACAGACCTGGGCGTCAACGTCGGCGTTGGCGCCAGGTCCGGAAGGTTCTTCGCCGAGATCCGGTACCACTCGACCTGGGGGCCGGAATTCGTCACGCCAGGCGGAAGGACGCGCGCGACGGGCCGGTTCCTGCCGCTGACCGTCGGGGTGATCTTCTGACGTTCCATGGCCGGCGCGGGCGCGCCGGCACTTGCCGCACCCGTGCGAGGGTCGGAGAGGAGTTTCGTCACGTGAAGCGACATGTCCTCGTGTTCGTCCTGATGTCGATGGTGTTCCCGGCGCTCGTCCAGGCCCAGCAGGCGGCGCCACCGCCGCCGCCGCCGAGGCAGGAAGGCACGGCGGAGTTCGCCTTCGTCGGCACGACCGGCAACGCCTCCACGCAGACCATCGGCCTGGGCGGGGCGTTCATCTACCGGCCCGACCAGTGGGTCATCACCAACAAGGCCGCCTTCGTCCGCAACGAGTCGGAGTCCACGCTCACGGCCGAGACGTATTCGTACTTGTTCCGCGCGGCGCGGACGATTTCGCCCAGGATGTCCGGCCTCGGCCAGTACGACTACTTCCGGGACGAGTTCGCCGGCGTGCTCAACCGCCACTCGCTGCTCGGCGGCGTCCAGTACAAGCTGATCGACGTGCCGGTGCACCTGGTGACGCTCGACGGCGGCCTCGGGTACGTCCACGAGCAGCGCTTTGCCGGGGAAGACGTGTCGTCGGCCTCGTGGTCCGCCGGAGGCGCCTACCGCTGGAAGATCTCGGAGACGGCCGAGTTCACCGACGACGTGCGGCTGGTCGGCCTGTTCTCGGACCCGGGCGGCTGGCGGCTGCAGCAGGCGGCGGCCGTGACGGCGCGCCTGACGGACCTGTTGTCGCTGAAGGTGGCGAACACCATCCGCTACATCAGCGACCCGGTGCCGGGGTTCAAGAGCACCGACACCATGACGTCCGTGGCGCTCGTCGCGAAGTTCTGATCGGCCGGCGGGTCCGGGCATGGAAGGCTGGCGCGGCTGGGACGACTACGCGCGGTTCTACGACTGGGAGAACGCGCGCACGATGGGCCGGCGCGACGTCCGGTTCTGGGAGCGCCTGGCCGCGCGGGCGGACGGCGCCGTCCTCGAACTCGGGTGCGGGACGGGCCGGGTGTCGATTCCCATGGCGAAGGCCGGCGCCCGCGTCGTCGGCCTCGACCGCTCGGCCACGATGCTGGCCCGCGGCCGGAAGCGGGCGCGGCGCTCGGTCATGGCGGGCTCGCTGCAGTTCGTGCGCGGGGACGTCCGGGCGCTTCCGTTCCCGGCGGCCGGCTTCCATCTCGTGGCCGCCCCGTACGGCATTCTCCAGTCGCTCCTGGACGACGAGACGCTGGACGCGGCGCTGGCGTCGGCGCACCGCGTCCTGGCTCCCGGGGGCACGTTCGGCATCGATCTCGTGTCGGACCTGGCGTCGTGGTCCGAGTACGACCGGCGGGTGAAGCTGCGCGGCCCGGCGGGGCGGAGCGGGACCCGGATCACGCTCGTCGAGTCGGTGCGCCAGGACCGGGCGCGGGGCCTGACGGTATTCGATCAGGAGTTCGTGGAACGGCGGGGGACCCAGTCGCGCGCGCACTCGTTCTCGCTGGCGTTCCGCACGGTTTCCGTCGAGGACATGGCGGCGCGCCTCGAACGCCGCGGGTTCCGGGTGACGGCGGTCCTCGGCGATTACGAGGGCGGCCCCTGGGATCCGCGCGCCGACGTCTGGCTGCTCCTCGCCACCCGCGCCTGACCCGGTCGGCCATTCGCTGGAGTCAGTTCGTTGGGGTCAGCCCCATTCCGCCCCCCGGAACGGGTGGGGTTTGACCCCAACAAAGCGACGGAAGGGTCTGACCCCGACAGCCGACCGCGTTCCGGCGGGATCCTTGTTGGCGGTCGGAGGCGCGTGCTAGGATCTTCCGGCGCGAACGCGCCGGGTTTCCTCAAGATATTGCTGGAGTTCTGACATGTCTGGCCATTCCAAGTGGCACACGATCAAGCACAAGAAGGGCGCCGCCGACGCCAAGCGCGGGCGCATCTTCACGCGGATCATCAAGGAACTGACGGTGGCGGCCAGGTCCGGCGGGGGGGACCCCGACTCGAACCCCCGGCTCAGGACCGTCGTTGCCGAGGCCAAACAGGTCAACATGCCCGCCGACAACATCAAGAAGGCGATCCGGCGGGGCACGGGCGAGGAGCCCGGCGTCCAGTACGAAGAGGTCACCTACGAAGGGTACGGCCCGGGGGGCGTGGCGCTCATCATCGAGACGATGACCGACAACAAGAACCGGACGGTCGGCGAGATCCGTCACCTGCTCACGAAGTACGGCGGTGATCTCGGGCAGTCGAACTCGGTCGCCTGGATGTTCGAGAAGAAGGGCTACATCGTCATCGAGAAGGCGAAGGCGTCCGAGGACGCGCTGATGGCGGCGGCCCTGGACGCGGGCGCCGACGACCTGCGCGACGACGGCGAGAACTGGGAGGTCTTGAGCGCCCCCGAGGCCTTCCCGACGGTCAAGGACGCCGTCGAGAAGCTCGGCGTCGAGACCGCGTCGGCGCAGGTGGCGATGCTGCCGAAGAACTACGTGTCGCTCGAGGGCCGCGCCGCGCAGAGCATGCTGAAGCTGCTGGACCTGCTCGAGGATCACGACGACGTGCAGCACGTGTGGTCGAACATGGACGTCGACGAGAAGGAGCTCGAGGCATTCGAGTGAAGGTGTTCGGCGTCGATCCCGGTTCCCTGCGCACGGGATACGGCTGCATCGAGACCGACGGCAGCCGCCACCGCCTGGTCGCGTGCGGGGCCATCACGACGCCGCCCGAGGCGGAGTTCCCCGAGAAACTGCTGGCGATCCACCGGGAACTGGGCCGGCTGCTCCGGCGCCACCGGCCCGACTGCGTGGCCGTGGAGAGCGTCTTCTACGCGGCGAACGTGCGCAGCGCGCTCAAGCTCGGGCATGCCCGGGGCGTCGCGCTGCTGGCGGCCGCGGAGGGCGGCTACCCGCTCGTGGAGTACGCCCCGGCGGAAATCAAGCAGGCGGTGGTGGGATACGGCCGCGCCGAGAAGCGGCAGGTGGGCGAGATGGTGCGGCTGCTGCTGGGGCTCGCCGAGGTGCCGGAGCCGAATGACGCCGCGGACGCCCTGGCCGTGGCCATCTGCCACGTCCACAGCGCGGGAGCCGCGAAGGCGGCGGCGGGCGCGGAGCGCGCCACCCGCCCGGCAGGCGGCCGCGCGCGCCGCGTGGCGAAGAGCTGGCGCGAGTACCGGCCATGATTGCGTTCCTCCGAGGCCGGCTGGCCGAGAAGCAGCCGAACCGGATCGTCGTCGACGTCGCCGGCGTGGGGTACGACGTCGCCGTGCCGCTCTCGACGTTCTACAAGCTCGGCGAGACCGGGTCGGACGTCGCGCTGCGGATCCACACGCACGTGCGCGAGGACGCGCTGGCGCTGTTCGGGTTCTCGACGGAGCTCGAGCAGCAGATCTTCGAGCGGCTGATCGGCATCGGGGGCATCGGTCCGAAGCTCGCGCTCGCGGTCCTGTCCGGCATCGAGGTGGGCGACCTGGTGCGCGCGGTGCACGCGGGAGACGTCGCCAGGCTGACCGCCATCCCCGGCGTCGGCAAGAAGACGGCGGAGCGCATCGGCCTCGAGCTGAAGGACAAGCTCACCACGGCCATGATCGGCGGGGCGGCGGCGGAGTCCGGCGCCGGCGCGCCGGGCGGCGAGCTGCGGCACGACGTCCTTTCGGCGCTCCTGAACCTGGGCTACCATCGGCCATTGGCGGAGAAGGCGGTGGACGCGGCGCTCGGACGCCTGGCCTCGCCCACGTTCGAGGCCGCCCTGAGGCAGACGCTGCGCGAGCTGGCGCGCCTGTAGACGATGACGGACGAGACCCGGCGGGTGACGTCGACGCGCGCGGACGACGAGGACGCGCAGTTCGAGGTCGGCCTGCGCCCGCGGACGCTGGACGAGTTCACGGGCCAGGACCGCGTGCGCGAGAACCTGCACGTGGCCATCACCGCCGCGAAGCAGCGCCGGGAGGCGCTGGATCACGTGCTGCTCTACGGCCCCCCCGGCCTCGGCAAGACGACGCTGGCGTACGTGATCGGGAACGAGCTGGGCGTGCCGGTGCGATCGACGTCGGGGCCGGTGCTCGAGCGGGCGGGCGACCTGGCGGCGATGCTGACGAACCTCAAGGAGCGCGAGGTCATCTTCATCGACGAGATCCACCGCATGGCGGCGACGATCGAGGAGATCCTCTACCCGGCCCTGGAAGACTACGAACTGGACATCGTCATCGGCCAGGGTCCGGCCGCCCGGTCGGTGAAGCTGCCGCTGCAGCCGTTCACGCTCATCGGCTCGACGACGCGCGCCGGCCTCCTGACGGGGCCGCTGCGCGGCCGCTTCGGGATCGTGCACCGCCTCGACTTCTACACCGACGCGGACCTCGAGGTGATCGTCCGCCGGTCGGCGCGCATCCTCGGCGTGGCGATCACGGACGAGGCCGCCTCCGAGATCGCGCACCGGTCGCGCGGGACGCCGCGCATCGCGAACCGGCTGCTGCGGCGCGTGCGCGACTACGCGCAGGTGCGGGCGGCGGGCGACATCACCGTGCCCGTCACCCAGGCGGCCCTCGCCATGATGGAGGTCGACGCGCACGGCTTCGACGAGATCGATCGGCGCCTCCTGCGCACGATCATCGACAAGTTCGGCGGCGGCCCCGTCGGGGTCAAGACCATCGCGGCCGCCATCAGCGAGGAGCAGGACGCGATCGAGGACATCTACGAGCCGTTCCTCCTCCAGATCGGCTTCATCGACCGGACGCCGCGCGGCCGCGTGGCCACGCCGCGGGCGTACGCGTACTTCGGCCTTCAGGCTCCAGGAAAGGACTCGCGACTGTGGTGAACGGCAATTCCGCCCCGAAGACACGCATCAGCGCGCTGGCGACGTACGTGCCGCCGAAGATCCTCGACAACCAGACGCTCTGCCGGATGGTCGACACGACGGACGAGTGGATCCTGCAGCGCACCGGCATCAAGACCCGCCACATCGTCGAGAAAGGCGTGGCCGCGTCGGACCTGGGCAAGGAGGCCGCGCTGAAGGCCATCGCGCAGGCGGGGCTGACGCCGGACGACATCGACGTCATCGTCGTCGGCACGACGACGCCGGACATGATGTTCCCGAACACCGCGTCGCTCATCCAGACCAAGATCGGCGCCACGAAGTGCTGGGGCTTCGACGTCGCGGCGGCGTGCTCCGGGTTCACCTACAGCGTGGGCATCGCGAGCGACCTGGTCGCGGCGGGCCGGTGCCGGCGCGCCCTCGTCGTCGGCACGGACGTGATGTCCGCCATCACCGACTACACGGACCGGACGACGTGCGTGCTGTTCGGCGACGGCGCGGGCGCGGTCATCATCGAGCCGGCCGTCGAGGAGGGCCTGGGGATCATCGGCTGCGAGTGCGAGAACGACGGCTCGATCTGGCCCGCGCTCCAGATGCCCGCGGGCGGGAGCCTCCACCCCGCGAGCCACGAGACCGTCGACAAGAAGATGCACTTCATGAAGCAGGACGGGCAGACCGTCTTCAAGTTCGCCGTGCGCAAGACCGAGGAGATCACGCGCAAGGTGCTCGACGCGCACGGGTACACCCCCGACGACATCGACCTGTTCGTCTCGCACCAGGCGAACCGCCGCATCATCTTGTCGGCGGGGGAGCGGCTCGGCCTGCCCGAATCGAAGGTGATGCTGAACATCCAGGACTACGGAAACACGACGGCCGCGACGATCCCGCTGGCGCTGGACGACGCGATCCGGCAGGGGCGCCTGAAGAAGGGAGACCTCGTCGTGCTCGTGTCCGTGGGGGCCGGGTTCACCGTCGGGTCGGTGCTGCTGCGCTGGGCATTCTGAATTCAGAAGTCAGAAGTCAGGAGTCAGAAGTCAGCATCCTGAGTTCGGAACCTGGCGGCACCATGGCCGATGATCGCGCGCGGCAGATCGAGCTGCTCCGGCAGTGGAGCCGGCTGATGGACTCGCGGTACCGCGTGCCGGGAACGCCCGTCCGCTTCGGCCTGGATCCCGTCATCGGCCTCATCCCCGGCGCCGGCGACGTGGCCACGGCGTCGTTCTCGCTGACGCTGCTCTACCGGGCGATCCGGCTGGGCGTGCCGCGCGTCGTCATGCTCCGGATGCTGCTGAACGTGGTGATCGACCTCGTCGCGGGGGCCTTCCCGGTGGTCGGCGACGTCTTCGACTTCGCGTGGAAGTCGAACAGCCTGAACCTGGCGCTCCTCGAACGGCACGAACGGCCCGGCGTGAAGCCGTCGAGCGGAGACTGGGCGATCGTACTGCTCGCGGGCGTGCTGATTCTCGGCGTGCTCGCGCTCGTGCTGGCGTCGATGGTCTACATGGGCCGCGCCATCCTTTTCCCGTTCCGATAGCACGGGGTCGGGTCTGTTTTCGCAAATGACAATTACGTCTTACGATTTGGTGGTTTGCGAAAACAGACCCGACCCCTTTACGTGAGATGAGAGTCGCCGACTTCGCGTTCGACCTGCCGGCCGAACTCGTCGCGCAGTACCCGCCGACGGAACGGGGATCGTCACGGCTCCTCGTGCTCGACCGCCGGACGGGCGGCGTCACGCACGCGGGCGTGCGCGACCTGCCGCGCTTCCTGGATTCCCGGGACCTGCTCGTGCTCAACGACACGCGGGTCTTCCCGGCCCGGCTCATCGGCGAGCGCGAGCCCGGCGGCGGCGCCGTCGAAGTGCTGCTCCTCGCGCGCCTGGACGGCGAGCGCTGGGAGGCGCTCGTGCATCCCGGGCAGCGCATGAAGCCGGGCCGGCGCGTGGTGTTCGAGCGGGGCGGGCGCACGCTGCGCGGCGAGGTGCTCGAGCAGCGGTTCTTCGGGCGCCGGGTCGTCCGGCTGTGGAGCGCGGACTCGGGTTCGGTGATGGACGCGATCGAGGCGATCGGCCACATCCCCCTGCCGCCGTACATCAAGCGGCCCGATCTCGACCTCGACCGCGACCGCTATCAGACGGTGTTCGCGCGCGAGGCCGGGTCGGTGGCGGCTCCGACGGCCGGCCTGCACTTCACCGGCGGGCTTCTCCAGTCCCTCGACGATGCCGGCATCGAGCGGACGTGCGTGACGCTGCACGTGGGGTACGGGACGTTCAAGCCCGTGCGCGCCGAAGACGTCGAGGCGCACGCCGTGGATCCCGAGCGGTATGCCATCTCCGCCGGCGCCGCGGCGGCCATCAACCGCGCGCTCGACGAGGGCCGTCGCCTCGTGGCCGTCGGCACGACGACGACCAGGGCGCTCGAGGCCGCAGTCGCGCGCGGGAGCGGGCGCGTCCAGCCCGGCCCTGCCGATGCCGACCTTTTCATCTACCCCGGGTACGCGTTCGCCGCGATCAGCGGGCTGGTCACGAACTTCCATCTTCCAGCCTCGTCGCTGCTCATGCTCGTGTCGGCCTTTGCCGGGCGCGAGACCGTGCTCGCGGCGTACCGCGAGGCCGTGCGCGAGCGTTATCGCTTCTACAGCTACGGCGACGCGATGCTGATCGTGTGACGGGAGCCTCCGCGCGGGCGGCCCGGGGCGCCGGACAGGGGCTGCTGGGAGAGTTGCGGTAGGATGCTGCCGCCGGGTCTCGCGATCCGAGTGAGGAGAGGCCATGCCGTTCCCCTACGAGGAATTCGACCTGTCGGACGTCGCGACGTATCCGCTCGCGTCGCGGGCGAGCAAGGTCAAGGTCGAGGATTTCGCGAAGCCGCACGCGAAGGGCGCCGGCGTCGCCGCGTTCGTGGAGAGCCTGCCGGGCATCCTGGGCGCCGCCGACTTCAGGGCCGTCGCGGCGGCCATCGCCGCCGCGCGCGATTCCGGCGGCGGCATCATCTGGGGCTTCGGCGCGCACGTCGTGAAGACCGGCCTCGCGCCGATCCTGGTGGACCTTGCCGAGCGGGGCTTCGTGTCGGCGTTTGCGACGAACGGCGCCGGCATCATCCACGACTTCGAGATCGCGCTGGCCGGGTCCACCTCCGAAGACGTGGACGAAGCGCTCGGGCCGGGCCGCTTCGGCATGGCCGACGAGACGGGCCGGCTGCTCAACGGCGCCATCACGGAGGGCGTCTCGCGCGGCATGGGACTCGGGCAATCCGTGGCGGCGTACCTCTCGGCCGCGCAGCCGCCATTCGCCCGCGCCAGCATCGCGTGCGCGTCGGCACGGCTCGGCATCCCGCTGACGGCGCACGTGGCGATCGGCACCGACATCATCCACATGCACCCGAAGGCGTCTGGCGGGGCCATCGGCGAAGGCAGTCTGCGCGACTTCCGCTACTTCGCGTCGAACGTCGCGAAACTCGACCGCGGCGTGTATCTGAACTGCGGCTCGGCGGTGGTGCTCCCGGAGGTCTTCCTCAAGGCGGTCGCCCTGGCCCGGAACCGGGGCATCCCGCTGGCGGGGCTGACCACGGTCAACCTCGACTTCGTCAGGCTCTACAGGCCGCAAACCAACGTCGTGACCAGGCCGCCGGCCGGGACGGGCGGGAAGGGCTACTCCCTCGTCGGCCACCACGAGATCCTGATCCCGCTGCTCGCGGCCGCGCTCATCGAG
>CAZBIP010000038.1:14616-20304 GCA_964491885.1 uncultured Vicinamibacterales bacterium
CCTCGTCGGCCACCACGAGATCCTGATCCCGCTGCTCGCGGCCGCGCTCATCGAGAAGGGATAGGGGCAGGACAGAAGTCAGGAGACAGGAGTCAGAATTCAGAATGGAGCGCGCGGCGCCGGCGGCATCAGGCGAAGGCAAGCGCTCGGGCGGCCGGGCCGCGGTTGCGGATTCTGCCATCGCGCGAACGCGGCACCGTTGAAATTGCCGCACGAGGCTGGATCCTGGCTTGCCCCCGCGCCGCTGAAACGGTATCCTCATTGTAGATACGCATCTGGCTTGGAACAGAGGAATCTTCCCATGAAAGCCAGGGTCCAGAAGTGGGGCAACAGCCTCGCGCTTCGCCTTCCCAAACCGCTTGCCGATCAGCTCGGGTTGGTACGGGATTCGCTGGTGGACCTGTCCATGGTGAAGAAGACCCTCGTCGTCACACCGGCGCCCAAGGCACCCCCTCGGCTGGAAGACCTGCTCGAGAGAGTCACCCCGGAGAACATCCACGGCGAGACCGACTTCGGTTCGCGCGCCGGTCGCGAAGCGTGGTAACCGGCAGCGGCTACGGCCCCCGCGCGGGCGACATCGTCTGGCTGTCCCTCGACCCCGGTACCGGGCACGAACAGGCCCGTCGCCGGCCCGCGCTCGTGCTCTCGCCCGCTGCCTACAACGCCCGCGTCGGCCTGGCGATCTGCTGCCCGATCACCAGTCACGTCGAGGGGTATCCCTTCGAGGTCGAACTTCCGGCCGGTCTGCCGATTGGCGGTGCCGTCCTCGCGGACCAGGTCAGGAGCGTCGACTGGCGTGCGCGGCACGCCGAGTTGGCCTGCCGGGCTCCGGCTGGCGTGCTCTCGGAAGTCAGGGAGCGCCTTGCGGTGCTGCTCCCGCGGCCGGGCGAAGGCTGACGCGTTCCGCGTCCGTCGGCGCGCGCCGCCCTTCAGAGGTTCCGCATCGCGAGGACCTCGCGGGCGGGCGTGCGATCGCCGGTGCAACTGATGCGGCGGGGCGCGGCCAGGAACTGCAGGTCGTACCCGAGCCGGCGATACAGCGCGACGACGCGCGGCGTGGCCTGGTTCGAGAGGACAACCGGCCCCTCGTGGCGGGCCAGCCACTCGGCCGCGCGGACCTGGTCGTCCCACGTGAACCGCGCGCGCGCGTACTGCGTGAACGGCACGTCGTAGGGCGGGTCGGCGTACACGAAGTCGCCGGTCTTCAGGCGCAGGGCCTCGAAGTCCACGCTCGAGAACTCCCACCGCGAGAACACGGCCCGGTAGGCGGAGAAGTCGCGGACGTAGGCGATGCGGGCGAAGCTGCCGAACGGAACGTTGAACTCGCCCCGGCTGTTGAACCGGCAGAGCCCGTTGTACCCCGTGCGGTTGAGGTAGTAGAAGAGCGACGCCGCTTCGGCGGTGTGCCCGCGGCCGGCCGCCAGGAGCGCGTTGAACAGCTGGCGGTAGGCGTAGTAGGCGTCGCGCGCGTTCTCCATCGGGAGGCTGATGACCAGCCCGCGCCTGACGTGACGGTAGAAATTGACGACGTGCGGGTTGAGGTCGTTGAGCAGCGCGCGCTCGGGCACGAGGCCGAGGGCCACCGCCAGGCCGCCGCAGAAGGGCTCCACGAGCCGCCGGTGATCGTGCCGGTGCCACAACTTGCGCACGTGCGGGACCAGCCAGCGCTTGCCGCCGGCCCATTTCAGGGGCGGGCGCGGGTGATGCGCGGCGGGCGGATGGGCTGCGGCCACGGCGGGCAGTATACGTGCGTTGGGGTAAGATCGTCTCTTCACCCCGCACACCGAACAGCCCCCCAGGGCAAGGAGCGAGTCATGCGCACAGCCATCCGAGCCGGCGTTCTGTTGGGTGTCCTGACCGTCGTCTGGACGTTCGTCATGGGATTCACGGGCTGGTACAAGGACCCCGTGATGCTGAACCTGTTCTTCCTGGTGATCCTCCTCGAGGTCGGCATCGTGATCTGGGCCCTGCGACAGACGGCGCCTTCCGCCACCTGGGGCGGGCAGGTGCTCAACGGCCTCGTCCTGTCGCTCGTGGCGAGCGCGATCATCTTCGCCGGCTCGCTGCTCTTCACGACAGTCGCGTTCCCGACGTACTTCACCGACCTCCAGGCGGCGCAGGCCGAACTGCTGAAGGCCGCCGGCATGTCGGAGGCCGAGATCCAGTCGCAGGTCTCGGCGTCGGCGGCCCTGCAGACGCCGCTGATGAACGCCCTGAGCGGCGTCCTCGGCACCGTTGTCACGGGCGTTGTGGTGGCGGCGATCGCGGGCGCGTTCCTGCGGAAGAAGTAGCCGGTCACCTTACTTCCTGGCCGTGGCTAATCCGGAGTCTCGCCAGGCGGCTGCGCGAGGAGCGACTGCACGATCGGATCGAGCGCCGCAATCAACAGCGGGACTTGCCGCGTCACGATCATCCAGACCCGGGGGAGCCGCACGTCATCGTAGTCGTGGACGAGGACGTTCCTCATGTTCGAGATTCCCAACCACGGCACCTCGGGATGGGCAAGGCGCGTCGGCATTGACACCCGCCGCACGGCTTCCCCGATCACCGTCAACTGATACAGCACGGCCGCCCGCACCAGGCGGCTCTTCATGAACCCAGCCTCATCGAGTCGCTCGGTGAAGTCCCGGATGGCTCGAGCGGACTCCAGCATGTCGACGATGGCTGCGGCGTCACGCTGCATAGATCACCCGGTGATGGCCCAGGATGTGGGCCCGGCGGAATGGATTGCGGCTCCTCTCGATGGCATCCTTCTCCACCAGGTCTACTTCGCGCCCGAAGATCCCGCCCAGTTCGGCCTGCATGGCGCCCAGGTCGAACAAGCTCCAAGGCGCGTCCGGCTCGAAGCGCACGAGCACATCGACGTCGCTGTCGGGCCGGAAGTCGTCGCGCAGGACCGACCCGAAAAGCGAGAACTCCGTCACCCTCCACCGCCGGCAGAACTCCGAGATCGTGGCATGCGGGATCGGAATCGCCGGCTCGGGCAACATGCGGCCGAACTCGTGGCGCCCGGTCCGGGGAGGCGGCAGAGGAAGAGCGGCAGGTTGCGCGGCCCCTGCGTCGATGCCCCACGCCGCGGCCGTCTCCCGCACCGCAATCGGCGCGGGCGCCCCCGCGGTGACCGCGGAATCCCGCGCGGCCGCCTCGAGCACCGCCACCAGCTCGCCCTGGAGCGACCGGTGGTTGCGCTTCGCCCGGACCCGCAGCGCCTCCGCCACCTCGTCCGGAACGTTCTTGATCGAGAAGCTCACAGCCACGATATGCCTCTGTTGGTTCCATAGTGATACCACAATAGAACCATCGGCGGGTATCCGGGCTCGAGAACCGTCGCCTCGCGCGACTGGACTCGCTGTCTGACTGGCGCCTGGCATCCAGTTCCGGCCCCCAGCCCCTGGCCTCGAGCCCCCAGCCCCCGGCCCCCGCCTTCGCCGGAGTCAGGGCTACGCCGTGCTTCCGCGGCCTCGGCGCGGCAGGCCCTGTCTCTTGCCCCTTGTCCCTCGTCCCTACTAGAATAGGGTGTTACGCCGGTGTAGCTCAGTTGGTTAGAGCACGCGGCTCATATCCGCGGAGTCCGGGGTTCAAGTCCCTGCACCGGCACCACGCGTCTGGAGGAGCCGCTCGTGTCCGCGAGCGGCCCCTCTTCTCCCGTCCCGCACACCTTCCGTGTCGAAGATGTCATTGCCGGACCGCGTCAGGCGCGCCGTCGAGCGCGGAGGCCTGATTCCGCCCGGCTCGCGGGTGCTGGCGGCCGTGTCGGGCGGCGCCGACTCGGTGGCGCTGCTGCTCCTGCTGCACGGCCTGGCCGAACGGGGCGGGTTCACCGTCGCCGGGCTCGCGCACCTGAACCACGGCCTTCGCGGCGAGGAGAGCGACGGCGACGAGGCGTTCTGCCGCGGCCTCGCCTCCTCGCTCGGGCTGGCCATCGAGGTGGGACATGTCGACGCGGCCGCGCTGGCCCGAGCGTCGCACGCGTCGGTGGAGGCCGCCGCACGGCGCGCGCGCTACGAGTTCTTCGAGCGAGGCGCCGCACGGTTGGGGGCCGATCTGATTGCGACGGGCCATACGCGCGACGACCAGGCGGAGACGTTCCTCCTGCGGGTGCTCCGAGGCGCCGGCGCCTCCGGGCTCGCGGGCATCCGGCCGAAACGCGGCCGCGTGGTCCGGCCGCTGCTCGACGTGCGCCGCCGCGAGCTCGAAGCGTTCCTGGCCCGCCGGCGCCAGCCGTTCCGGACCGACTCGTCGAACCAGGACCTCCGCATCCCGCGCAACTGGGTGCGCCATCGGCTCCTCCCGTTGCTCGCCGGGCATCTCGGCTCTGACGTGGCCGAGGTCCTGGCGAGGGAGGCGGCGGTGCTGCGGGACGAGGACGAGTGGCTGGAACGACTGGCTGAGGAAGCCGAGGCCGGCCTGGCGACCTCAGAGCCCGGCCTTCGCGTGCGCCTGAACGCGGCGGCGCTCGCCGGGATGCCTGCCGCGCTCGCCCGGAGGATCGTCCGCCGCTCCCTGGCCGGGGTCGACAGCACCCGTTTTCACGGGTTCGATCACGTCGAGCAGGTCCTGGCGCTCGCGTCGCTCACCGGCCGCGGCCGCCGGGCCGCCGACCTCCCGGGCGTCCGCGTGGAACGAAACGGCGCGGAAGTTGTCTTATACAACAGGGGTTCTCGCGCGCGCACGGCCCCGGCGGGTTTCCGGTACGAGTTGCCGGTTCCCGGCTTCGTCGCCGTCCCCGAGTGCGGGTGCGTGATTCATGCGGTGGCCCGGCGCTGGTCTTCCTCGCAAATGCCTCTTGCCAAGGCGGTTAGCGCGGACGGCCAGGCGGCGGTCATCGCGGCCTCAGCCGCAGCCGTGGGCCTGGCGGTCCGGTCCCGGCGCCCCGGGGACGCGTTCAGGCCCTTCGGGATGGCGGGCCGGAAGAAGCTGCAGGACGTGCTGGTGGACCGGAAGGTGCCCAGGGCGGACCGGGATCGCGTGCCGCTCGTCGTCGATGCCGCCGATACGATCCTCTGGGTCGGCGGGCACGCCGTGGCCGAGGGGGCCCGCGCGACGCCGCGCACACGGAGCGTGGTAATCTTAAGGATTGATCGCCTGGCAAGAGAGGAACACGAGGAGTGAATTCCACCCTCAGGAATCTGCTGTTCTGGCTGGTGCTGGCCGTCGTGGTGGTCGTCGTCTGGAACTTCCAGACGACGTTCTCGCCGCGTGACCGGTCGGTGCCGTTCACGGAGTTCATGACCTGGGTCGACTCGGGCCAGGTGGCCGCGGTGACCGTCGCCGGAAACGAGATCACGGGGACCACGAAGGCCAACGAGGCGTTCCGCACCTACGCGCCGAGCCAGTACGAGGGCTTGGCGAACAAGCTGGTCGAGCGCAACGTCGCGATCACGGCCAAGGCGGAATCGGTCAGCCCCTGGGCGACGATCCTCTACTCGTGGGCTCCGGTGCTGTTGATGATCGGCTTCTGGATCTTCTTCATGCGCCAGATGCAGAGCGGCGGCAACAAGGCGCTGTCCTTCGGCAAGAGCAAGGCGAAGCTGTCCTCGGGCACCCAGAAGAAGGTCACGTTCAAGGACGTCGCCGGCGTGGACGAGGCGAAGGAGGAGCTCCAGGAGATCATCGAGTTCCTGAAGGAGCCGCAGCGCTTCCAGAAGCTCGGCGGGCACATCCCGAAGGGCGTGCTGCTGATGGGGT
>CAZBIP010000039.1:0-5969 GCA_964491885.1 uncultured Vicinamibacterales bacterium
GCGCGTCCACGGAATCGCGGTGTTCCCGGTGCCGCACGCCAGGTCCACGAGGACCTTCGGGCGGAGCTTCAGCGCCCGTGCCGCAGCCATGAGCGTCCGACGCCATTCGCCGTAGAAGGCGCGGATGCCGGGGTCGGCCGCCATCAGGTCGTAGTACTCCGCCAACTCGCGGTACGCGTCCGCCATCGCGGTCCTCCCAGCCTGTGCGGGACCGGCATGTTACCTCAATGCCGACCGTTGGGGGGCCGGGCCTGCGCATGGCCAGACCCCGTCCATGCGCTCGGCCTCGCCCGCGAGTCCCGCGGCTCGACGCTGGCGGGGCCCGCGCGCGAGGTGGACGCCTCGCATCGCGGGCGCTCGGTGATAGACTGCTGCCGCGCCGGCGCGGCCGGAGGCCGTGCGACCGCCCCGACGGGCCCGGCGCCGAGTGGCGTGTGCCCCACCCCCGCAAGGAGGCAGCGTTCCGTGAAACGCAGAGACTTCATCACCCGGAGCCTGGCATCCGCAGCCGCCCTGGCGGCCGCCCCGCTCCCGGCCCTCGCCAGCCCGGGGAAACCCGGCCAGGCGCCCCCGAAACCGCCCGGCGCGCCCAAGCCGAAATTCCGGCTGCGCTACGCCCCGAGCTTCGGCCAATTCAAGCTGCACGCCGGCACCGGGTTGGCGGCGCAGGTCGAGTTCGCCTCGAACGAAGGCTTCACGGCGATGTTCGACAACGGCCTCATGAGCCGCCCGCCCGCCGATCAGGACCTCATCGTCCGCGAACTCGAGAAGCGCGGCATGATCCTCGGGCCCTTCGTGCTGCTCGCCGACTTCAAGAGCAAGAACTTCGTCCTGCGCGACACGGAGGTGCGCGCGGCGCTCCTCCAGAAGATGCGCGACGGCGTTGAAACGATGAAGCGGACGGGCGCGAAGACGGCCCTCGTGGTGCCCGGGCGGTTCGACGAGAGCCTCGCGTGGGAGTACCAGACGGCCAACGTCATCGACCACCTGCGGGCCTGCATGGACGTCTGCCAGCCGGCCGGCCTCATGATCGTGCTCGAGCCGCTGAACCCGAAGGACCATCCCGGGCTGTTCCTGTCGAAGATTCCGCAGGCCTACCAGATCTGCAGGGCCGTGGGCAGCCCCAACTGCAAGATCGTGAACGACGTCTACCACCAGCAGATCAGCGAGGGGAACATCATCCCGAACATCGAGGCCGCCTGGGACGAGATCGGGGCGTTCCACGTGGGCGACAACCCGGGCCGCAAGGAACCGACGAGCGGCGAGATCAACTTCCGCAACGTGTTCAAGTACATCCACGGCCGGGGCTACCAGGGCCCGATCTGCATGGAGCACGGCCAGAGCCGGCCGGGCATCGAGGGGGAACGCGCCGTCATCGACGCGTACCGCCATGCCGACGCATTCTGAGGAGACTGACGACATGAGCAACGAGCAGCACACGACGGTCACGCGGCGCGACTTCGTCAAGACGGCGGCGGCGGCCTCCATGGCCGCGGCCATTCCGGGGAGCATGGGCGTCTTCGCCCAGGGCTCCGACGCCATCAGGGTCGGCGTCATCGGGTGCGGCGGGCGCGGCACGGGCGCAGCCATCGACTGCCTCAGGGCCGACCCGGCGGTCGAGATCGTCGCCCTCGGCGACCTGGTGCCCGACCGCGTCGAATCGTCGCTGGCCCGCCTGACGAAGGAGTTCGCGTCCCGCGTCAAGGTGCCGGCGTCGCGGCAGTTCACCGGGTTCGACAACTACAAGGGCGTCTGCTCGGTGCCCGAGGTCAACCTGATCGTCACGGCGGCCCCGCCGGGATTCCGGCCCATCCACCTCAAGGCGGCCATCGACGCGGGCAAGCACATCTTCATCGAGAAGCCGGTGGCCGTGGACCCGGTGGGCATCCGGTCGATCATCGCCACGTCCGAGCTCGCGAAGCAGAAGAACCTCGCCATCGTCGCCGGCACGCAGCGCCGCCACCAGCGCCGGTACCTGGAGATGATGAAGCGCATCCAGGACGGCCAGATCGGCGAGATCGTGGCCGCGCAGTGCTACTGGAACCAGGGCGACCTGTGGGTCAAGGACCGCACGCCGAACATGACGGAGATCGAGTGGCAGTGCCGCAACTGGCTCTACTTCACCTGGACCTCCGGCGACCACATCGTCGAGCAGCACGTGCACAACATCGACGTCGTCAACTGGGCGATGGGCGCGATGCCGAAGAACGTGATGGGGATGGGCGGGCGCCAGGTGCGCGTGGCGCCGCAGTACGGCAACATCTTCGACCACTTCGCCGTGGAGTTCGAGTACCCGAACGGCGTGCGCGTGATGAGCATGTGCCGCCAGACGAAGGGCGCCAACGACCGCGTCGAGGAGCGGATCGTCGGCACGAAGGGCGTCGCGTGGAGCACGTCGAGCGCCACCCGGATCACCGGGGCGTCGCCGTGGACGTTCGAGGCCGACGAGGTCAATCCGTACGTCCAGGAGCACATCGACCTGATCGCGTCGATCCGCAAGGGCGCGCCGCTCAACGAGGGGCGCCAGGTCGCCGAGAGCACGATGTGCGCCATCATCGGCCGGATGAGCGCCTACACCGGCCGGGCGATCTCGTGGGACTGGGCGATGAACACGTCGAAGCTCGACCTGTCGCCGAAGACGTACGAGTTCGGGCCGAACCCGGTGGACGCGGTGGCCATCCCCGGGACGACGGAACTCATCTGATCGGGAGTCGGTGAGGCGGGGCCGGCTGCGGAGCCGGCCCCGTCGCGTGTCCAGTCCGTCCGGCACGCGCCGGGAGCGCGTCCGACATGCACCTGTGGGGCCTCCACGTCGTCGACGTCGCGATCATCGCCGCCTACCTCGTGGCGGTGATCTGGATCGGCCGCAAAGTCGGGAAGGCGTCCGAGGGCATGGACGACTTCTTCCTCGCCGGCCGCAAGCTCGGCAAGGTCTACCAGTTCTTCCTCAACTTCGGCTGCTCCACCAACGCCGACCAGGCCGTGGCCGTGTCGCGGGAGGTCTACCGCCAGGGCATCGGCGGCATGTGGATCCAGTCGCTCGTGCTGTTCCTCACGCCGTTCTACTGGTTCAGCACGATGCTCTTCAGGCGGGTGCGCCTGGTCACCATCGGCGACTACTACGCCGAGCGCTTCGGCAGCCCGTTCCTGGCTGCCTCGTACGCGGTCTTCACGCTCGCGCTCTCGGCGTTCATCGGCGGCGGCATCGGCATGCTCGTGGCCGGCAAGACCATGGTGGCGATGACGCCCAAGGCCATCGAGGAGTGCACGCCAGTCGAGCGGGCCAGCATCCAGGAATTCGAGGAGTACCGGCAGCTCGAGTCGGTGCGCCAGGCAGGACTCGAGCCGGCGCAGGACGCGCGCTGGCACGTCTTGCGGCAGAAGCAGCAGCGCGGCGAGCTGCGGTCCTTCGTGTCCCACGTCAACCAGACGTGGTTCTTCGTCATCTACGCCCTCGTCGTCGGGGCCTACACGATGATGGGCGGCTTCCGGGCGGCGGCCATCACCGACGGCATCCAGGGGGTGCTGATCGTCATCTTCTCGGTGATCCTCGTGCCGGTCGGCCTCGCCAGGCTCGGCGGTTTCGGCGGGTTGCACGCCGCGGTGCCGCCGCACATGTTCCAGCTCTTCGGCTCGGCGTCGCTGAGCGACTACGCCTGGTACACCGTGCTGGCGATGGTGCTGGCGAACCTGGTGTCGATCGTCGCCGTCGTGTCCGGCATGCAGACGGCGGGGTCGGCGACGAACGAGTTCTCCGCGCGGGTCGGCATGATCGGCGGGATGTTCACCAAGCGCATCCTGATGCTCTTCTGGGCGCTGGCGGGCCTCATCGCCATCGGCCTCTACGCGGGCCGCCTGCACGACCCGGATCTCATCTGGGGCGTGATGACGCGGGACCTCCTGTGGCCAGGCGCCATCGGCCTGATGCTCGTCGGCGTGCTGGCCGCGAACATGTCCACGCTGGACGCGTCGGCGGTGTCGCACGCGGCCCTGTTCATCCGGAACCTCTACAAGCCGCTGGTGCCCGACAGAAGCGACCGGCACTACATGCTCGTGGGCCGCGCCGTCATCGCCGTCACCCTGGCGGGCGCGATCCTCGTCGCGATGGCCGCCGAGAACCTCCTCGGCCTGTTCCAGTACATCATCTCGATCCCGGCAATCTTCGGGGCTTCCATCTGGCTGGGGTTCGTGTGGCGCCGCGTCACGAAATGGGCCGTCATCGTGCAGGTCGCCGTCTGCATCCTGCTCTACGCGGCGATCCCGACGGCCTTCGAGCGCTTCGACGCCACCCGCCGCCACGAGCCGTGGCTGGTCCAGACGGCGTCGCGCACGGTCGTGTCCACCGCGCCCGCCACCAACGACGACGTCGCCGCCGGCCGGGCCGCGCGGCCGGGCGAGCCGATCACGCGGACCCAGGTCATGCCGCCGGTCGGCGTGTTCTTCGAAAAGGTCGTGCAGCAGGATCCGGAGGACCCGCGGTCTCCGAAGGAAGGGCTCGGCCGTTTCCACGCCGAACTCTGGGTGATGAGCTGGTTCGGCGTCGACTTCACCCGCTGGTCGAAGCCCCAGCTCGTGGCCGCCCGCTTCTACTTCGACGCGCTCTTCCCGTTCCTCGCCCTCGCCGTGCTGTCGCTCGTCACGCGCCCGGAACCGCGCGCGACGCTCGACCGGTTCTTCGCCCGGGTCCACACGCCCGTGCAGCCGACGCCCGAAGCCGATGCGGCCGCCGTCGCCGAGGCGTACGCGAACCCGCGGAAGTACGACCCGGACAAGTGGTTCGGCGGCGAGAACTGGGAGATCCTGAAGCCCGCCCGCAGTGACTACATCGGGTTCTTGGGCACGTGGGTCCTCGTCGGCGTCGTCATCCTGCTGCTGTGGGCCATGGTGACGATCCGATGACCGGCGACGGCGCGCCTCGGCGCTGGCGCGTGGGCCTCGACAACTACGGGCTGTTCCCGCTCGACCTCTCGCCGCTCGCCACGCTCGAGTGGGCGGCCTCGCACGGCGCCGACGGCGTCTCGTTCTCGGGCCTGTCGCCCGGCTGGCAGGCGCGAACCGACGCGGCGGCGCTCGCCGACCTGCGCGCGTTCGTCGCCGACGGCGGCCTCTACCTCGAGTGGGGCGGCGCGCAGCACATCCCCCGCGACATGACCACGTGGGCGCGGCGGAGCCTCTTCGACCACAACCAGCGCGCGGCGCGACAGGCGTCGGTCCTCGGCGCCACGGTCGTCCGGTCCTGCTCGGGCGGCCTGATGCGCTGGAACCCCGCCAATCCGCCCACGGAATTGCTGCTGCGCGAGACGGCGTCCGCCCTCCGGCCCCAGGCAGCCATGCTGCGCGACCACGGCGTCGTGCTCGCCATCGAGACGCACTTCGAGTTCACGTCCTTCGAACTGATCCGCCTGTTCGACATGTGCGACGCGGACCCGGGCGACTGGCTCGGCGTCTGCCTCGACACGATGAACCTGCTGACGATGATCGAGGAGCCGGTCGCCGCGTCGGGGCGCCTGCTCCCCTGGGTGGTCAGCACGCACGTGAAGGACGGCGGCGTGATGGTGTCGCCGGACGGCCTGGTCACCTTCCCCGTACCGGCCGGCGACGGGATCGTGGATCTCGCCTCCATCATCGCGCGGCTCGCCGAACTGCCCAGGCAGGTCACCCTCTCGGTCGAGGATCACGGCGGCAGCTTCCAGGTGCCCATCCGCGACGAGGAGTTCCTCTCCCGGTTCCCGGATCTCGATCACGCGGAGTTGGAGGCGATCCTCGCGCTCGCCAGGCAGGCCGAGTCGAAGCCCGCGTGCCGCCCCCTCGAGCGGGACGCGTGGCCGGCGGTCTGCGAGCCGCGGCTCGCCCGGGATCTGGCGGCGCTCCGCACTCTGGCCACGTCACGGCACCTGAGCGCCGGCACAGCGCGGTCCGAGGCATAGGGCCATGGTGGATGTCGCCGAACACGTCTACGATGACGATCC